>JAYSYN010000171.1:0-40136 GCA_043727575.1 Fimbriiglobus sp.
GCGTCTACATCCACAGACCCCGGAAACCGTCGGGGATTTCGAGCTTTTTGGCATTCGCAGAAAAGAAGCGGGTCGAGATTACGCTTGGTTGAGGGCTAGAATCACAGATATCATTTTGATAATTTGAGGCAACTACAATCAGCCATTCAAATTTCACCCCTCCTCCCAGACGCTGGTGTAGGCCCCGATGGTTTCAAAATGGGCGATCATGCACTGGTAGAAGGGGTGGATCGAGAGGGTCGCGCTGTCGCCGATGACGAGCAGCGAGCGCCGGGCCCGGGTGAAGGCGACGTTGGTGCGGCGGGTATCGGCGAGGAAGCCGATTTCGCCCTCGGCGTTCGAGCGGACGAACGAAAAGAGGATCGCCTCCTTCTCTTGGCCTTGGAAGCCGTCGACGCTGTCGACTTCCAACTCGGGCACGTCGGCGAGTTTCTCACGGATCAATCGGACCTGCGCGCGGTAGGGCGTGATGATGCCGATGGCCGTTGCGGGGACACCGGCTTCCAATAATCGCCGGGCGTATTTGATGGCCAGTTCCGCTTCCAACGGGTTGCGCCGGCTGCCGCTTTCGGGCTCGCGCTCCTCGTCGTAACTCGCCCCGGCCGTGTCGATGTAGCGCACCGGTTGCTCGGTGACGGCGCCGGCGGCGACGCCGTCGAGATCGCAAAGCCGGTGCCCGGCCACCGATTCGTGGGCGACGAGCGCCCCGTCGTAAAACTCGGCGTTCGAGAAGCCCATGATGTCGGCGTGCATCCGGTGTTGGACCGTCAGCAAGCGGGCGACCGCGTCGCCGAATCCATTCGCCAGCCGCTCCATCAGGCTGATGCTGAGGCCCCGCCCGGCGGCTTCGGGGGAAATGACCGTCGCGGGCAGCTGCTTGTGATCCCCGGCCAGCACGAGCTTGTCGACGCGCAGCAGAGGCAGCCAACTCGCCGGTTCGGTGCTCTGGCCGGCTTCGTCGATCATGGCCCAATCGAAGCGCCGGCCGATGAGCCGGTCGCTCGTCAGGCCGGTCATCGTCCCGCAGACGATCCGCGCTTCGTCGAGAATCCGCTCCGCCGCGAGGGTTTCGAACTTGCGGGCTTCGCCGAGCAGCGCGCGGGCTTCGCGGCGCAAGGCGGCTTTCTCGCCGGGTTGCGGCTTCTCTTTCGTCCATTTGTCGGCTTGTTGAAATAGCGAATACGCCTCCTTGGCGAACTTGCGGGCCTGCCGGCCATCGACGTGTTTTTGCACGAGCATGTCGAGCGCGCGGTCCCGCAGCGCCGGGTCGACGCGGGCCGGATGGCCGACGCGCACCGGTTTCTCGCCGATGGCGATCAGCTTTTCGAGCAGGTTGTCGACGGCGTGGTTGCTCGGGGCGCAGGCCAGCACGCGCTCGCCACGCAGCACGGCTTGGCGGATCGCTTCGACGAGGGTCGTCGTTTTTCCGGTGCCGGGCGGGCCGTGGATGATGGCGACATCCTTCGCGCTCAGGGCGAATCGCACCGCGTCTTGCTGCGGTTTGTTCAGGTGCTCGGCAAGTTGCAAATGCGGCAGTTTGTCGAACTCCGGTCGGCGTTCCCCCAATAGCACGGTGCGGAGTTCCGCGAGGCGATCGCCGTTGGCGGTGGCCGCGCGGCGTAGCGCTTCTTGCTGGCGCTGCCGGGATATTTCGTCCGCGGACAGGTCGAGCCGCCAAGTGGCGTCGTCGCTGAGGTCGTCGTCGGGCGGTTCGATGGCGATGCCGATGGTGTTGGCATCGCGGTCGAACACAACACCGCGGTACGACGGATGCCGGCGGTTGACGCCGGTTTGATTCAACACCACCGGCGAGCCGGGTTGCAGGCGGTTCGGCGGCAAGCGGTCGCTGCGCAAACTCCGGCTGAATGTCAGCAGCAAGCGCCCGCCGAGGCCGAACTCGGCGTTGCGGATTTCCAAGCCCGTCAACGTGACGCCGTCGCGCAGGCCGGTGTCGGACTGCGCCGCCTTGCGCGCGGCTTCCTGCTCCGCGGCCGCTTCGAGGTCGAGCAGCGCGGACAATTTGGCGAAGTGCGCGGAATCGAGCTTGGCTGCTGGCACGGGGGTCTCCGACGCGGCTGCGGTCCCCTTCTTCTTACGCGGCGAATCCTGTTCTAGACTTCCCGCGATGCAATCTCGGGGACCGGCCGTGCGCGATTCTTCCACCCGGCTCGCCGTCGTCGCCACGGTCCTCGGCGTCCTGATCGCCGGCTGGTGGGCCGGCCGCGTCGCGGTCGAAGACAACCACGGCGAAGACCTTTGGATTTACACCTCCGGCGCGGCGCTCGGCCTGCGCGGGGAATCGCCGTACGACACTCCGAAGATGCACGCGCGCGTCGCGGAGCAGTACAGCGATGCCGACTTGATCGATAACAACGGATTCTTCCTGACTCCGCAGGCAATTCTCGTGTTCGCGCCGTTCGTGCCGCTGCCGTGGATCGCCGCGAAATTGCTTTGGTGCGGGATCATGATCGCCCTGAGCGCCGCGGTTGCGTGGAAGTTGCAAGCGTTCGTGCCGGGCGCGTTCCCACCCTGGTTCAAGGCGGCGGCGGCGGTCGTCATCCTCTGCAATCCGCTCTCGCTCTTCGTGCTGATCGTCGGCCAAACGACGCTGCTGATCGCGGCCTGCGCCGTCCTCGGGCAAGCGGCGTACAACGCCGGTTGGAAGCGGATCGGGGCACTGATTTGGGCCGTGGCGTTCATCAAGCCGCACTTGGCGATTCCGCTGCTGCCGCTGGCGTGGTTTCTCAGCGGTTGGCGCCGGCCGGTGGAAATCCTCGCCTGGGTGGCCGGGTTGAATTTGCTCGCGGCAATGATCGTCACGGGTTCGCCGTGGTTCCTGCTCGATTACCTCGGCTATTTGCAGGGCGGCCATCAGTCGGTGGAGTTCAACCGCGTCGGCGTGAACCGTCAGATCACGGGCTGGAACCGGCTCGTGGTCGCCAACGGCGGGCCGGTTTGGGAATTGGGGATGCTCGGGACCCTGCTGGGCTACGGGGTCTGGTTCGGGCTGGTGTGGGCGCGGAACGGATTGAAGAAACCGAGCCCCAGTTGGGCCCTCGCCGCGTGCGCCGTCGGAGCCCCGCTCTGTTGCCAATTGCTCCCGTACGAACTGACGTTGCTCGTCTTGATCCTACCATATTTGGGGGAATTACTGGCGTCGGATCATCCGCGGGATCGCTTCGCGGCGCTGGTCGTCGCCGGCTTCGGCACCTTCGCCTTGATCCCCGGCGGCGAGGGAAGCTCGGTCGAACAGTTTGCCGGATTGTTCGCCACCGGTGTCCGCGATGTGTTGATGTCGCATCGCAGCTTCGGAGTCGCGTGCTTGGCCGGGGCGATCCTGATCCACGGTTCGCCCCGGAGTACGCTCAGGCCATCCGGGTCGGCGGCGGGGCATCCCATTCCGCGATCTGCGGAGCGGGGATCAGCGGCGCCCCGATTTGCACCGGCTCTTGCAGCGCGTTCTCCGGCGTGACGAACACGACCCCCGGCCGGTAGCGCTTGGCTTCTTTCGTCTTCATTTCCGTGAAAGTCGCGATGATGACGAGGTTCCCCTTGTGGATCAAATGCGCCCCCGCCCCGTTCACGCAAATGACGCCGCTGCCGCGCTCTCCGGATAAGGCGTAGGTGATCAAGCGCGTGCCGCTGGTGACATCCCACACGTGGATCTGCTCGTTCGGCAGAATATCGGCGGCGTCGAGCAGGTCCTGATCGATCGTCAGGCTCCCCTCGTAGTGGAGGTTGGCGTCGGTGACGGTGGCCCGGTGAATTTTCGATTTCAACATCGTGCGTCGCATGGGCGTCTCGCGGTGGGTGCCGGTATCTCCATTCTACGATGGGGTACGCCGGTAGGCCATTTCCCGGGAACTCCGGCGGAAACGGGATTCGGGCGTTGCAGAGAGTCCCCGCCGGCAATATCGTCTTCCCCAGAGCGAACAGCCATCACCGCCGCGGATTTCCCCGCGGCCGGCTAACCCACGGGAGGCGAGCGTGGCGGTCATCGATGTCAAAAGTCTTTACAAGTCGTACGGCGGGATTGAAGCTCTCAAGGGCATCACGCTGAAAGTCGAACCGGGGCAAATTTATGGCCTGTTGGGCCAAAACGGCGCCGGCAAATCAACAATGATCAAGATTTTGCTCGGAATTGTCCGGAAGACAGACGGCGAGGCGTTCTTGCTCGGTTACCCGGCCGGGCATGCAGAAGTCCGTAAACGCGTCGGGTACCTTCCAGAAGACCACTCGTTCCCCGGTTATCACACCGGCGAATCGCTCTTGCATTTCTACGGTGAACTCTACGGGATGAATCGGCCAGACCGCATCAAGCGGATCGCCGAATCGCTCGACATCGTCGGCCTCGGCAAGCGCGGCTCGTCGAAGATCAAGACCTACTCCAAGGGGATGAAGCAGCGACTCGGCATCGCCCAGTCGTTCTTCCACGACCCGGAAGTGATCTTCCTCGACGAGCCGACCGACGGCGTCGACCCGGTCGGCCGCAAGGAAATCCGCGAGTTGCTCGCCACTCTCAAAGCCGAAGGCCGGACGATCTTCGTCAACTCGCACTTGCTGGCGGAAATCGAACTGATGTGCGACCGCGTCGCCATCATGCACAAGGGAGAAATCGTCCGCACCGGCACCGTCGCCGAACTGACCAAGACCGTCGAGCGATTTAGTATCACGCTAGCACCGGGCGCGGTTTTCCCCGTGACCGAAGTCAAGGCGCTCGGCTTCAAGGTCGAGCCGGACGGCGATGTCACGCACATTGAATTGGCCTCGGGGCAATCGATCGACAGTGTGCTCGACTTTTTGGCGTCAAAGAGCCTACGGCTCCGGAACGTTAGCGAATCAAAACAGACACTAGAAGACACGTTCATGGAATTGGTTGAAAGCGCCGAACGCGGCAATGCCAAGCGCGGCGTCCGCGTGGCCCGCCCCTTGTCCCAAGGCCGGAGGAGTGAGTGATGCAGACGTTCTGGGCAATCATGAAAGATTCGTACAAGGAAGCGGTCAGCGGTTGGATCCTCCAAGCAATGATGGTCATTGCCGGCTTGTTCATGCTGTTCATCCTCAGTCTTTCGTACCGCCAATTGCCCCCGGAAGAGGCCATCGGCAGGCAGTACGACTTGCTCAACATCCTCTATCAAAAGAATCCGGATGTCGGAAATCCGAATTTCAAAGTACAAAACTACGTGCAAACCAAGACCGGACCCTACTGGCGCGGCGACTACAAGTTCGATGTCGTGCTGACCTGCACCGACGAGGCCTCGCTGCGTAAAGCCAAGGAAGTGCCCGGATTCCCGACCTCCGCTGCCTCGCAAATCATGTTCATGCGCAAGGCGGTGAATTTCAAGGAAATCGAAGGCATCGTCGCTCCTAATAGCCCTGCCGGTGAAGTCCGCATCACATACGTGACCCATGATACCAATGTCGAAGACGGTCTCTCGTGGCCCTCGTACCCCACGATCTTGTTCGGCATCGAACTCGACTTCCTCCGGCTTTCGCCTCGTTCGATGATCTACCGCTTAGAAAAAAACATCTTCGGCGACTTCGGGGTTCTCGCCGGGATGATTTTGTCCGTGATCGTCACCGCGGGGTTCATCCCGAATTTGCTGCGAAAAGGTTCCCTCGACCTCTATATTTCCAAGCCGATCGGTCGGGTGCAACTCCTGCTGATGAAATACTTCGGCGGGTTGCTTTACGTCTTGTTCCTATCGACGTTCACCATCGTCGGAATCTGGCTCGTCATTGGCCTGAAGACCGGGGTCTGGTCCGCCGGGTTCCTCTTGATGATTCCGATCCTGACATTTTACTTTTCCCTGCTGTACGCCATCTCGACGCTGTTCGCCGTCTTGACGCGCAATAACCTAGTCGCGATTCTCGGGACCATACTCATCTGGGGCTTGGTGTCCGGCATCGGGTACGCCCACGAGACGGTAGAGGGAATCAACGAAAGCGCCAAGAAAAGCATCATCGAGGCCAAGAAGGCCCAAGGAGAAGCGGGAGCTTCCGAAGACGAGATCAAGGCGACTCAGCCGGTGCCGAGCATCTGGGAGAATCTGCTCTTCGGCTTGCGGCGCACGTTCCCGCGCACCTACGACATCGACAAGCTCTCGGGCCGGATGATCGCTAAATCCGTCCTGTCAGAGTCCGAGTACAAGTCCCGCGATTTCGACACCGACCTGGGCGTCTCATGGCCCGAAGTCCTGATCGTGTCGCTGCTTCAAATCTCATTGATGTTGGGTCTGTCGTCTCTAATCATGGTCAAGCGCGACGGCTGATCCGGCTCCGCCGATTCCGCTTCCGGTGACAACCCCATGACACCCGCCGACACCGCCGCGGAACTCCAAGCCCGATTCGGCTCCGCCGTGGTCGGGCACCCCGGTGCCCCCGATCCGTTCGTCGTTATCGAAGTGGCACTCCTCCCGGAGATCGGCCGCTACCTTCGGGACGTCCTCCGCTTCGACATCCTGAATAACCTCGCGGGGGTCGATTACCTCGAAACCGACCTCAAGAAAGTCGCCAAGGCCGGGTTCGACCCGCACTTGGAAGTCGTCTACCACCTCTCGAGCTTCGCCTTCCCCGGCCACCGCTTCACGATGAAAATCCTCTTGCCGCGCTGGAAAGATGGCGTCGTCGGTGAACTTCCCGAAGTGCCGACGGTTTCGGATATCTGGCGGACCGCCGATTGGCACGAGCGCGAAGCCTACGACCTCCTCGGCATCCGCTTCGTCGGCCACCCCGACCCGCGCCGCATTCTCCTGTCCGACGATTGGGTCGGCTATCCGCTCCGCAAAGACTACGAGTTCCCCCTCGAATATCACGACATCCGCTGCCGATGACCCCACCATGAACCGCATCGCTCCGTATTGGTCCGACGGCGGGCACCCGCTCGAGACGCCCGAGATGCAAGCCCGGCAGCGCGTGTTGCGGTTGCTCTGCTTGGCGCTGGTCGCGGGGTTGGCGATCCTCAGCGCCGGGGTCATGAGCACCGTCTATTTCGCACTCGGTGGGAGACCCATCAGCGGCAACGCTGGTCGGCTCGTCGGCGTACCCATCGTCACCGTGCTCGGGGCGACGCTGACCCTGTCAGCCGTGGCCATCGCCCGCTTCGCCACACCGCTACTGTGGTCCAGCGGCCTGAAACGCGTGGCGACCGAAGCGCCGGAACCGCCCGAAGACGGCGTGCCGCCGGAGACGGAACCGGAGCGATTGTGGCGCGTGTACTCCTCCGGGAAGTTCGCGGAGTTCGCCATCACCGAAGCCGCGGCGGTGGCCACGGCCGTGCTCTACCACCTCACGGCCGACCTGTTCATGATCGCGTTCGTCGCGGGGATCGCAGTGTTCCAACTGTTGCGACTGCCGACCGCCGCCCGCAACCGGGCCTGGTACGACGACGCCGAATCAAAGCTCGGCGACTTGCGTTCGACGGCGTGATCACTCCCCCAACCCGAGCGCCCCGAGAACCAATTCCTTCACCGATGTCATTTGGATACGTTCCCCCGACGGGCGTGGGCCGTGGCCGATGAGAATCGCCGCGTCGAGCGGGTCGGCGGCGATCAGGCCGTGGCTCCCCTTGACGATGTTCGCATCGAGCGGAGTCAGGTCGAAGATCGTGCGGAAGCCGAGCTTCTTCTGCAGCAACCGCGTTGCGGCGTGCAACTTGGGGACGCGGAACTTCGGATCGAAGAAGAGTTCGCACGGGTCGAAGCCGGGCTTGTTGTGGATCGCGACGGCCCGGGCGTAGTCCGGGGCGAGGGCGTCGTCGAGCCAGAACGGATACGCGAACCATGCCTTCGGCTGGGCCAGCGCGACGATCTCCCCGGAGCGTTCGTGGTCGAGACAATACTTCGCCCGATCCTCGCCGAAGAGCACCTCGGCGACGCCGGGGAGTCCGTGGAGCAGCTCTTTCACGCGGGGTAAATCGGCGCGCGACTTCACGTAGACGTGGGCCAGTTGGTGATCGACGACCGCGAACGCCCGGCTCTCGAAGGTGTCGAGTTGTTCGCCGAAGGGCCCCCGGCGGACTCCGAGCAACCCCGCCGTGCGGAGGAGTCGGTTGAGGTAGACGGGCGTGTCGACGTCGCAATGGCCGTATTCGCTGACGACCCAGACTTCGGCGCCGATCTCCTTCGCTTCATCGAGCAGCGGCGCCGCCGCGTTGTCGAGTTCCTTCACCAGTTTGGCCATGTCGCACCCGCTCGGGCCGCGCCGCTGCGGTTCATAGTCGAGGTGCGGCAAGTAAACCAGCGTCAGTTCCGGCCGGTGTAATTTCAAGGTCTCGGCGGCGCAATTCGCAATCCACTTGGTCGAAGCCAGCCCCGCCATCGGGCCCCAGAAACTCGGGAATGGGAAGGGGCCGAGTTTCGACTTGATCGCCTCGGGGAACTCGGCCGGTGTGCCCGACACGTCGAAAGCTTTGTTGCCATCGACCCCGTACCACGGCTTCGGCGTGACGCTGAAATCGACGTCGGCCCCTTGATTGAACCACCAAAACAACTTGGCGCTGCTGAACGCCACGCCGCGCCGAGAGGCCCTCTGTTTCGCCGTCGCGTAGATGGGTTCGGCTTGAATGAGCCGATTGCTCTGCTGCCAGAAGCGGACTTCGTTCGTGTCGCGAAAGAGCCAGCCGTTGGCGATGACGCCGTGCCGGTCTACGGGCTGTCCCGTCAGCAAGGTCGCTTGGGCGGTGCATGTAACGGCCGGCAGGATTTCGGCCATCGGCGCGGACCAACCCTCGTTCGCAATCGCCTGCAAACGGGGGGCGTGCTTCAGCAAACGCGGGGTCAAACCGACGGCGTTGATCAGAACGACAGGGGGCATGAATGGAACTTTCTGACGTGGCGACACGTTTTTAACGTGTCGGAAAACATAATAAAATCCGACACGTTGGAAACGTATCGCCACAACGGGCCTATCGCCGCCGGGTCAAAGTGAATTTGCCGGTGTCCTTCATCGCGGAGTAGTCGGCGATGAACCCGTCGGCCGTGAGGACGCCGGCGGTTTTGAAACTGCCCCCGAAGAGCGGGAGTTTCTTCTCGGCGACGAGCAACGGCCCTTCGGGCGTGTATTGGGCGATGTCGAAGTGCGTCCGGTAGACGAACGGAAAGACGACCGCGAAGCGGCCGGCGACGAGCATGTCGTACCCGCCGGCGGTCGGCGTCAGCTTCGCCCGCATCGGCCCGTGATGGCCGGACTTGTCGCTGCGCCATTCGCCTGTGAAGCGCTGGGGCGGTTCGGCTCGCCGGAGCGCTTCTCACTGATTGAACAAGAATCCCTTGCTGTTCACGAGCGCCCAGATGATATTCTCGTAGGCCAGTTTCTTGTTTTTGTCGTGCTTCACGATGTTCTCGCGGGCCAGGCTCAGTTGCTCCGGCGTCGGCTTCTTGGCCTGCGTCAGCAGGAAAAGCTCGGTTACTTTTTCGTCGTCCGAACGGGGATCCTTGGCCAGTTTCTCGGCGCGGGCGCCGGCGCGGGAAATCTTGCCTTGCACTTCGTCCGAGTTCAGCAGGTGCAAGATCATCGCGAGGCTCGCCTCGTTGACGCGCTCGCATTCGCAGGCGCTGATGCGCTGCGGGCGGCCGAGCACGTCGAGGAAGTAGGACGCGAACGATTCGTCCGGCAGTTCGATGGCCCGCTTCGGGGCATTTTTATCCTTAGGCAGCCCAGGGAAATCGGACGGGCTTTCGGTGACGTTGCAAACCGCGTCGAAGACGACCTCGGCCTGCAACCGCTTGGGATAGTAGCGTGCGTACGATTGCTTGTCGCTCTTGTTGAACTCGTTCGGCACGCTCGACAGTTGGTACGTCCGGCTTTTTACGATGGTCTTGATCAAAGCCTTCAAACTGTACTTGTTGTCGACCAAATTCTTGGCGAGTTCGTCCAGCAGCTCCGGGTTGCTCGGCGGATTCGTGGCCCGCATGTCGTCCAGCGGATCGACGATCCCGCGGCCGAAGAAGTGCGCCCAGTAGCGGTTGGCCACGGCCTTGGCGAAGAACGGATTCTTCGGGTCGACCATCCAGTCGACGAACAGATTCCGCGGATCGTCGTCGCCGCCGACGGTGATCGAGGCGCCGTCGAGCGGCTTCATGTCGGCCGCTTTGTTCGTCCGTTTGTTCGTCACGCCGCCGCTGGACTTCGTGTAGATCGACTGCCGTTGGTTCTGACCGTTGTTCTGCCGGCCCGCGGTCGGAATCGTCTTTTTGCCGACCCGGCCGAAGTAGGCCGCGATGCCCCAGTAATCGTCTTGGGTCCATTTTTCGTAGGGGTGGTGGTGGCACTGGGCACAGGCGAGGCGTTGGCCCAAGAAGACTTGGCTGACGTCGTCGACGAATTGCTCGGGGGTCGTCACCTCTTTGTACCAGACGGTCGCGGGGGATTTTGTCTCGTCGCCGATGGCGCAGACGATGTCGCGGACGAACTCGCCGTAGGGTTTATCGGTGGCGATCGAATCGCGGATCCAGTCGTGGAACGAGAACGTCCCCGGGGCGCGGTCGGCTTGGCCGCGGCGCTTCACACGCAGAACGTCGGCCCACTTGTTGGCGAAGTAGAAGCTGTACTCCGGCGATTCGAGGAGCTTGTCGATCAAGGTGTCGCGTTTCGTCTTCGACGGGTCGGCGAGATACTGGCTCACGACGGCGACGCTCGGCAGGGTACCGGTGACGTCGAGGTAGACGCGGCGGAGGAATTGCTCTTCGGTCGCGAGTTCGCTCGGGGAAATGCCGAGTTCGCGCCACTTGGTCGCGGTGTGTTGATCGACGACGGTCTGCGCGGGAAAGTCAAACTTCGGGGCGTCACCGGGGCGGGGCACGACGCCGCGGAAGGTGGCGACGTTGCCGCTGAAGCGAACCATCACCGCGGCTTGGCCGGTCATCGACAGCGTCTGCACGAGGCCCGCCTCGCCGACGGTGGCGACTTCGGTTTCGTTCGATTCGTACTGGGCCCGGCGGGTCACGTCTTCGATGGTGCCGTCGGTGTAATGGGCGTGCACGACCAATTGCTGGCGCGACTGACGGTCGACGACGCGGGTCTCGGGGAACACCGTGACTTTGGCGACTTTCGGATCCTTCTCTTGGCCGTAGGGCATGCCGGCGGCGATCCAGCGGCGGAGGAGTTTGTACTCCTCGGACGCCACGTCCATCTTCTTGCCGCCGCCGTGCGGGACGACGCCGGCGCCCTTCAACAAGAACAGCGATTGATCCGGCGAAGCGGGCATCAATCGGCGGCCGCGGCTTTCTTTGAGCAGCGTCGTGTAATCGAGTTCGGGTTCGAAGCCGAGCAGCGAAAGCCGGAAGCCGTTCTGCCCGGAGATCTTCCCGTGGCAACCCCCGCTGTTGCAGCTCAGCTTCGTGAGCACAGGCGAAATCTGGTTCGCGAAGTTGATCGGCTGCGCGACTTCGGTCCCCTTCACCGCGACGCCGATTTTCGCGGTGAACGCCCCGTGCGCAGCGGTGATCTCGGCCGCGCCGTTGGCGAGCGGGAAGACCCGGCCGTTGGCGTCGACGCGGAGGATCTTCGGATCGCTGACGGTGTACTTGGCCTCGGCCGTCAGATCGATCGGCTTGCCGGTGTCGCGGATGCCCGTCAACGACAATTGCGGCGCGTCGTCGATGCCGTTGATCGAGATTTTCGCGGGGAACGCGTCGAGTTTGACAATCGTCAGCTTCGGGTCGGCGGCGAACAACGGCGCGGCGAGCAGCCCGAGGAGGGCCGTGGACATCAGGGAACGCATGGGAGAAGCCCCAGGTGGTAGGCGGGATCGGACATCAAACACCGATTTGGACAGGATGAACAAGATTCGCAGGATAAAAGTCTTCAATCCTGTCGATCCTGCTCATCCTGTCCAACATTCTAGGCGGCGGATCAAATCAATTCCTTGACGACGTCGCGGTCGTCTTGGATGTACATCGGCCGGCCGCTGCCGTTCGGGAAGGTCTGCGAGGGGTCGACGCCGATGGCGCCGTACAGAGTGCTGAGGACTTGCGGCACGCTGTAGGCTCGGTCCTTGGGCCGCTCGCCCTTGGCCGTGCTGGCCCCGACGGCTTGGCCCATCTTCAGGCCGCCGCCCGCCACCATCGCGCTCATGACCGGCGACCAGTGATCGCGGCCGGCGGTCATGTTCACCTTCGGCGTCCGGCCGAATTCGCCCCACATGACGGTGACGACATCGTCTTGCAGGCCGCGGTCGTGGAGGTCTTGGATCAGGTTCGAGATCGCCCGGTCGAGCGGCGGGAGTTGTTTCTTCAAGCTCGTGAAGTTCTGGCCGTGGGTGTCCCAGCCGCCGTAGCTCAGGGTGACGAAGCCGACCCCGGCTTCGATGAGCCGCCGGGCGGTAAGGAATTGCTCGATGCCTTTGTAGCGTTCGAGCGTCTTCGGGTCTTCTTTCTTGATGTCGAGCGCGTTGCGGACGACGCCGGCGGTCACCATTTCGATGGCGCGTTCGGTGTAGCTGTCCATGCCGACCATCGTGCCGCTGGTGTCGATGTCGCGGCGGATGTCGTCGAACGAGGTGAGTAGTTGCTTGCGGTCGTCGAGCCGGTCGGACGTGACACCCTGCGCGAGTTTGAGGTTGGCGTTGCCGGGACCGCCCGGGGTGAAGGGGCGGTGGGCCACGCCGAGGTAGCCCGGCTCGGTGCCCCGGCTCATGCCGCGCAAGCTGACGAACGGCGGGATCGCCCCGGCGTCGGCCCCGCGGATTTTGGAGATCACCGAACCGAAGCTCGGGTGGTCGGAAATCTTGTTCACGCGGTCCGGGTAGCCGGTCATCACGAGGCTGTCGCTGTGCTCATCGACTGAGGTCACGGAGCGGATGACCGAGAGCTTGTCGAACATCTTCGCTTGCAGCGGGAAGTGCTCGCAGATTTGCACGCCGTTGACGTTGGTGTCGATGGCTTTGAATTCGCCGCGGAATTCGACCGGGGCTTCGGGCTTCAGGTCGTACATATCCATGTGGCTCGGACCACCGGGAAGGTAGATGAAGATCGCCGACTTCATCGACTTCGACGGCCGGCCGTCTTTGGCGAGCTTGGCTTTGCTGGCGGCTTGGACACGGAGGGAATCCGCGAGCGTGAGGCCGGCGCCGAAGGCCCCGACTTGGAGGAAGTTGCGGCGCGACAGACCATCGCAAAATCGCTGCGTCGACCCGAGGACCTGAAACATGGGAGAAACCTCGACTTGGGACAAAAGTGGGAAAGCGGTGGGTCCGGCGGGAATGGTTATCGGCAAATCGCCGTCAGTTCATGCAGCGTCGGGTAAGGGTACTATGAAGCAACCGCCGGGCCGTGTCAAACCTTTTCCAACGAGCTTGTCGAATTTGCCCCGATATGAGCCGGCCCGGTTGCCTACCAGTACAACTTGTCCAAGGTCACGTTGCCCCCGCACAAGACGATCCCGACTGTCTCCAATCCCGGCAGCGCGCGGAATTCATCGCTCAGGGCGACGGCCACGCCGACGGCGGCGCTCGGTTCGATCAGCAACTTCATCCGCTCCCACACGAGCCGCATCGCGTTCGCAATGTCCGCTTCGCTCACGGTGAAGATACGTTCCACGTTCGCCGCGATGATCGGCCATGTCAGCAGGCCGACGTAGTTCGCGAGCAGTCCGTCGGCGATGCTCGTCGTGCCGGCGAGCTTCACCCTTTCCCCGGCGACCATCGATTGCGCGGCGGCGCTGGCGCCCACCGGCTCCGCGCCGAAGATGCGGATGTTCGGATCGAACCCTTTCGCCGCGAGGGAAAACCCGGAGATCAACCCGCCCCCGCCGATGGGGGCGATCAGGCCGGCGATCCCCGGCTCGTCTTGCAAGAGTTCGAGCGCGGCCGTGCCTTGGCCCGCGATGACATCCGGATGGTCGAACGGCGGGATGTACGCGGCCCCAGTCGCCGACTGAATCTCGGCGACTTTCGCTTCGCGCTCCGGCAGGCTCGGCCCCGATTCGACGATCTTGGCCCCGTACCCGGCGATCGCCGCCGCTTTCACGGCCGACGCGTTGGCCGGCATGACGATGGTCGCGGGGATGCCGCGCGTCCGCGCGGCGAGCGCCAACGCCTGCCCGTGATTGCCGCTGCTGTGCGTGACGACCCCGCGCGCCGCCGCGTCGGCATCGAGCCGGCGCACGGCGTTCGTGGCCCCGCGGTATTTGAAACTGCCGCTCTTCTGCAGCAGTTCACCTTTGAACAACAAGCGGCGACCGGCGCGAGCGTCGAGCGTTTCGGACGTGAACACGGGCGTCCGCTGGACGAACGGTCGAATCCGCTCCGCGGCGGCGAGGACGTCGGCGTAGGTCGAGAGATTCGACATGATTCAGTCCGATGGGATGGCGGTGGGCTCATCGAGCGCGGTGCGGGTGCGCCCCGATGCGGTAGCGGGTCACGCCGGGTCGGGCGAACGCGGGAACACGAGGCGGTGGATCAACGCGTCCAACCCGAGCCAACGGCCCGTCGGGTGCGCCAGAATCACTAGCAATCCCAAGGCTTCGATGAGGTTCTTGTTGATGAAGAGCGGGTTCCCCTCGGTCCCCGGCGGCAGCGACAGCCACGGCACCGTCGGGTGCGAGAGGTAGGTCATCACCAAGAACCCGATGCCGGCGATGCACCAGGCGCGCGTGAACAAGCCGAGCAGCAACCCGGCGCCGATGGCGGTGATCGCCCAGCGGGTCAGGCGGTCGATTTGCAGGATCGGCTTCTCCGCGATTTCGTCCTTCGCATCGACCCCGGCGCCGGTCTTCAATTCTTTGACGAAGGCTTTGCAATCGGCGGCCAACTCCGTCTGCGCGGCTTGCAGGTCGGTCTGGGCTTTCTTGGCGCGGGTCATTTCCAAGCCGTTGCCCTGGCCCAAACTGTATTTCTGACGCGCTTGGAATTCGCTGAGTTCGGTTTGGAGCAGCGCGATGTAATGGAGCCGCTCCGGGGCACTGGCTTGCAAGGCGCCCTCGCTCCCTGTGAGGTGAGTCACCTTCGTATCGCGGCGGTCTACCCCATAGACCCAACGGGCGTATTTGGCTTTCAAAATCTGCACGGCGTCCGGTAAGGTTTTGGATGTTCCATCCGGTTGCGTCATTGCGGCGTTCAAATCCCCGGCCACGATCGCGGGGCAGTATTCGGCCTGTCGTTCGACGGGGAGCTTCTCGAACTCCGCCGCCGTCATCGGCTCCTTTTGCTCCAGCCATTCCGTGTATGTTCTCGCCGGATCACCGAGGTACTCCTTCCGCAAGGCTTCGCCGAAGGGCCCTTCCGCGACGGCGAAGTAAGGCTCGCTCGTGAAGACTTTGTTCGTGTCGGTCGGGCCGACGTAGGTCGATTGGACCTTGTGCAAGCCTTCGAAGAGGAAATGCCAGCCGATGGCGAGCCGCAACGCGAGCAGCACGAAGACGCGCAACTGCCATTTGTTGTGGGCCGTCGAAACGATCAGCGCGAGCAGGACCCCGGCGAGGCCGGCGTACAAAACCGCTGCGGGAACGAGGGGATTCATGGTGGGGCCGACCGGCGCGGGGGAGTGACGTTCAGTACTTATGTTAGCCACGTCGTTCATTTTTGGTCGACAACTTGGAAACTTGTCGCCGCGTTCGCACTCCCCATCCGAACCGCCCGCTCCTCGCCCTGGTTCAACATCACCGCGGCCAAATTGGTCCGGCTGCGCAGATGCTCCCGCGCCCAGTCGACACCGGCGACGAAGAAGGCCGTGGAAATCGCGTCGGCCTCGGCGGCGTTGTCGGCGAGGCAGGACGCGCTGCGAGTCCCCGCGGCCGGGCGGCCGGTGCGCGGATCGAGGACGTGCCCGTACTTCTCGCCTTCGAATTCGAAGAATTGGAACGTCGCCGCGGAGGTGCCGAGGCCTTGGTCTTTCAGGTAAACCACATCGAGCGCGGGCCGGTTCGGTTCCGGATGGCGGATCGACACGGGCCAGCCGCGCGGGTCATTCGGCGGGACCCCGACGCCGAGCATGCTGCTGCCACCGCCTTGCAGGAGGGCCGATTCGATGCCCCAATCGCGCCGCAGGAGTTCGGCGGCGCGGTCGAGGGCGTATCCTTTGCCGATGGCCCCGAAGTTGAGCTGCAGGCCGGGCCGGCGGAACTGGACTGTGTCCGCACCGAGCATCACATGGCGGAAGCCGCAGCGGCCGGTCGCTTCGACGAGTTCCCGGTCGGTCGGAATTCGCCCGGCGCGCCGTGCGAATCCCCAAGCTTCGACGAGAGCCCCGACGGCGACATCGAAGGCCCCGGACGTTTCGAGGGTGAAGTCCGCGCAGCGCTCGAGCAGTTGGAACAAACTGGGATCGACGGCGACCGGCCCCTCGGCCGCAGTTGCATTGAGCCGTGCGACCTCGCCGGTGTCGCGGTAGACGGTCAATTGCTCTTCGATTTCTTCGATGAGGTCGAACGCCGCCGACGCGGCATCGACGGCGCGGGGCGTGCCCTGCGGCAGGGCAATTTCGAAGGTCGTCGCCATCGCCCGCCGGGCGACGCGGATCAGCGTGAGGTCCACTACCTAGCCCCGAACATCGCGTGTTTGCGGTCGCCTCGGGATAGCAGATACGCCATCAAATCCAGCAGTTCGTCCTCCTTCAGCGTGTCGAGCAACCCCACCGGCATCATGGAAATCTTCGACGGCTTCATGCGGTCGATGTTCTTGCGGTTCACCGTGACCTGCCCGTTCGGGTTGAGCATGTCGGTGTTGACCATGATATTGTCGCCGTTGAGGTTCACGATTCGGCCGACGACTTTCTTGCCGTCGAGCGTGTCGATCTCCACGGCTCCGTATTGGTCGCTGATCTCCTTGCTCGGGTCGAGGATCGATTCCAGCAGATCCTTCTGGCTGAAGCGGCCGGCGATGGCGGTGAGATCGGGCCCGGCGGCGCCGCCTTCGTTGTCGTAACGGTGGCAGGCGAAGCAGTTGGTCGCGGCGAACATCTTCCGCCCGGCGTCGAAGTCGCGTCCGCCGGCCTTCAAGCCCTTCTCGACCATCGGCACGAGTTCGTCGAGGGCATACTTCTTCACGAACGGCCGGGGCTTGAGCACGATCAAATTCGATGCCTCGGCCTTCGCTTCGAGGATCGGCTTGAGCGCGACCTTCTCCACGGCGCTCAGCGTCTTCACGGCGTCTTCCTTCATCATCTCGACGAACCGGCCGAAGCTGGCGCCACCTTTGTACGTCTGCGCCTTCACGAACCATTCGAAGTAGCCCGTGCGCAGCTCGGGCGTCCAGCCGGCCTTCAGCATCCGCAGGGCGCGAGCGTACTCGAGCTGCTCTTCCTGGGTCGCCCCTTCTTGGAGGAGCTTCACCCCCTTCGCCGCGGCCTTCTCCCCCTGGAGGTAGACAAAGACTTGGAGCAGTTCGCCATCCACCAAGCGGTTGCCCGTCGGGAAACTCGGTTCGTACTTCGCGAGCCACGCCGTGCGTTCGTCGGCTGCCGGGGCGCCGAAACGGTTGAACAGGATGTGGTAAACGCGGACGAGTTCGAGCCGCTGTTCGACGGTGAGCTTGGCGAAGTCGAGCTTGCCGAGGGAAGCGAGAATCTTGCCCCGCAGCGCGGGGTCGGGCTTCGGACTGGTGGGCTTGAGGTGAGACGGGCAGTCGGCACTCACGCGGACGAGGGCGAGTAATGATTCGATCGCCAGTGTTGGGGACTGCTCGCCGAGCGCCCAATCGGCCCAGTTCGCGGTCGGTTGAAATTCCAAAGCCGTCCGAGCCGCGAATCGGACGAATCGGTCGGGATGGTGCAAACTGGACCACATCGCCTCGACGGCTTTCTTGTCTTCGTGCCCTTGGAAGGCCTCGAATCCACGCCGCAGTTGGAGGTCGAACAGGGCCGCGTCGTGATCCTTGAACACGACATCCGGAAGCACGGGGTGGACGATCTTGTCCGCATACGTGACACGATACAGTCCGCTCTGCGTCTTGCGGCCACCCGTCGTGAAGTACATCGCACCGTCCTTCGCGTTCACGCAAATATCCGTCAGCGGCAGCGGTGTCCCCGACAGGAACTCCTCGGCCGTGCCCTTCTGCACGCTGCCGTTCGGCGCCATATGCACCGCGTAGAGCTTGCCGTAGCTCCAGTCGCAGGCGAAGAACGCCTTTTGATACTTCGCCGGGAACTTGGCCCCGGTGCCGAAGGTCACGCCCGTCGGCGACCCCGGCCCGATGTCGCAGATAGCGGGGAGCGTGTCGGCGTAGAACGCCGGGTGCTTGCCGGCGCCGTTGCGCCAGCCGAACTCGCTGCCGCTCGTCACCTGGCAGATGCGCGTCGGCCGGTACCACGGCGTGTTGAAGTCGTATTCCATGTCGGCGTCGTAGGTGAACAAGTTGCCGGCGACGTCGTAGGCGGCGTCGTATTGGTTGCGGAAGCCGACGCTGAACAGCTCCCAGTTCTTGCCGTCGGGGGTCACGTTGTACACGCACCCGCCCGGCCCCATCACGCCGGCCATGAAGCCTTTGCCGTCCGGTAGCCGCGGCAGCAGGTGATCCTCGCCCCAATGCGGCGGCACCTTCGTCGTGTCGTACTTCACCATCTTCGTTTGGTTCCCGCAGACCACCGTGAGCCGCTTGCCATCGGGGTGCTTGAGGACGGCGTGCGGCCCGTGCTCCCCGGCCCCCGCTTCGAACTCGCGCAGCAGTTCGACCGTGTCGAGGTCGCCGCCCTTCTTGGAAGCCGTGACCTTGTACAGCCCGGAGCCGTTGCCGTTGACGACGACGTACAGCGCGTCGAAGGCCCAGCAGAGTCCCTGCGCCATGCCAAAAGGTTTGCCCTCGAATTTGAGGTTCATCGGCTGCACGGAGGTCGTTTTCGGGTCGATGCCATTCGCCGGCCTGACGAGGAACAGCCCCTTGTCGTGCTGGTCGGACACGACGAGCCGGCCGTTGGGCAGGTCGGTCATGCAGACCCACGAGCCTTCTTCCTCCTTCGACACGGTGTAGAGCAGTTCGACTTTGAAGCCCTTGGCGACCTTCAGTTGATCGCCCGGCGTCGCCGTCACCGGTTTCGGCGCCGGCTTGGGTTGAGCTTGGGCGAATGTTGGAATCAGTAAAAGCAGCACGGGGAGAATGCGGCGCATGACCACCTCGGTTGACGGTGAATTGGGGTTAGTGTAACGCCCCGTGCGGCCGGATGTCATGTCCGTTGCATCCTTTTTCTATTTCTCGGCGAACACGACCTTGCCCGCGAAGTGGTCCTGCAATCGATCGCAGACCGTGTCCGGGAAGTTTCGGTCGAGGGTCAGCAGTTCCAACTCCGGCGGCGGGCGGCGCTCTAGCAGGAACTTCGTTCCGTTTTCGTCGATAGGGTTCCCGCGGAGGTCGAGTTCGACGAGGTTTTTCCAGAATTTGGCGCGGGCGAGGTAGCGGACGCCGCGGTTGTCGATGCGCATCCGCCGCAGACGCACGACCCGCAGTGGCGCGAGGTGCTCGGCCTTCGCCAGCGCCCGGACCGCTTCGGGCCGGATCGGGGCGAGCGAGAAGTCGAGCACCGTCAACCCCGGCGCGCGGAGGTTGTTTGCCAGCCGGTCGGCGTCGACGAAATCCAAACCGACGCCGGTGAACCGGATCGCGCGAAGGGCTGGCCAAGCGTCGGGGTAACCCAGAAAGCCCACCGCCCGATTGCGGGCGGCGTCGTTCTCAACTGTCAGTTCCCGGAGATGCGTCCACGTCCGCGAAATCAAAAACTCGTGGAGATGCACGTCGCCGAAGCCCATTGAATGCAAATGCAGTTCTTCCAACCGCTCGCCACCGACGCGGAAGGCGTCTTGGAAATCTTCGAACCAGTTCGTGTCGCTGCCGAAGGCTTGGGACAGGTGCAGCGCCGTCAGCCGGTCGCCGAGCGGGCTCCGCAGCAATCGCGACAAAATCTCCGGCATCGCGGGGCTGATCGAACTCTGGAATCGCAGGGTTCGCAGGCCGCTGGCCCCGGAGGCATCGACGAGTTCCCGCACTGCTTCGATCGGCGCACCGATGCCGTCGAAGTCGATTTCGCGGATCCGCGGTAACCACGGGCTCGCGGCGAACGCCCGCCATTGGTCGAGGGTTGCCGCGAAGAGGCCGAGGCGTTCGATCGGTTCCCGTTCCAAAAGTCGGGGCAGCTCGGTTTGCAGGGCCGTCAACATCGGCGCCTTGGCCCAGTAGCCGAAGCCGCGTCGGAATGCACTGCGGTCCTCGTCGGGCCAGCGCAGGCCGCGCTCCTCCGGCAGCGGTGGCAACCCGGCGCGGCGCGCTTCGCCCAGGTCCCACTCCGGCTGGGTCCGGCGCAGCGCCGCCGCTTGCGGATCCCACTCCGGCAGCGCCGAGAGCGCGATCTGCGCCCGGACGAACCGCGCCCCGTCCGGGTCACCGGATTCGTCGAGCCAATCGGCGTAAACCAACCGCGGAAGGTCGTCGTCCGGATGGGCGAGCACGGCCGCGCCGAGCGCCCGGAGTTCGGCGGAATCGTCCATCGGCACTCGCGGCGGAGGCGGGGTCGGGAAATTGCATCGTAACCGACGCGCCGCCCGCCGGCAGTCTCCTAAAATGATTTTGACGCCGGAGAAACGGCTCCGGTCCGAAACACCCGTCCGGTGAACTCACCATGCCCTCCCGACTCGCCCTCCTCGTTTTCGGACTCGGGTTCGCCGCGCTGTCGATGGCCGACGAGCCGAAGAAGGACTCCCCGAAGAAAGACGCCGACAAGCCCATCCGGGCGCTCGTGTTCTTCCGCACGAAACCGTTTGAATTGAAGGAAGACAAACTCGTCGCCGCGTTCAAGACGGTGTTCCCGAAACGGACCATCGGCTCGGAAGAAGAATCCGACATCACGGTGGTTTGCACGGAGACTTCGGCGATTTGCACGCTGAAGAAGGAGAAGCTGACGCTGCTGATCAACTCGTTCCCGAAGCCTTATGTCGAAGATCGCGACGCGCTCGCGAAGCAGGTGTTGAAACTCACCGGCGATGAGACGCAGGCCGCTGCGGCGAAGGATCACGAGGCTTGGTTCTCCGTGGATATTCTCGGGGAGGACCTGACGGCCGAGAATGAAGAGGCCCACTACGATCTGCTCAGCAAAGTAATCGCTCCGTTTCACGACAAGCAGACGACGCTCTTGTACTACCCCGAGAAGAACAAGTTGTTCGCGGCGAACGCGGCCACACTGAAGTCCCTGAAAGCCGGGCGTGCGCTCGGCCTGTCCAAGGACGGCGTGATCCAAATCGAAAAAGAGGACGCGGAGCTGAAAGCGGCCGTCGAGACGGCCCGGAAGCGGTGGAAGGAGTTCGAAAAGGCGTTCGCCGCCGGCACCGGTGTCAACCACAGCGTGAAGTTCAAGTTCACCGACAAGACGAAGCAATCCGAGTTCATGTGGGTCTCCGTGGACAAGATCGACGGCGGCACCGTCGTCGGCAAGTTGTCGAACGTGCCGAACTTTTTGACCGACGTCAAAGAGGGCGACATTATCAAACGGCCGAATTCGGAGATCGAAGACTGGCTGTACATCGAAGACAAGAAAATGGTCGGCGGTTTCTCGATTCAAGTGCTCCAAGACCGGCAGAAGAAGCGCGCGGACGACAAAGACCAGGACTAGGTTCGGCAATCGCATCCTCCACCCGCCCTACGAGACTCTCCCATGGCCCTCGACCTCACCGCCGAACAGAAGGCGATCGGCGCGAAGAACTTCGCCCAAGCCGCCGCCGACCTCGAACGCGACCGCCAAGCGAAGAACGACCCGACGCGACGGACCTTCATGAAGGTCGCGGCCGCCGCCGGGGCCGTGGTGCCCGTGAGCGCCGCCGTTTACTTCGGCTACGAACAGTGGAAGGGGAACAACCCCGTCAAGGTCGCGCTCATCGGCTGCGGCGACGAGGGGAACATCCTCGTCGGCGATCACAACCCCGCCTTCACGAAGATCGTCGCGGTCTGCGATGTGCGGCCGTACAACATGGAGCGCATCTTCGCGGGGGAAGCGGCCCCCTCGCCGCGGAAGGGCTTGAACAAGGTCTACGGCGAAGCCGAAGCCAAAACGATCGCCAAGTACGACACCGTCGAAGCGCTGCTGGCGGATAAAGACAAGCTCGGGATCGAAGGGGTGATCCTCGCGACGCCGCTCATTACGCACCGGCCACTCACGCTTCAATGCATGGACGCCGGGTTGCATGTGCTGTGCGAAAAGTTGATGGCCCGCACCATCGCCGACTGCAAAGCGATGATCGGCAAAGCGAAAGAAAAAGGGCTGCTCCTGAGCATCGGTCACCAGCGGCATTATTCGATGCTGTATGCCCACGCGCTGGAAGTCGTCAACTCCGGGTTGATCGGCGACATCAAGCACATCAGGGCGCTGTGGCACCGGAATAACTCGTGGGACATGAAGTACAGCGACAAGGAAAAAGAAGCCTTCGACGGCGCCTACGATTTGCCGACGATCCGCGACGGATGGTACCCGCCGATTCGGAAACAGGATTCGGCGAAGCTCCCGCAGGCCGAACTCGACAAGCTGCAATTCGTGCCGATCGCGGGGCTCGACGCCAGTAACAAGTACGCGCCGAAACCGGGGGCGAAACCGGAGCCGTACTACACCGACATCAAGGAACTCGTCCGCTGGCGGATTTCGGACCGCACCGGCGGGGGACTGATGGCCGAACTCGGCAGCCACCAACTCGACGCGGCCAGCATCTTCTTGGGTAAAGTTAAGCCGATCTCGGTCGTCGGCACCGGCGTGAAGTCTTTCTACGGCCCCGGCAAGAACCCGCGCGATTGCGAAGACGGCGTCTTCTGCACCTACGAGTTTCCCGGGCCAACCTACGCCACGAACAAGCAAGACGTGGTCGTCGTCACCTATTCGAGCGTCAGCACCAACGGCTTCGAAGATTACGGCGAGTGCCTGATGGGCAGCCGGGGGACGATGATCGTCGAGAAGGAAGCGAATGTCTATCTTTTCAAAGAAAAAGACCCCGGCAAGAAGACCGACGCCGGCGGCAAGGACACGGCCATCACGGTGACCGTCAGCAAGGATGGCAAGCCCGCCGCAGAAGCCAGTAGCACCTGGGGCGGCGGGGGCGGCGCGGCCATCAGCAAAGGCCCGGGCGGCCCGAACTGGGATTCGGACATCCGCGGCTACCGCTCGGAGATGGAGCACTTCGCCTACTGCATCCGCAAGTGGCAGGAGATGGGCAAGCCCGTGAGCTACGAGTTCGAAGTCGGCGCCGACGGCAAGAAGAAGTGGAAGTACGCCGACATCCTGCCGCGCTGCCACGGGGAGATCGCCATGGCCGACGCGATCCTGGCCCTGACCGCGAACCTGGCGATGGAGCACCGCGTCCGGATCGACTTCAACCCGAACTGGTTCGACCCGGACAAACACGCCGCCGGCGATCACCCGGAAGATTTGTTCGACGGGAAGAAGGCGTGAGTGGTTCGACGCCCTTCACTTCGTCGGAGGTTCTTTAATCTCGATTTTGCGGAAGTGAACGACCATGGGTCGGTTGGTGGCGGAATCGGAGATCGCTTGCAGAACCATGTGCCCCCGGCGATACTGTTGCGAAGAGACGGCCGTATCGAAGTCCGTCTCAATCTCCCCGTTGACCTTGATCACAACCCGGCTACCGTCTGCGATCACTTCGAGGGTGAACCATTTTTCCGGCTTGATCCGCGATTCCTGCTTCATGGCTAAGCCGGAAAGACTCCCCGTATAGCCTTTCATAATCGATGGGAGGGGTTTGGCGGATTCGGGATAAATTTCCGCTTCGTAACCCTCGGGCTGGAAGCCTCTCGCTTGGTTGCCGAGCGAAAAAGGGCTACGGAAAAATACGCCGCTGTCGCCGTCTTTGCTCACCTTCACCTCCGTGCGCAGGTGAAAATCTTTGAAGTCGTCCCGTTCGCTGAACAAGTAATGGCCCGCGTTGCTCCGGCCGACGAGGGTGCCATCCTCGACGGTCCACCCGCCGACCCGATCGGGGTGCGTCTTCCAACCGGCCAGGTCTTTGCCGTTGAAGAGCGGCACCCACTCGCCGGGGTACACGGGGAGGGGCGGTTTTTTATCCGGCCGATCCCGCAATACGGCGCGGACGGTGTAGTGCTCGCCGCGACGGACCTCGAACGCGAGTGGTTCGTTGGAGTTGAGTACGGAATGATCGGAGAATAGCCCGCGGGTCGTGACCTCCCAGTGGAGCACGCTTCGATCCGCCGAGGCCAACGAGGAGTTGAACTGATACTTGCCCGGTTGAAGTTTGATCGTCATACCTTCCTCCACCCCGACCCAGTCAGTCCCCGTGTTATCGTCCCGGATGGCAATCACCTGCACCAAGCCGGGGACCGGAACGAACTCAACCTCGCCCCGATCGCGCACGTAGCGGTACGCGTGGGAACCGAAAATACTCCCGGCCGATATCGCGAGAGAAATCGCCACGAATACCAAAGCCAGCTTCGGCCGTGCGCGACGCGTCTGACGCGGCACCGGGTTCTTCACGGGGATGCGCGAGAAATCCTTCAACTTGGAGTCGGTCTTGAGTTGCGCTTCGCAATCGGCCAGTACATCGGCCACTTCCCGCGCGCTCTGGTAGCGCTCGTCCGGGTTCTTCGCGTGCAACTTCTCGATGATCGCGCAGAGCCACGGCGGCGTCTCGGGGATGATCTCGCGGATGGCCCGCGGCGTGTCGTCCGCGACCCGCTTCAGCACCGCGAGCGTGCTGTTGGCCCGGAACGGCGCGCGGCCGGACACCATCTGGTAGAGCACGCTGCCGAGGCTGAAGAGGTCGGCCCGCTGATCGAGCTTGTACCCGAGCGCCTGTTCCGGGGCCATGTACATCGGCGTGCCGGCGATGATGCCGCTCTGCGAGATGCTGGCGTCGTCGGCGGCGCGGGCCAGCCCGAAATCGGTGATCTTCACGCGCTGCGCCGGTCCGCCTTCGATCAGCACGTTCGCCGGTTTGATGTCCCGGTGGATCAGATCCGTGGCGTGCGCCGCGGCCAGCCCCTCCGCGATTTGACGGCCGATCCGCAAGGTCTCGGACACTTCCAGCGGGCCGTTCCGATCGACCTTCTGCTGGAGCGTTTCCCCGGGGATGAACTCCATCGCCAGATAGGGCAGCGGTTGCTCCGCGACTTCGTACACCTGCACGACATTCTCGTGCCGGACCGCCGCCGAGGTTCGGGCTTCGCGCAGGAAGCGCTTCCGGGCCGGCGACGTGGCGGCGAGTTGCGGGGCCATCACCTTGATCGCGACGACGCGCTGGAGCACGTCGTCGAAGGCGCGGAAGACGATGCCGAACCCGCCTTTGCCGAGGACTTGGAGGACTTCGTAGTGGCCGATGCGACCGAGGGAGTCCGGACGTTTCGAAGGCGAGAGAAACCCCAACTCTTCGGCGTCGTGCTCCCGGTGCGAGACGGTCTCACCGTGCACTGTCACCGTGTTGGCCGCATCCGGATCCGGCCGGACTTGCTCGAGCGCCGGCACGTCGAGGAACTCGCCGGTACGGAAATGCGCGGCCAGCAGTTCGTCGACCTGCGCGCGGAGCGCCGCGTCCCCGTGGCAGGCCCGCTCCAGGTACTGCGCGCGGGACTTCGCATCGGGCTGATCGAGGGCGGCGAGAAACAGGTCTTCCACGCTCATGGCGGGCACTCCGAAATCGATGGACTCGACAGCAATGCGTAATCCGGGGGGACACTCGGCCAAGAATTGTCAGATTCGCTCGCCGGCCCCTTCGACGGCGCGCCGGAGCCAGGCTCGGGCGAAGGCCCAATGCCGACCGGCGGTCCGCTCCGACAGACCGAGTGCCGCGGCCGCTTCGGGAAGTGTGAGACCCCCGAAATAGCGCAGTTGCACCAGTTCCGCCTTCAGCGGATCTTCGACCGCGAGCCGCGTCAAAGCTTCGTCGAGGGCGAGCAAATCTTCCCGGGGTTCCGGTTCTGCGACGAGGTCGGAGTCGAGTTCGAGTCGGACGCGGGCACCGCCGTGGCGGAGCGCCGCTTTGCGACGCGCCTCATCCACCAAGATGCGGCGCATGGCCTCCGCCGCGGCCGCGAAGAAATGGCCGCGGTGATCCCAGTGCGCCCCGTCGGCGGGGCCGACGAGCCTCAGGAACGCCTCGTGGACGAGGGCCGTCGGCTGGAGCGTGTGGTGCGGCGATTCGCCCGCCATGCGCGCGCCGGCGAGCTTCCGTAACTCGTCGTACACGAGGGGGAGCAAATCGGCGGCGGCTCGGCGATCGCCCGCTCCCGCGGCGTCGAGTAGACGGGTCACATCGGACATGCCGCCGAGTATAGCCGTTTGCACACGCCGGAACCATGCGCAATCGGCGGCGGAACCCGCGCGCTCGCGGTATGATGCCCGAGGAGGATGAACGATGAACGAAATCTACCGGACGATGGACGAGATCAAGGCCGCCTACCCGAACGAGTGGGTCTTGATCGACC
Organism: Fimbriiglobus sp.; assembly: GCA_043727575.1. GTDB lineage: Bacteria > Planctomycetota > Planctomycetia > Gemmatales > Gemmataceae > JALHQU01. The sequence goes on from JAYSYN010000171.1 coordinate 26,351, forward strand.
GACCGAAGTCGGACCGCTATCAAAATTTGAAGGGCGGATACGTGGTGGCCCATTCGCCGAACGAGGCGGATTTGGAGGAAGAGGCCGCCAAGCTGCCACGACCTTTCAGTATCGCCGTCGAATACACCGGGCCGGACGTCGATGACGGGTCGATATTCCTGCTATGAAATACCCATTCGACCCGGCGTACCGGTTGATCCGCGTCCGCGTCGACATGACCGGCCCTTTCGGCAATCACGAGGCTTGGTTCGCCCTCGATACGGCTTCGACGCGGACGTGCGTCTCCGTGTTCACCCTGCGCAGAATGGGGATCGACACGGGCGGCTTAGCGGGGCGGTGTCGCCCACGGCGTCGGCGCCGACGGGCGTTTCGGCGAGATCCCGCTCGCCCGGTTGGAAGCGTTGGGTGTGAAGTGGGACCACCCGACGGTCGCCTTCGTGGACATGAACCCCGCCTCCAAGATCCACGGCCTCCTCGGCGTCGACTTCTTCCGAGGCCGCATCCTCACCGTCGACTTCCCGCGCGGCACCGTCGCCTGGCGGTGGTCCTTCCGGCGCTGAATGCGGTTGCCGTTCGGCCCTCTAAGGCTAAACCTACGGCTACTGTTTCGTGTTTCCGTTCCCCGCGTGCAGAGGCTCTCTATGTCCATGTTCATCGGCGAAGGTCTGGTCGGCGACGGCAATGAAATCGCCCACATTGATCTGCTCATCGGCGACAAAACCGGCCCCGTCGGCATCGCCTTCGCCAACGCGCTGGCCACGCAGAGCCAAGGCCACAGCAGCCTGCTCGCGGTCATCACGCCGAATTTGATGTGCAAGCCCGCCACGGTGATGATCACGAAGGTGACGATCAAAGGCGCCAAGCAAGCCGTGCAGATGTTCGGGCCGGCCCAAGAAGCCGTGGCCCGCGCGGTGGTCGACAGCGTCGCCGAAGGCGTCATCCCGCAGAGCAAGGCCGAAGACTACGTCATCGTCTGCGGCGTGTTCATCCACTGGGCCGCGGCCGACGACGCCAAGATCTACAAGTACAACTACGAAGCCACGAAGCTCGCCATCAAGTGCGCCATGGCCGGCACGCCGAAGATCGACGAGATCCTCGCCCGGAAGGAAGAGCGGCACCCGTACGGCGCCAAGTAGCATTTCGGATTGCGGATTTCGGATTGCGGATTTGAAGAAATTCAAAACGCGATCCGACATCCACAATTCTTTCAATCCGAAATCCGCGATCCCAAATCCGAAATCGAATGGTTAAACCCCAAATCCTCCTGCACCTCGACACCGACGCGCACCCGAGCGTCTTCGATCGGGTCGTGGCCGTCGACGCCGGGGTCGAGCAGATCTTCAGCTACGGCGGTGTGACCCCCACCAATGTCATGGCACTCGTCCACGGCTGTATCTTCACCCGCGGCCCGGACGATCTGAAACAAACTGCCATCTTCATCGGCGGGTCGGATGTCGAGGCCGGGGAAGCGCTCCTCGCTGCTGTGCAGTCGCACTTCGTGCAAGACTACGGCCTGACCGTCTCGGTGATGCTCGATTCCAACGGCTCGAACACGACCGCCGCTGCCGCCGTTCTCGCCGCCTCCCGGCACCTCGAATTGAAGGTCACCAAATCGCTGATCCTCGGCGGCACCGGCCCCGTCGGTCAGCGTTGCGCACGCTTGCTCGCCCAGGAAGGTGGGCACGTCCGCATCGGCTCGCGCAACAAGGACCGCGCCGAAGCCGTGTGCGAGGCGATCCGGGCGCAAGTGCCGAAGGCGAATGTCGAAGCCGTGGCCACGGCGAGTAGCGGCGACGGCCCGTCCGCACTCGAGGGCCGCGATCTCGTGATCGCCGCCGGGGCGCCGGGCATCGTGTTGTTACCGAAGAAGTACCGCGTCAACTGTAAATCGCTGAAAGTCGCGATCGACCTCAACGGGGTTCCGCCGGAGGGAATCGAAGGCGTCGGCCTCGGCGATAAAGCGAAGAATCGCGACGACATGCACTGCTACGGGGCGCTGGGCGTCGGCGGCACCAAAATGAAAGTTCACAAAGCCGCCATCGCGGAACTGTTCCTGCGGAACGATGCGATCCTGGATGCGACGGCCATTTATGCGATCGCGAAGGCGCTTTGATTCACCGTCGTTCGTACGTATTCCCCGGCAGCCGGCGGATCGCTTTCTTCATCTCCAGCATCATCAACATCCGCGTGAGGTCGCCGGGTGCGAACCCCAGCTCGCGGCCGATCACATCGGCGTGTTTCGCTTCCGTCAGTGCATCCCAAATCCGCATCTGTTGATCGTCGAGGCCCGTCGGTTTTTCTCGCGCCGTTTCGGCGACGGGTTCGGCTGGAGTGAAGAGCGACCGCTCCGGCGGCGACACGACGCGCGGTTTCGGGGGCAAGTCCGGCGGGGCGATGCCGCGCAGGTCTTCGAGGATGTCGTCGACGTTCCGCACCAGCCGCGCGCCCTTGCGGATCAACTCCAAACAACCGGCGCTCGGGCCGCTGTCGACGTTCCCCGGCAGCGCGAAGACTTCGCGCCCCTGTTCCCCGGCGTGGCTCGCCGTGATGAGCGCCCCGCTGCGTTCGTTCGCTTCGATGACCACGATCCCCCGGCTGAGCGCGCTGATGATGCGATTGCGCGCCGGGAACATCCCCGGTTGCGGCTGCACCGTCATCGGTGTTTCGGTGAGGATCGCCCCGCGTTTGGAAATCGCCTCCGCGAGATCGGCGTGCTCGGGCGGGTAGATTCTCGACAAGCCTCCGGCGAGGACGGCGATGGTGCGGCCGCCGGCATCGAGCGCGGCTTGGTGGGCAACGCCGTCGATGCCGCGGGCCAAGCCGGAGATGACCGTGTAGCCGGCGCGGGCAAGGCCGGCGGCGATCTTCTCGGCCATGCGCCGGCCGTACGCGGTGCACTGGCGGGAGCCGACAATGCCGACGGCGTTGCGATCCTCGTCGGCGAAGGTGCCCTTGAAATAGAGCAGTTGCGGGGCGTCGTCGATGGTGGCGAGCCGCGTCGGGTATGGATCGTGACCCATGAGTGCCAATTGAACCGCGTGCTTCTCCAAGCTCGCGAGTTCGGCGGAGGCATCGACTGTTCGGAACGATGCGGCGAACTGCGCCGCGAGGAGTGCGCCGATCTTCGGTACGGCCTCCAGTTCGCGCGCGGTCGCTCGCAAGGCCGCTGTCGCGGAACCGAAATGTTGGAGCAACGCGGCGGTGAGCTTGGGTCCGAGGCCGGGGACGAGGGCGAGTTCGAGGTGCGACTTCCAATCCGGCGGGATCATGTTACTTCTTCGCCTCGGGGTCGCGTTTGAAGCGGAGCAGGTTTTTGGAAGGCTCGGGTTGGAAGTTCTTGGGTCGTAAACCATCGCTGCTGCTGGTAGCAATCACCAGTGCGTCGCCGTCGAGTCGGTAAAGGCCGAGGTGGGTCGTGCGGGAATCGAGCATCAGGTCGATACCGCCGTCGGGTAACAGCGCGAAGCGATATTCCGGACCGAGATTGTCTGGGTCGGTGATTTGGAACGAATAAAACCGGCCGTCCCGGAACAACCAGCGCGTGTCGCCACCCGTCTTCTCGATGGACCAAATGCCTCGGATCCGCTCGGCGTCAGTTTGTTTCTTCAACTCCTTCGGCACCGGCGCGGCGAAGGCCGACCACCCGACTGCCAACACTAAGACCACAAGCAAGCGCAGGGTCATTTCCCACCTTCGGTCAATCGCTTCAAAACGTGGTGGAATTCGCCCGGCCGCGCCGTGAAGTCCTTCGGCCGCTTCCCTCCGGAGCCGGAATACGCGAGTCGCAGATCGTCGCCGAGAAGCTGATAAATCGCGTAGTACTGGAACTCCTGCCCGCCGCCGAAATCGATCTCCCCGACCTCACCGCCCGGACGGAGGGTGAGCGCGTACGACTTGCCTTTGTTCCCCGTCGTGTCCGTACCGCCCACGTATAGTTTCTCGCCGTCGAAGAACCACCGCGTCCCGTTTTCTTGTTTCCACACCCCCTGCATCCGTTCGATTTCGGTCGATTTCTTCAATTCCTTCGGCACCGGCGCGGCGGTCACAGAGCCCGCGAATCCGACGATCACCAAGAATACGCGGGCGATCATTTCTTCTCCTCGCCATCTCGCTTGAGGGTATGGCGGAAGGCGCTCGCCTGTTCCACATCCGTCGGTCGGGTCTGATTGTTGGAATAGGCGATGAGCAATTCCCCGTCGGTGAACTTATAAATGCCGCGGAATTGGATGGTGCCCTTGACCACGAGATCGAATTCGGGGGGAACGAGGTTGGGCCGCAGCGGAATATCGTATTCGATCCCTTTGTTGACGGTCGTATCTTGGCCACCCGCGTAAAGTTTCTCGCCGTCGAAGAACCAGCGCGTCCCGCTGGCCTCCTTCCAAACGCCGCGCAGGCGCTCGACGTCCGGGCGCACTTTCACTTCCTTCGGCACCGGTGCGGCTGCAGCCGCTCCGACGAACAGCGAGAATGCGAGTAGTGCGCGGGGGATCATTTCTTATCCTCGGAGACTCGCTTGAAGACGATGATCGTTTTGCCGTTGGCGGGGGCATAATCTTTCGGTCGCTCGACGCCATTGCCGACGTAGGCGATGTGCAAGTCGTCACCGTCGAATTTGTAGATACCGTAGCAAATTACGGGGCCGTTCTCCGTCGTGATGTCCATTTGAGATGGGCCGCCCTCGATCCGCAATACGATTCCGTACGGAGTGCCTTTTTTGTCCGTGATATTTTGACCGCCGGAATACATCTTTTCCTTTTCGAAGAACCAGCGCCCGCTCGTCCCCCGCGCGCCGTTGCCGGCGTCGTAAGTATCGTACGCCCATAACCCTTGCATACGGATCGGGTCGGAGGGCCGTTTGACTTCTTTCGGCACCGGCGCGCCAAGAGCGGTCGAAGCGGCGCACAGCGCGAGGATCAACGCTTTCATTTCGCCCTCCGGAATTCGAAGCAGTACGCACCTTCGGTCGGCTTGCACACCCGCGGCCGTTCCCCGCCGTCGATCTTCAGAATCACTTTGAATGTATCGCCGTCGAGTTCGTAAACACCCCGGAATGTATTCCCTTCTTCGGTCATCCAATCGAAGGTTTTGACCCCGGCTCCGGGATCGATTTTGAACGTCGCTTTGGCCACGGTGTCGTTCGGCCGGTCGCGGAGCGCACGACCATCCGTGCCCAGCGTCCATTTGGTGCCCACAGCCGAGTCGAAATCCGCTTCCCCGTAATGGGCTTTCGTCAGCGTCCAGGCGCCGGTGATCCGGTGGAGATCGCCGGCGCGCAATTCCTTCGGTACCGGCGCCGCGACGGCCGTGGCGAAGCCGAATAAAATGCAGCCCAACGCGAACCGGTCCGGAGCGTTCATTTGCCCGTCTCGAGGCGTTTGAAACTGTACATCTCGACCCCGTCGCCCGGTTTCAATTCCGTGTTTCGGCCTTTGGTGTCCGATTTGCCCCGGATGTAAATCGTGAAGGTGTCGGCCGTCAATTCGTACACGCCGAACCACTCGCCCCACGGGCAGATCCAATCGAACGCCTTTGGCGATGCGGTCGCCTCGATGGCGAATTTAATCCCCCCGGCTTCGTCGCCCGCTTTTCGGATGATGGTCGCTTGGCCGTCCGCCCCGAACTTCCAAACGCTGCCGTCGGGCGGCGAAACCGCACCGGCGCCGGAGCACGAACCCGTCAGTGCCCACATCCCCGCGATGCGGTTCAGGTCCGTCGTTCTCAATTCCTTCGGCACCGGAGCCGCGACTGCGGCCGCCGCCATCGCCATCACCATCGATATCGCCAGCGTTCGCATCGGTTACTCCCGCACGCGTTTGAAGCTGTAGATCACGTTGTTGTTCGCGGGCACGAAGTCTTCGGCCCGGGTCGCATTCGCTTTGGGAAAGGCGATTTTTAACGTGTCGCCGGTCACTTCGGCGAGCGCTCGGTAAGCGGTCTGTCCGGGGTTGAAAACGATATCGACGCCGCTGCGTTGCACTTCGTAGGTGCCTTTTTTATACGAGGGATTTTCGAGGTGGCCGTCGGCATCGAATTTCCAAATCTGGCCGTTGTACGCGGATTGTTCGTCGACACCGACCACCGCGGTGGGGATTGCCCACGTCCCCACGATCGTGTTTTTTTTCAATTCCTTCCGCACCGGGGCCGCGCCGGCGGTCGCGGCCATCATCAGCAGCAGCATCGTCGCTCGCATGGGGCTACTCCTTCACGCGCTTCATGGTCAAGACCACGAGTCTGTACTCCGGGCGAGGGCGAACAGGATACCCAGAGCGAACGCATGGCGTGTCCGATCATTTGATCAAACCGGAGCGTTGATAGCGATTCATTTCGACGTCGGAGCCAGTTTTCAATTCCATATGCCGGCCTTCTTTCCCGCGAGCGCCTTTGCGACTCACATACGTTGTCAGAGTGTCGTCGGTGAGTTCGTAGACGCCGTACCATTCGCCCCACGGCGCGACCCAATCGAAGGTTTTGAACGCGCCGGCTTCGCCGAGTTCGAACTTGACCCCGTCACGGGGGGCGGCGTCTTTCATATGAACGGACGCATTTCCCGACGCGTCGAACTTCCAAATGCCGCCGTCTCCGGGAACGATCTTGCCACCCCCGTTGCAATGGGCCACGACGGCCCAACTCCCCGCGATGCGGTCGAGGTCGCGCTTGTTTTTCAATTCCTTCGGTACCGGGGCCGCGAGGGCCGGGAGTCCGAGCAAAATCAGAGCGACCCAAGCGCGCATCGGCTACTCCTTGACGCGTTTGAACGTGTAATACAAATTCGTTTCGTCGGCTTGAAACACCTTCGGTCGGTCGGGCGTCTCCGTCGGAATACTGAGGATCATTTTGTCGCCGGCAATCTCGTAAATCGCCTTGCGATCTTGCCCCAAATAATTCGTGTAGTCGAGGCATTTCGGCGAGGCGCTCGGATCGACCCCGTTGATTTTGTTGCTCACCGACGGGTACCGCGCCCGGATCGCCTCGGGGTACTCGATGTCGATCGCCTCTTTGCCGATCTTCCAGCGTGCGCCCTTATAGACTTCCGTTTCTTGCCCGTTCATCCGGAACTCGACGACTTCCCAGATGCCCTCGAGTTGATTGGAGTTCTTCAATTCTTTCGGCACCGGTGCCGCCGCGGCAATCGGAGCCGAAAGCAGGATCAATACGATGGCGCGCATGGGCTATTCCTTGACCCGTTTGAAGACGTACAAGATCGTCGTTTCGTCGGACTTCATCGCCCGGGGGCGGTCGCGGCCTTGCAATTGCATTAAAACTTTCAGCGTATCCCCTTCGATTTCGTAGATCGCCGGCCGCATGGCCACGCCACCGGCATTGTAGTCGAGGGTTTTCGGCGCGGCGGCATTGTCGACCGCGATCGCAATCGGCGGTCGGACGCGAACTGCCGCGTTGGGTACGCGCTGCTCGACGGTGATCTGACCGTCGCCGATCCTCCAATATTGGTTCTGCGCGATTGGCCCCGGTTTGCCGAGGAGTTCCAGCGACGTGACCTCCCAAAGCCCTTCGAGTTTCGGGGCGTTCGCGAGTTCTTTCGGCACCGGCGCCGCAAAGGACGCCGATCCGAGAGCGAACCATACGAATGCGGCGTACCGTTTCATTTCGCGTCCCTCACTCGTTGGAGATACCAGATGTTCTTCCCCGCTTCCGTCGCCGACTTGGGCCGCGTCCCGTTTTGAAGATCGAGGCAGAAGGTCAACAGATCACCCTTCAAATCATAGCGCCCCATGTAATTGCGCTTCGGATTATTCGGATAATAATGATCCAAATCCATCGTCGTGGGATCGCATTTGAAGACTTCGGTCGGTTTGGCTCCGACACCCGGCGTCGATGTGCCTCCGAAGATCACGCCGTACTCGGCGTCGATGATCCAGAATTGATTCGAAGGCAAGAATTGCCCCGGCTTATGGGGATCGGGATTCACCAGCTGCCAAGTGCCGGCCGGAGTATTGTTGGCTTTCAATTCCTTCGGCACCGGCGCTGCGGGGAGCGAGGAAGCCGCGACGGCGATTGCGAGTAGCGCGAGCCGCCTCATTTCTTCTCCTCCACGCGTTGCAAATGCCAGATGTTGCCGTTCGCTCCGGGCTCGAATCCCATCGGCCTCAGCGCACCGGGGCCGGCGTTCAAATTCATCGTGATGCGGTCGCCGTCGATCTTGTAGCAACCCAATCGGATTTTTTCGTCCGCGGCGATCAACGAATGCTGCACATGCCCAGTTTTCGGCTCGAATACCAAGCGTTCGGGCTTTGATGGAGGCGGCCCCTGCTCATCTTGATTTTGATACGCGAAACTCCCATCGTCACCGAGATACCAAAATTGCCACCGGGCGAGGATCACGGCGGGATTCTTCGGATCGACATTCACATTCTGCCATTTGCCGACGTGGCTCGGCCGAGCGCGCACTTCCTTGGGCACCGGCGCGGCGAATGTCGTTTGCATCGAAAATACCGAGATCAGCGCGACGAGCCGGCTCATCTTTTCCCCTCCGTATCGACGCGGGTGAACTTCCAAAGGTTGATACCCGGACCGGATTCAAGTGAGGTTGGGCGGATATTGCCGCCGTGGTTGAAGGCGATCTTCAGTTCGTCCCCGTTCATTTCGTAAATTCCGGGTGATCCTTTCCGGTCGGCATTCTCAAAATACTCGACGTTCCGCTTCGCGGGATCGAAATTCAAACGCACTCCGGGCTTCGGATTCTCCGGAGCATCCGGGCCGCTGTGGGTATTTAAATCGCCATTCGGTTCGATGGTCCAATGATCCGTGGCGGCTTGGGCCAAATTCCCGTTCGAGTATACCGACACGACTTTCCAAGTCCCGACGATTCGATCCCGGCGCAATTCCTTGGGTACCGGCGCGGCGAATAGTACGGGCGAAATGAAGACGAACAAAAGCGATGCGAGCGAGCGATTCATTTCATCTCCCCCGGCGATACGCGTTTGAAGGTTCAGAGGTTGAGGTCTTTCCCGCCTTCGACGGTTTTCGGTCGGGTTTGATCGTTGAGTTGAAAACAGAACTTCAACGTGTCGCCGTGCCGCTCGAAAAGCCCGGGATAGTTCCGGTTCCCGGAAATGATCGTATAGTCGACGTATTTCGTCCCCGGATTGTACACGAATGTGATCTCGCTATGTTTGGCCGGCGGCTTCGCTTCGCCGTGGTGCGTAAGCATCCCCGCGTTGTCGATAGTCCAAAACGATCCTTCTTGCCCGGCCGGCTGACCGTGTGTCAATAGCGATTCGACCTTCCAAGTCCCTTCCAATTTCGCGTTGTGTTTCAACTCCTTCGGCACCGGTGCCGCATGAATTTGCCAGCCGAAGCAAGCGATGAGTACAACCGCAATGCGATTCATTTCTTCTCCCCCGGCTTCACGCGTATCAACGTCCAGAGATAAGTCGCCGGCGTGGCTTCGATCGCGGCGGGGCGGGCCTCGCCCTGCTTGGCCAAGCAGAATTCGAGGGTGTCGCCGCGGAGGCGGTACGTGCCGAGGAAGGTCAACTGTCCGGAGCAATAATCCAAGGTCTTGATGGCACGATCTTGTTTGAGGATGATTGAACTCACGGTGTTCGCCGGGGGGACGGGATCCGAATGGCGATCCAAGTTCCCGGAGGCATCGATCGACCAATAGAGATGTTCGGTGCTCGGCTGGCCGAAGATCACGATCGACTCGACTTTCCAAGTCCCTTGGATTACGTCATTGGTTTTCAATTCTTTCGGCACCGGGGCCGCGGACAGCTGACCGGCGAAGACCGCGCTGAAGAAAATTGCGAATCGCCTCATTTCTTCTCCCCCGGCTTCACGCGTTTCAACGTCCAAATGTAGCTGTCCATGGCCGGGTCAGTGTTGGCGGGGCGGGTGCCGGTGCCGCGGAGGTTGCAACAGACTTTCAGTGAATCGCCGGCCAGCTCGTAAACGCCGGGATAGTTGATATTGTTACCGTTGGTGTATTTGTATTCGACGGTTTTCAACTTCGGATCGAACGCGAGTTGGATGAAGCTTTTGGCACCCTCGGGTACGACCGGGCCTTGGTGGTTTTTCATATTCCCCTCGCCGTCGATGGTCCAATGTTGGTTGTTCGCACCGCCGAATTGGACGACCCGGCCGAAAGCATTGACCGATTCGATCTGCCAAGTCCCCTCGAATTTGTCCTCTTTCTTGACCTCTTTCGGCACCGGGGCCGCAAAGAGCGCATTCGAAATGACGATGCAAATGAGAATGGCGAACGGGCGGATCATTTCTTGTCTCCCATCGGCGCGCGTTTGAATTCGCAATAGATCACGTCGGAACCGGGTTTTAATTCCGTGGGGCGCACCGACCCGCCGGCGCTCGCGATGACGACCTTCAAGGTATCCCCGTCCAATTCGTACAACCCGAGGTGCGACGAACCGGGCCAGTTCCAATCGAAACCTTTCGGCTGCGTGCCGCCGTGGAGTTTGTAGCCGATCGGAGTCTCGTTCGGGTTTAAAATGAACGCCTGCCCGCCGGGCCCCAGCCGCCATTTCACCGTCTGCGGCGTCGGCGGTCCGCCCGCCATGGAATGGACCACCATATCCCACGTCCCGAGGATGCGGGTCTCGTCGCCGCGCTTCAACTCCTTCGGCACCGGCGCGGCGAAGGCCAATGGCGCCAACAGCAGGGCCGTGAGAGACCGGAGCATCGTCACTTCTCCGAAGCCACCCGTTTGAATTCCCAGTACCAGACTTCTTTGATCGGCCCCAGTTCGGTGGCGCGGACTTTGCCACCCCCGGTATCTACGGCCATGATCAACGTGTCGCGGTCCACTTTGTACAAACCTTTGAACCGGTAATCCGACCAGTTGTAGTCGATCCCCTTGTCCGACTCCGCGGTCTCCGGCGGGAGGAGTTTGTAACTGAGGGGCGAAGGGCCGTTCGCGTTGGTCAGCGTTCCTCGGCCGTCCGCTTCGAGCCGCCAACTCACCGGGCGGGTCAGTGCTTGCTCTTGCCCGTAGCAAACGTAACGAACCATCTCCCACGTACCGAGGATCTTCGCTTCGTCGGTCGCCTTCGACTCCTTCGGCACGGGCGCGGCGATTGCCGGCGCGGCTAGCAGCAGAATCGCGAGCGTGCGGCGCATCACTTCTTCTCCTCTTTAATGCGCTGCAACTTGAGGTAGGCGACGCCTTGACCGGGCTTTACTTCGGTGGGTCGGACGCCTGGGTTGCCCATACCGATGGCGATGGTCAGCGTGTCGCCGTCGAGTTCGTAAAGGCCTTTTACGGCCGCGTCGGGATTGCCTTGGGGCGGGGTCAAATCGATCTCTTTTTTGCCCGCGTCCAGCTTGTACCCCATCACTTCATCGCGGGCTTTTCCCTCGCCGCCGGCTTGCACCGAGAATTTGTCTTTGTCGATGGTCGCCACGCCGTCCTTGTAATCTTGACCGGCGGGCTTGCCGTCGTGTTGGAGGTCGACGACTTTCCATTTGCCCCGCATGGCCTCTTCGTCTTTGACCTTCGGCTTCGGCACGGGCGCCGCCAGAACGTAGCCGGAGGTAAGAACCAGCAAGAGCATCGCGAATCGTGCCATCGGTCGTCCCCGGAAACGAATACGGGCCGTGGGTAGTCCCACGACTCTCCATCGTACCGCGCGGATCGCCCCGGCGACAATGCGCGAAATCGAATTTTTACAACCGCGTGACGGACGCCGGTGCGCGCCTCAAACCAGTTCCAGTTTCGTTTCGCGGAAACGGTAGCCGACGCCGCGGACGGTCTCGATCAATTCGCCGTCGTCGCCGCGGCCGGACAGCGCGCCGAGCTTTTTGCGCAGGGTTTTGATGTGGACGTCGATGGTGCGCTCCAGCACGATTTGCCCTTCGCCGATCGCGGAGTCCATCAATTGATGCCGGCTGAAGGCCCGGCCCGGTTGGCGCACCATGCATTCGAGCAAGCGGAATTCCGTCGGCGTGAGGTCGAGTTTCTTGGGGCCGAGCGTGACGCGGTGCCGGACGCGGTCGATTTTGACGCCCATGTGCTCGACGACATCGGAGGGATCGCCTTGTTCTTCTACGCGCCGCAACAGGGCCTTCACGCGCTGTAGCAGGATCTTGTTGTTGAACGGCTTGGTCACGTAATCGTCGGCCCCTTTGGCGAAGCCTTCGATCTGATCGGACTCTTCCGACTTTGCCGTGATCATGATAATCGGGATATCGCGGGTGCGCTCGCCCATCCGCAATTCTTTGCAGATGCTCAAGCCGTCAATCCCCGGCAGCATCACATCGAGCAGCAGCACGTCCGGGATCAACTGCTGCGCTTTGCGCAAACCCTCTTGGCCGTCGTGGGCCACAAGCGTCTCGTAGCCCTCGCGTGAGAAGTACCAACTGAGCGACTGCACCAAGCCGCGCTCGTCTTCGATGATCAAGATGCGGGGCTGGGCCATCACATGCTCCGATTGCGGATCTGGGATTGCGGATTTGGGATTTCAGAAGTCGGCGAAGCGGTCCGTGCAGATCGCGGATGGCCGATTTCAAATCCGAAATCCGCAATCCCAAATCCGCAATAAGCTAGCCAAACCGTCCCGTGATGTAGTCTTCGGTTTGCTTTTGGGTCGGTTTCGTGAACATCTGCTCGGTTGTACCGGATTCGATCAACTTGCCTTCGAAGAAAAAAGCCGTGGTATCCGAGACGCGGGCGGCTTGTTGCATGTTATGCGTGACGATCACGATCGTGTACTGGGTCTTGAGTTCGAAGATCAAGTCTTCGATTTTGGACGTCGATTTCGGGTCGAGCGCGCTGGCCGGTTCGTCCATCAAAAGCACTTCGGGATCGGTCGCCAGCGCGCGGGCGATGCAAAGCCGCTGCTGCTGGCCACCCGACAGCGCGAGCGCCGACGAATGCAACCGGTCCTTGACTTCGTCCCAAAGGGCGGCTTGCTTCAGGCTGCGCTCGACCAAGTAATCGAGCCGTGCGGCCTTCGCCCCGCCGGCGACGCGCGGGCCGAAGGCGACGTTCTCGTAGACCGATTTCGGGAACGGGTTCGACTTTTGAAACACCATGCCGACGCGCTGCCGGAGATCGACGGTGTTGACGGTCCCCTCGCGGATATTTTGGCCGTCGAGGGTGATTTCACCGCTGAGTCGGGCGCCTTCCACGAGGTCGTTCATCCTGTTGATGAGCCGCAGCAGCGTCGATTTCCCGCAGCCGCTCGGGCCGATGAACGCCACGACCGAGCGCTCCGGCATCGCCAAGTTGATGTTGAAGAGGGCCTGCTTAGGGCCGTACCAAAAGTCGACGCCGCGCACGGCGATCTTTGTCCGCTGAGATGGGTCGGTCTTGGCCAACCCCCCGGCCGTCGGCGCCGTCAGCGTCCGCGATTGGATGATCTCCGAGAACATGCGAGACACGGCGCGACCCCCGGAGCGAGACACCGGTAGGCTATCGAAGACATGTGTAGACGGCGTGAAGTTCCGGGCGATCTTCACAATTCGCCGCGGCCCGAGCCCCCCAGTCCCGAGTTCGGCGAAGCCGTCGCAGAGGGTAGGTTGGGAGAGACCGCTGATTTGCGCCGCGGGCGAAATGCCCCCGTAGCCCGCTGACTCGGCCCCGCTGCCCGCCCGCAACGCAATCGCAGTTCATCGAGGCTGGCGGCTGCGATCGGCGAACGTCGGGGCGTTCCGAGATCTGGGCCCAGTTATCGAATACGACCTCGACGCCGAGCAGGTTACACCTGCGAAGATTGCCTAGCAGGGTGTTGAAAAACTCCCTGTTGCCTCCTCCTTTGTATCGCGCTATCCTCGACGAATCTTCGCGGGGGGATTTGCGATGCGGGGTCGGATC
>JAYSYN010000172.1:0-14326 GCA_043727575.1 Fimbriiglobus sp.
GGCCCGCTCGTGGAACTCCTAGCCCTCTGCGACACCCCGGAGTGGAACGACCTCTGGACCGCCGCCTAACGCCGTGGCAAAATCCGGAGGGATACCCCAGCGACGATTCGGCTTGTATTTTCCGCGGGCCTCGGATACCCCGCGCGAATTCGCCGTCGCGCCGGGGGGCCGTCCGTGTCTATTTTTCGCCATCGCCGCGTCCGCGGCTTGATGCCACCTGTTTTCACATTCGCGCTGGCGCTGGTCGTATCGGCGTGCCAGTTCCGCAATGTCGAGAAACGCCCCACGCCGTTGCCTTACGGTGTCGAACCGAACGACCTCGTCGACGCGGCCTTCGAATCGGATGCGTCCGACCCGCTCGGCCCGCTCGAGTCGTCGGAGATCACGAAAATCTTCGTCGAACGCCGCGCCGAGGCGGCGCTCGAGCGGCGGGCCCGCGAGGTCAAAATCGGCAAGGATGGCGCGGGGAATCCGTACCGGCAGAAAGAGTACAACATCCTCGTCCTTTCCGGCGGCGGCGTCTTCGGGGCCTACCCGGCGGGGATTTTGTGCGGCTGGACCGCCTCCGGCAAATCGCCCAAAGACGGCGGTCGGCCGCAGTTCGATGTGGTCACCGGCGTGAGCACCGGGGCGCTGATCGCGCCGCTGGCGTTTTTGGGAACCGACTACGACCCGATCGTGAAGAACCTTTACACGACGATCCGCAACGACGACGTTTTCAAAATCCGCAAATCGGTGCGGTCGTTCTTCGCCGAATCGCTGGCCGACAACGGCCCGCTCCGCATGCGCGTGGAGAAGATTTTCACCGCCGACCTCATGGCGAAAGTGGCCGCGGAGCACAACAAAGGCCGGCGGTTGTACGTCGGCACGACGAACCTCGACACGAAGCGCCTCGTCGTCTGGGACATCGGCGCGATCTCGGTGAAGGGGACCGAAGCCGATCGCAAACTCGCCATCGACATCATCATGGCGTCCGCCGCGATCCCGGGGTTTTTCCCATCGGTGCGCTTCAACGTGACGATCGATGGCAAACCTTACGAAGAACTGCACGTCGACGGCGGCGTCACCCGGGCCATGTTTTTCCGCCCGCCGTATTTCGCGCCGGACGAGCAGGAACCGGTCGGGCCGAACTCGCTGGCCGGTTCGAATTTGTTCGCGTTGGTCGCCGGGAAAAACTACCCCGATCCCGAGGGGATCAAACCGCGGACGATCAAGGTCGTCGGGGCGGCGGTGTCGAATCTGCTGTATGCCACGGCGCGGGGCGACCTCTACCGCTTTTACACCTACAGCATGATTTCGGGCATGGATTTTTTCTCGGCCGCGATCCCGCCCGATTTGAAAGTCACCAACGACAGCACCAATTTCGACCCGGCCGAAACGACAAAGATGTTCGACGCCGGTTACAAACTCGCCCAAGAAGGGGCGTTCACCCGCGCGGCCAAGCCGAATCCGAAGTCCGCGGACAAACCGCAGAAAAACTACATCTACCCGGACGGGACCGAGGTCCTCTTCAAAGAGCCCGGTCCCGCGTGGCGGAACACGCCGCCGGGTTTGGAAAACGGCGAGCGCGGCCGGAATCGGGCCGGGCTGAACCTCGTCGTCAAGAAAGACTCGAAGCAGCCGATGCGGCCGCAGGGGACGGATCAAAACCCCGGCGGGGCGCCGCCGGTGGCCAAGTGAATCGTGTCGTGCACGAACCGCAATTTCTCGATGGCCGCCGGGGGGAGCACGAACGGGTAGCCGTCCGGCAGTCCCATGCCGCGGTTCAAATTGTTGAGGGCGTACGTGATGGGGAACCAGTCCGCGATCCAGCGGTCGAACGGCTTTTCCCCAGCGGGCGCCGGAGCCGTGGCCAAGCTCGGATCCCCTTTGCGGGGCGGCCGCAGATTCAATCCGCACGCCGCGGCCGTTTCGAGCGTGTCGACGATGTGGAGGTAATGGGCCCACGTCTCGGCCCAATCTTCCCAAGCGTGCGAACTCGCATAACCGCTCACGAATCGGCTCGGCCAATCGGCGATGGGGCCGTTGCGATAATGCGCCTGCAACGCTTCGCCGTAGTCGAGTCGTTCGTCGCCGAACAGTTCCCGGAACGGTTCGATCCGATCCGTCCCGTCGATGAGCACGTTCCAGTAGTAGTGCCCGCTTTCGTGGCGGAAATGGCCCAACAGCGTCCGGTACGGTTCCCCGAGGGCCACCCGCCGTGTTTCGCGTTCGGCGTCGTCGGCTTCGGCGATATTGATGGTGATCACGCCGTCGGCGTGCCCCGTCAGCACTTTCTCGGCAGCGGGCGCGGCCGGGTCGGCGTCGGCGAGAAATTCGAAGATCAACCCGCCTTCGGGGTCGTCGGTCTTGTTCGCCACGGGCAATCCCAAACCGGCCAACGTGTAAACCAGCCGGCGTTTCGCGGTCTCGAGTTTGGCCCAGAGGGCGAGGTGACCGAGGCGGCTCAAATCCGGGATCGTCCGGGTCAGCCGACAGGAGAGACAGAGCGAGGCTTCGCCGGTCGCGTCGACGGCCCAGCTGCAGACATTGTGTTGAACGTAGTTCGCGCAGAGTCGGAACGTCCGACCGACCGCGCGCGGCAAGGGCGAGGTGAACACCCCGGCATCCTCCGTCGGGTCCAACGATCCGACCACGCCGAGATCGGGCAAATACGCCACGGTCCGTTCGCATTGGACGCAATGGGTGTTCTCGAAAAATAACAAATGCGCGCAATGATCGCAGTGGAAAACCTTCATTTCATAACTCCGTAACGGTGCGGTTGCATTCCCGAAGGTGCGAAGACGGATTCCCAATACCGGGCGAGCGGGCCGGGTCCGTTGGCATACCAATTGCCGCGATCCGATTCGATATCGCCAAATTCACAGTCGGGATTTCCATGCAAAAGACTCGCCGAATTCTGATCATCGGTCTCGTCGCGCTGGCGGTGTTGGTTGCCGTCGGCTATTTCGGCCTGAGGATGTATTTGAATTCCAACTCGGTGAAGGAATTGGCATCGGCGAAACTGACGGAAAAACTCGGGGGCGAAGTCCGCGTCACCGAGATGTCGAGCGATATGAGCAGCACGACCCTCCAAGTGGAAATCCCCGGCGGCGCGTCCGAACCGCCGCTCGTGAAGGGCAGCATCCGCGTCGACGTTTCCCCACTCGGCCTCGCGGCGGGGAGCGACCCGAAATCGATCCGCATCGACAATGCCACCCTCCGCCTCCGGTTCGACCGCGACGGCAACATCCTCGGCAAATTGCCGAAGCCCCCCGGCGGCGGGGGCGGGGCGTTCCCCGCGATCGAAGTGCGCGGGGCGACGGTCCATATCGCCCAAGAGGGCAAACCCGATTTCCACATCGCCGGCGTCGATTTGCGAATCACCGAGCACGATTCGAAGCTGGTCATCGAGGGAAAAATCGACGATCCCGAATTCGCCGCGTGGACGGCGACGGGCGAATGGGCCACCGGCGGCTCGGTCGGCTCGGTCACGCTGCAAACCCTCGGGCCGGTGCGCGTGACACCCTCGAAATTGAAATCTATCCCCTTCGTACCCAAGGAAACATGGGAGTCGGTCGAACTCGACGGGACGACGACGGCCAACGTGACGGTCGGCCGCAACGCCGAATCGAAATGGACGTGGCGGGTCGAATGCAAACCGACGGGGACGCGGTTGAAGATTCTCCCCATCGATTTGGAACTGACCGAAACCTCCGGGACCGTGCTGGTCGACGGGGCGAAAGTCACGCTCTCCGGCGTCGTCGGGAAGACGGCCGACGGGACCGTGCAATCGGTCGGCGATTCCGTCCTCGACTTCGGACCGAAGCCGTCGCGGTTGGAATTCAACTTGAAGGCGACCGACCTCGACGCGAAGAAAACCCCCGCCAGTTGGGGGTTGTCGAACTTGGTCGACCAGGGTCGGGTCCACGGCGGGGGCAAGTTCGTTTTGGTACTCGCCGAAGGCGGACTCCGGACCGAAGGCAAATGGCGCACGGTCGTCAAAGGCACGGCCTTCGGCGGTACGGTCGAGATCAAACTCTTCCCCAAGTTCGACGGCAAAGGGTTGCAGTTCCAAGACGACGGCGGCCAAACCGCGAACTGGCCGCGCGACGCGGCGACCTTGCTGATGGCCACACTGATTCAAGCGCCGCCGATGCCGCCGAAGAAAGAGCCGGAGACCCAATACGTCCGGGCGAATCTCAAACTCGTGGACGTGGACATCGCCGAGTTGGTGGCCAAGGCCAACCTCGCGTCGCCCGTTAAACTCGCCGGGAAAGCGACGCTCGACATCAACGCGGAGATCCCCGTCAACAAGGCCGATTCGCTCAAATATTACCGGGCCACCGGCACCCTGCGGTCGCCGAGTTTGCAAATCGAGAACCTCACGCTGACAGACGTGGCTGCGGAGGTGCAACTGAAAGACGGCGTCTTGAAGCTCACCAAATTCGCGGCCGAGTTCCCGAAGGGCACCGGCGCGAAAGCCGGCAGTTTCACGGGCACTGCCACCTTCGGCCTCGAACCGCGCACCGATTTGGTCGCCGATCTCAAGCTCGATGAAATCCCTCTCGGCCAAGTCTTCGCGGCGTTCCCGGGTTTGAAAGACAAAGCCGACGGGATCGTCTCCGGGGCCTTCCACCTCAAGATCCCCGGCGACAAACTCGCGGAGGTGAAGTCCTACGAAGCCGACGGCAAACTCACGTCGACGGGGGTCACCGTATTCGGCCAGAAAGCCGACAAGCTCTCGATTCAAATCGCGTTGAAAAACGGCATCGCCGAACTGACGAAGGCCGAGGCGGACGCCTACGGCGGTACGATCTCGGGCGAGGCCAAACTCGCGCTCGTCGGCAAAGACACCGGCTCATTCAAGCTGAATTTCAAGACCATCGACGCGGGGGCGCTCGTCCGGGGGATCCCGGACAGCCCCGTGAAACTCGCGGGCAAATTCGACGGCCAACTCACCGGTACTCTGCCCGCCATCGAAGGATTTGAAGCTTCCAAAATCACCGCCGCTCTCGACCTCGCTTCGACGAAACTGATCGTCCAAGGCATCCCGACGACCAAGCTGACGGGGAAGCTCGGGTACAAAAGCGGCGCCATCACTTACGCCCTCAAAGGGGACGCCCTCGGCGGCTCGTTCGATGTCGAAGGTACTTATCCTCTCGGTTCGGCTGATCCGAAGAAGCCCGCTGAAAAACTGGGCGGGACGATTCGCATTCAACGCCTGCGGCTCGACCGCTTGGCCCGCGAGTTGCGCATCGATTCGCTCGAACCGCTCCGCGGTGTCGTGACCCTCTCGCTCGATTACACCCACGGCGCGGATGGCCCCACCGGCGGTGGGCGCATCGAAATCCGCGACTTCGCTTGGGGCGACGCGCGCTTCGATACGACCGACTTGGTCTCGGAGATCCGCGTCTCGGGCGACGGTTTTGAAATCCCGGCGATCACCGGCGAACTCGCGGGCGGGTCGCTCCGCGGGCGCGTCCGCTACGACTTCGACGAGCCGCGCAAAAGCCTGTTGACGTTGAAGCTCGAAAACGCCGACGCGATGGCTTTACTGGCGCCGCTAGGGCTGAAAGCGGACAGCGGTCGGGTTTCGATTTCGCTCCGCAGTAGCATCGGCAAAAGCTTTCGCGGCATCGGCACCGTGACGGCCGCCCGCGCGAAAATCGAAGGGGTAGAAGTCTCGGATGTGCGCATCCCAGTGGCCTGGGTTTTCAGCCCCGGCGGCGGGGCCCAGTTCACCGTCCGCGATGCCAAGGCCACGGTCGCCAACGGGAGTATCCGAGCGAAGTCCGAAGTCGTCTGGAACGGCTCGGCCCGCGTCGAAGGACTGATCGAATTCGTCGATGTGAACGTCGGTGATCTCGCCAAAGGGTTCGGCACGCAGGCTTACGGCATCGGCAAAAGCACCGGGCGTTTCGACTTCCGCGGCAACGATGTGCGAACCGCGTCCGACCTGCAAGGCGCGCTCAGCGCCCGTTTCGGGCAGACCACCGTCCGCGAAATCCCGATACTCGGGTCGTTGAACAACGTGTTTTCGCCCGTCCAAGCGCTGACGCGTTTCGACTCCGGCGAATTGACCGCCCGACTCGGTTCGGGGCTTTTCCGGATCGAGCGCTTGGCGCTCGCCGGGATCGGGGCCAAGCTCTTCGCCGACGGCACCGTGTCACTGGCGGGCAAGCTCGATTTGGACGTCGTGTACAACACCGGCCAAATCGGGCCCAGTGCCCCCTTGATTCGCACCGTGCTGCGCGACATCCCGGCCATCGGGCCGATCCCCGTCGGGTTGATCGTGCGGATCACGGAAGGCTTATCCAACCGGATCGTCCGCGTTCACGTCGACGGCACGACCGACCGACCCACGACCCGCGTGAACCCGACGGCTCTGCTCAGCGAAAACGCGGTGCGGTTCTTCGTCGGACAATACGTGCCCTTGGCGAATCCGTCGAAGTGAAGCTCAGATGTCTTTCTTGAACTCTTCTTTGTCGATCTTGTAGTGGGCGATTTTGTCGGTGATGCTGCGCCGCGAGAGGCCCGTGATTTTGGCGCACTTCCCGACGTGGCCGCGGGTTTTCCGGAGCGCCTTCCGCAAATAGCGCTCTTCGAATTTGCCGGTGATCTCCGACATTTGTTCGGGCAGCGAGCGCTGGAGATCGACTTGGAAGGCGCTGATCTTGCCCGAGGTCGGCACCGCGATCAAATCCGGCGGGAGGTTGTTGGTGTGGATCGTGCCGTCGCGGGCCGTAACGCAAGCCCGTTCGATCGCGTTCTCGAGTTGGCGGACGTTGCCGGGCCAATTGTGTTCGAGCAGGAGCTGCATCGCGGCCGGGTCGATTTCGGGGGGCGTTTTGCCGCGCGCGTATTTTTGGGCGAAGTGCGCCGCCAACAGGGGCACGTCTTCCAAACGATCCCGCAGCGGCGGCAGTTCGATGCGGATGACGTTGAGGCGGTAATACAAATCTTCGCGGAAGGCGCCGTCGCGGACCATCTTGTCCAGCGAGCGGTGCGTCGCGGCGATCAGGCGCACCTCGATGTTGATCGGTTCGGCTCCGCCGACCCGTTCGATGCGGCGCTCTTGGATCACCCGCAGCAACTTGACCTGCATGTGCAGCGGAATATCGCCGACTTCGTCGAGGAACAGCGTCCCTTTGTTGGCTTGTTCGAACCGCCCTTTCCGCTGGGCGATGGCCCCGGTGAACGATCCCTTCTCGTGGCCGAACAATTCACTTTCCAGCAGCGACTCGGGGACGGCCGCGCAGTTGACTGCCACCATTTGACCACTGCGGTTCTCAGCGGATGCTTGGTGGATGGCCCGCGCGATCTGTTCCTTGCCGGTTCCGGTTTCCCCGCAGATCAAGACCGTACTCGTCGTGTCGGCGATATTGCCGATGAGTTCGAATACGTCGTGCATCTTCGGGCTTTTGCTGAGCACATTCTGGAACGAGTGCCGTTGCTGCAACTGCATCCGCAAGCTGGCGACCTCGTCTTGGAGCGCGCGACTTTTGAGCGCCCGCTGGACCAGCAAACAGAGGTGGTCCGGGTCGGCCGGTTTCGTCAGGAAATCGAAGGCGCCGTATTGCATCGCCGCCACGGCGTCTTTGATGCTGCCGTGCCCCGTGGTCACGATCACCGTCACGGGGATGCGTTTGGCTTGAATCTGTTCCAGCAGTTTCATGCCGCCGAGTTTGGGCATTTGCAGGTCGGTGATGACCAAGCTGTACGTGTTCTTGCCGAGCAATTCGAGCGCCTTCGCGCCGTCTTCGGCGGCGTCGACTTTCAACCCGAGGGCCGCTTCCAACAGTTCGCAGAGCGACGTCCGGGCGTCTTCCAAATCTTCGACGACCAACACCCGTTGGGAAATCGGCGGTTCTGCGAGTTCGGACATGGCGACGCCTCGGGTGAGATTTTCAACTTCCGAGCCACTGGCACACGGCTAGCATATCACTGGCAATCGCCGTACCAAAACTGGGCAATCGCCTTCTCATTCCCGAATGGGGTGCTCGGTGTTCGAATGGCTCGCGTCGGCGGCGGACCCGAAACGGGGGGGGACGCTGGAACGGTACATCGTGGCGATCCTCGCCGCAACGTTCGCGCTTTTAGTACGGGGTCTCTTCGAACCGGTGATGCAGAGCGATCACCCGTACGTCATTCCGCTCATGGCCGTCGTCTTCGTGGCGTGGCGCAGCGGCTTTTGGCCGAGCATCGTCACGCTGCTCCTTTGTTCGGGCGCCGTGATTTTCTTTTTCATCGAACCGAAGCGAACCTTCATCGTCAGCCGGTTCTCGGATCAACTCGCCATCGGGTTTTTCTTGTTCGCCGGAGTCGGCTGCGCCCTGCTGGGCCAATCCCAACTCAACCAAAGTCGGCGCGCCACGCGGCATTTGTTCTCGGCCGAAGCGAAGCAGCACGAACTCGAAGCGTTGACGCTGCAACTGAAGCAATCGCAACGGCAAACGACCGAGACGCTCGCCCAGCTCGACATGTTCGTGATGAACGCCCCCCTCGGCATGGCCCTCTTCGACAAAGACATGCGGCTCTTGCGCATCAACAAACATCTGGCGGATGCCAGCGGGCTGCCGATCGACGTCGCGCTCGGAAAGCCGTTCGACGAACTCATCGCGGATGTGGCGCTGGAAGGATTGACCGAATCGCGGATCGTACTGGAGACGGGGGAAGCCCTCACGGATCGGCTCGTCGTCGGCAAGCCGGATGTACCCACCGTGGCGGGCCGCGTTTGGGAATCGAACTATTACCCGGTGCGCGAAGCCGACGGCCAACTGCTGGGCGTCGGCGTGGTGACTTACGAAATCAGCCAGAAACTGCGCGACGAACGGGCATTAAAAGACAGCGAAGCGCAATACCGGAGCTTGGCGGAATCGATGCCGCAAATCGTTTGGGTCGCGCGGCCGAACGGCGACTACGAGTACTTCAACGCGGTCTTTTACGAGTACACCGGCCTGGCCGAAGGCGGGGGGCACGGTCGGACTTGGCTCGATTCGTTGCACCCGGAAGACCGGGACGCGACCGAGGGGCTTTGGTCGCATTCGACGCGGACCGGGGGCGTCTACGAAGCCAACTATCGCATCCGCGGGGCCGCGGGGGAATACCGCTGGTTCCTCGCCCGCGGGTTGCCCCAACGCGACGACGACGGGGTGATTTTGCGATGGTTCGGCACGTCCACGGACATCGACGACGCGCGGCGGATCGGCGATTCCCTGATCCGGAACGAGGCGATGTTGCAGTCGTCTCACGCGGAGTTGGAAACCCGCGTCGCCGTGCGGACCGTCGAATTGTCCGACGCGATTTCGGCCCTCAAAGACGAAGTCGATTTCCGCATCCGCGCCGAAGCGACCGTCGAAACTTCGGCCGACGAATTGCGCCGCAGCAACAGGGAACTCGAACAGTTCGCCTACGTCGCCTCCCACGACTTGCAGGAACCGCTGCGGAAGATCCAAGCCTTCGGCGACCGCTTGAAAACGAAGTGCGGCCCGCAGCTCGGGACCGAAGGCAACGACTACATCGAGCGGATGTTGTCGTCGTCGAAGCGGATGCGGCAACTGATCAACGATTTGCTGGCCTACTCCCGGTTGACGACCAAAGGGCGTACCTTCTCCCCGGTTTCGCTGGCGTCGACCGCCGTGGGGATTTTGTCCGATCTCGAAATCCGAATTCAGCAATCCGCCGCGACGGTGGAACTCGGCGTGCTGCCGACGATCGACGCGGACCCACTGCAAATGCGGCAGTTATTCCAGAACCTCCTCAGCAATGCACTGAAATTCGCCCGGCCCAACGTCCCGCCGGTCGTGTCGGTTTATTCGGATATTTTGCCGGGTGAACGCCCTCTTTGTCGACTCCGATTCCGCGATAACGGCATAGGATTTGATGTTAAGTATTTGGATCGGATCTTTCAGGTCTTCCAGCGCCTCCACGGGCGCGGGGAATACGAAGGAACGGGGGTCGGGCTGGCGATTTGCCATAAGATTGCCCACCTGCACGGCGGCGATATCACCGCCGAGAGTACCCCCGGTCACGGGGCGACATTCATCGTCACCCTGCCGGTTCGCCAACCGATTTCCCGAGCGGAACCCAATGACTGACAAACCGAAACCGATTACGATTTTGATGGCCGACGACGACGCGGAAGACCGCCAGTTGACCAAGGAAGCGTTCGAAGAAAGCTGTTTGGGCAACGACCTGCGCTTCGTCGAAAACGGCGAAGAGATGCTCGATTACTTGAACCGCCGCGGCAAGTTCACCGACCCGAAAACGTCGCCTCGTCCCGGTTTGATCTTGCTCGACTTGAACATGCCGCGCATGGATGGTCGCGAGGCGCTGCGGGAAATGAAAGCCGATCCGCGGTTCAAGTCGATTCGCGTGGTGGTGATGACGACGTCGCAAGCCGATGAGGACATCGCGCATAGCTATAATCTTTCGGCTTCGTCGTACATCATGAAGCCGGTGACCTTCGAGGGGCTACTGGACGTGGTCCGCGTGCTGGGGCGGTATTGGCTCGAAATCGTTCAACTCCCGGATACCGGCGATGATACCCCGAGCTGACGGCGAGACCATCCGGGTCCTGTTAATCGACGATGACCCCGACGATTACCTCATCACCAAAAGTCTCTTTGCCGAAATGCCCGGCCAACCCTTCCACGTCGATTGGGTGGATGGTTACGAAGCGGGACTCGATGCTATTTGTCGGGGTTGGCACGACGTTTATCTGCTCGACTACCGCCTCGGGATCAAGGATGGCATCGCCCTGTTGTACGAAGCGAGGAAAAAAAATCCCAACGCCGCGGCGATCATCATTCTGACGGGCCAAGGCGAGTACGAAATCGACCGCAAAGCCATCGCCGCGGGCGCGTCGGACTACTTGGAAAAAAGCCGCCTCGATTCGATTCTGCTCGAGCGGTCCATCCGCCATGCCTTGCTGCAAAAGCATTACCAAACCGACTTGGAAGCGACGGTCGCCGAGCGGACCCGGGAACTCGAAGCGGTCAACGCGAGTTTGAAAATCGTCGTGAAAGCCCGCGAAAAAGGCGTCGCCGATTTAAAGGAAGCGGATCGTCGCAAAGACGAGTTCTTGGCGATCTTGGCCCACGAACTCCGCAATCCGCTCGCCCCGATTCGTAACGCGCTCACCATCATCAAACTGAAGCACGACGCGCCGGAGGTCGTCGACCGGGCCGTCGGCATGATCGACCGGCAGGTTGTCCACATGATCCGACTCATCGACGAGTTGATGGACATCTCCCGGATCACGCGTAACAAATTCCATCTCGTCCGCGAGCCGGTTCGCCTTTCGGAGGTGCTCGCGGCCGCGATCGAGCACAGCCAACCCCAAATCGATAAGTCCGAACTCCGGCTCGTCGACCGCACCACCGCGGGCGAAATTGTTTTGTGTGCCGATCGGCTCCGCCTAGCGCAAGTGTTCTCGAACTTGCTGAACAACGCCGCGAAGTACACCGAGCCGGGCGGGACGGTCGAGATCGCCTCGGCGGTCCGCGACCGCGTCTTATCGGTTTCGATCCGCGATTCCGGCGTCGGCATACCGGCCGAGCAGATGCCCCACCTGTTCGAACTCTTCACGCAAATCGACCGGACGCTCAACCGCTCCCAAAACGGCCTCGGCATCGGACTTGCACTCGCTCTCCGCCTCGTGACGATGCACGGCGGGACTTTGGAAGCGGCGAGCGAAGGCCTCGGCCACGGCGCGACTTTTACCGTCCGCTTGCCCCTCGACGCGGAGTGACCCGGCCCACCGAACGATCATTCACCCGGCGGCGCGCGTGCTCCGGAAGAACGGAGTTTTACTATGCCGAGTGAAGCCCCCAACAAAGCGTGGCAGCGGGCGTTGACCACGCTCTCGGCGCTCGCTTTATTCGCCACGATCATCACCGCCCTCTACTGGGCGCGCACGGTGTTCATCCCCGTGACGATGGCGATCTTTCTGGCTTTCATCCTCAGCCCGCTGGTCCTCTGGCTCCGCCGGCTCGGTTTGGGCAAAGCGCCCACCGTCATCCTCGCGGTGGCGCTGGCCGGCGTCGTCGTGCTGGGCGTACTCGGCGTCGTCACCTGGCAATTGGCCGAGTTGACCATGACCTTGCCGGAGCAAGTCGGCACCATCAAAGCGAAACTCGAATCCGCGAAGCAGGCGCTCGGCACTGGCGGTGATAACCGCTACGAGAAGATGTTCGACGAACTCGCCGGGACGATCGCCCCTGTCGCGAAACCGAACGATGGCAAAACCGTCGTGGTGGAATCGAAAACCAACCCGTGGTTGTCCCGGGCGCCGGAATACCTCAGTCCCGCGGCGGAAGTCTTCGGGCAAGCCGCGTTTTCGTTGGTGCTGGCCGTATTCATCTTGTGGAAGCGCGACGACATCCGCAACCGTTTCATCCGGCTCATCGGCGACACCCGCTTGACGACCGCCACCAAAGCCGTCGACGATGCGTCCCGCCGGATCAGCCGCTACCTTTTGATGCAGCTGCTCATCAACAGCGTTTTCGGCGTCCTCATCGCGACCGCGATGTTCTTCATCGGCGTCAAGTACGCCCTGCTGTGGGGCGTGGTCGCGTCGCTGATGCGCTACATCCCGTACCTCGGCACCTGGCTCGGACTCCTCCCGGCCGTCTTGGTGACCATAGCCTTCACCGACGGCTGGTGGCAACCCCTCACGGTGATCGCGGTCTACGGTGTTCTTGAACTCATCTGCAACAACGTCCTCGAGCCCAAGCTGTACGGGAAGAGCATGGGTCTGTCGGAAGTCGCGCAGCTCATCGCCGCCGCCTTCTGGGCATTTCTTTGGGGACCGATCGGTTTGATCCTGTCCGGCCCGCTGACCGTCGTGCTGCTGGTCCTCGGCAAATACGTCTCGGGGTTGCACTTTTTCGAGATCTTGCTGGGCGATGAACCGGTGCTGGGCCTCGACGTCCGCTTTTACCAGCGATTGACGGCGCGCGATCAAGACGAAGCGTGGGACCTCATCCGCGACGAGCTGAAAACGAGGCCGCGGACCGATGTGTTCGACTCGATCATTATCCCGGCACTCAGTTTCGCGAAACGCGATTCGGAACAGAATGACCTCGCGACCGAGGATCTCGCCCGCATGTTGTTGATGGTCGACGAAATCGTGGACGACGCCGCCGAGCCGGAAGCGAAGATCGCCGCGCAGACCCCCGGCGAGGTTCCGCAAACAGAAAAGGTGCGAGTTTTGGTTATCCCCGCCAAAGACGCGAGCGATGAAATCGCCGGAAACATGTTGAGTAGTTTGATGGACGACAAAATATGGGAAGTCGATGTCTCCCCGGTCGCGCAATTGACTTCCGAGGTGATGCAACGGGCCGAAACCTTCCAACCGGCCGTCATCGTCATCTGCACACTGCCCCCCGGGGGGCTCGCTCACACGCGCTACGTTTGCAAGCGGATCGCGAAGCAATTCCCCAAAGCGAGGATCGTGGTCGGCCGCTGCGGAGCCTCCGCCGACGCCCCGGAAGCCGCGAGTCTCCTCACCGAAGCCGGGGCGTCGCACATCGCCAATAATTTGGCCGACACCGTGCACCATTTAAACACGTGGTCGGCCGTGCTCGATACCCAACAAAAAGTCGCCGTGAAAGTCAAAGAGGCCAAAACTATTGGCACGACAACTGCACAAGCCATCACGGTGTGAAAGCATCGATTTTAACAACTGCTCGGGAGAAACATCATGGTCGAGATGAAAGACAAAGCCAAGAGCGGGATCGATTCCGCCGCCGACAACGCCAAATCGGCCGTCGACAAATCTTCGGGTTTCGTGGACAAAGTGACCGACCGTGCCTCGGACATCGTCGACAAGGTCCAATACGAAGCGGGTATGGTCGCCGATAAAGTCGGCGATTACGCCCATCAAGCCAAGGACAAAGTCCAGCACGTCGCCGAAGACACTTACGAAAAAGTCGGCGACAAGCTCGGAACGCTGAGCCACGACGTCACCGACCTCGTCAAGAAATACCCGATTCAAGCCCTGCTCATCGGCTTTGGTGCCGGCATGCTGCTGGGACGCGTCAGCCGGGCATAATGCGCAATCGCCGTCCCGATTTCGCTGCGCAGCAGCAAGGATTGCGATGACACCCGAGCCGCGAACCCCAGCGGCCCGAAGAGGAGTTCTCGATGTTGAAGTATCTCGTGATTCTGGCCGGCCTCACCGCCGGCATCTTCGCCGACGCCACCGACGCCCAAGCCAGCTTCTTCCGAAAGAAGAACAAGTGCCGGGGTGGCCAAAGCTACTCGGCACCGATGTCGTCCTGCTGCCAGTGAGTCGATCCCCGTCGATTTCGGAAAGGCCGGCCGGGACTATTCCCGGCCG
>JAYSYN010000173.1:0-14304 GCA_043727575.1 Fimbriiglobus sp.
GGGGCGTGGCGAATTATGGGGTGTCTGCGGAAAAATCTGCGGGCCGAAACCCGGGGGCAGTCGAACCGGCTCTTGCGTGGGTTTGGGCGTTTGGGCCGAAATTGGGAATGCGGATAAGACGAAGACGGTGGCCATAAGCATTCGCGTGCGCACGATTCCGCCCTCGCCGGAGAGTATCCCCGGTGTTATCGGCAGAATCTGACCCAAAAATCAGTTTCCGGTGCGGCGGATATATTTGCGGAGGATGTCGTTGGCGGTGTTGGACATCTCGGCGCCGGAAATTAGCTTCTTTTTATCGACCTTCTTGACCGGCGTGCCGTCCGCGTTGACGGCCGTCATGTCCATCACGGTGCTGCCTTCGGGAACTTGCGGGACGGAACTCGCGTCGTCGTCGAGGCCCAAGAGCATCGCGGCGGCGCTGTCGTGCTCGTGGGAATCATCGTCGGCAGTCGTCGGCGGGGCGCTCGGAATTTTCACCGGGGTCGTCGGGAATTGCGGGGAACTTTTCGAGGCCGGGATTTTCGGCGCGACGACCGCTTTCAAACGATCGGCCGAACTCGGCGGGACCGCCCGGAGTGCGTCCGGGAGCGGGGTGCTGTCGGTTCGGGGCTTCGTCGCCGCGATGTCGATTTTGAAATCGAGCGGCCCGATTTTCAACCGGTCGCCGTTGACGACTTCGATTTCGCCGTTGACGACGATGTCGTTGACCACGGTACCGTTGGTGCTGCTGAGGTCTTGGATAAACACTTTGCCATCGCGGATGAGTACGGCGCAGTGTTGTTTGCTGACGGCTTGGCTAGCGGGGCGGAGGTTGCACTCCGGGTCCCGCCCGATTACGAACTTCGCCCCGCTGATGGGAATAGCGCGCCCCGCATTCGCACCGGTCGCGGTCACGATGAGATTGACTTTCATAGGTTCCGAGTGTCCTTCGCCGTGCGTTCGCGTCTCCGTCCGTCGGGAATTCGTGTTTCCACGCCGTCGAAAACGTGTTTTCAGAACAACTTTTCCGAGTCCGGCGACGTACCCGGAGGAGGTCGGCGGTCGGGATCTTATACTGAACGGGAAGAGCGTTCTCTCAGATGCGATGATTCTAGCCGGTAGGGTGTGAAAAATGCAACGACATTTTCCGCGGAGATTCGCAGGCCTCGGAGCGGTCGTGGTCGCCGCGGCTTTTGGTATGCTCGTCGGTTGCGGACCGACTCCCGTCGCCGCACCGACCGGCGCGGCCAAACCGTTCGCCGGGAAGGCGTTGAAAATCGCCGTCGCCGACCCCGCGCTCGGGGCGGAAATTTCGGGCCGCGCCAAAGCTTGGGCCAACCGCCATGCGGCCGTCGTCACCGTGGTGAGCGACCGCGACATGGCCGACGCCGACATTTCTATCGTCCCGCTCGACGGCATCTCCGGACCGGCGTCACGCGGGGAACTCGCCGCGGTCCCCGAGTCGCTGTCGGGCGTCGGTAAACCATTCCGGTGGGACACGCTTTTCATCCCCTATCAATCGTCGCTCGTACTTTGGGGCTCGGCCATCGTGGCGGTGCCGATCGCCGGCGATGGCTTGGTCTGCGTCTACCGGGCCGACCGATTCCGGGACCCAGCCGCAATGAAAGACTTCCGCGATCGGTTCCAGAAAGAACTCGCCCCGCCGCGGACTTGGGAAGATATCGCCGACATCGCCGCGGTGCTCCACCGGCCGGATCGACCGAGCCTCCCGCCGATTTCCAAAGACCGGGCCGATGCTTTGGCGCTCTTCCACCAAATGGCCGCGTGCTACGACCGGGCGCCGAGCGCCTCCGGGAATAAAGAAGAAGGCGGCGCGGCGCGTGCCCTCTCGTTCCACATCGATATTGCGGGGGATCGATTCCAACCCCGCTCGAACGCCCCGGCCTTTGCGGCGGCCTACGACTGGTTCCACAAGACGGCCCCGTTCCGCCCGACCGCGCCCGGCGATGGGCTCGCGGCCCTCGACACCGGCACGGCCGTCGTCGCGGTGCTGACGCTGCGCGAATTGGCCAAGTTGCCGCGCGATCCGAAAACCGGGGCCGTCTCGGATGCGTTCGGCATCGCCCCGGTACCCGGCACGCGGACGTATTTCGACGCCGGCGGGCGCGTCCAACAAGCGGCGGGCGGGCGGAATGCCGTCCCGTTCCTCGGAGGCAACGCGACCTTCGCCATCGTTTCGAAATCGAGCGCGAACGCCGCGGCCGCGTGGGATTTCCTCAACGACCTCGCGGGGCCCGAGGGGAGTACCGGGACGTTGCAGGAGTGCCAACTGGGGGCCGGACCGACGCGGGAGGGCCATATCGCCGCGCAGGCCGGGATCGCTAACTGGCAGCGCTACGGTTTCGACGAAGCCCGCACCAAGGACCTCGCCTTGGCGCTGAATGCTTACGTCGATTCGACGGTGGCCAACCCGGCGTTGCCGTTGCGGACACCCGACGCCCCGGCCATCTACGCCATACTGGAAGCGCAGCTCCGTCGCGCCGCCGCCGGGCAGGCCACCGGCCCCGAGGCCGCCGCGGCCGCGACCGCCGCTTGGGCCGAGCACGACAAAAGGACGGATGCCAGCGTGTTGAAGAACTGGCGCCGCAAAGCCGCCGGGCTGGATTGATTGAGCTCGGGACAACAGATAAACGGTCCGACACTCCTTGGGATAGAAATGATTGAACTCGAAGGGCTGACCAAATCGTTCGCCGGGGCAGATGGGAAGCCGGTGTTCGCCGCCGAAGATATTTCCTTCTCGGTGAAGCCGGGGGAAGTCTTCGGACTGCTCGGACCCAACGGGGCCGGCAAGACCACGACCCTGCGGATGCTCTGCACAGTGCTCAAGCCGACGGCCGGGTTCGCGTCCGTCGCCGGGTTCGACGTGCGCACGCAACCGTCCGAAGTCCGCAAATCCATCGGCTTCCTCTCGGCCAACACCGGCGTCTACGACCGCATGACGGCCGGGGAAATGGTCCGCTATTACGGCCGGCTTTACGGCATGACCGAAACGGCGCTCGACGCCCGCATCGACGAATTGTTCGACCGCTTGCAGATGAACGACTTCCGCGATGTCGCCGGCGGCCGCATGAGCACCGGCATGAAGCAGAAGGTCTCGATCGCCCGGGCCCTGGTCCACGATCCGCCGGTGCTGATCTTCGACGAGCCGACCAACGGCTTAGACGTGCTGGTGCAGCGGGCGGTGTTGCAAAACATCGCGTCGCTGCGGTCGCAGGGGAAGACGATCCTTTTCAGCACGCACAACATGAACGAAGTGCAGAAGCTCTGCGACCGCGTCGCCATCGTGGCGAAGGGCCGCATCGCCGCCTGCGGCACGCTCGCCGAACTCCGGGAGCAATACCGCCAAGACGACCTCGAAGAACTCTTCTTCAGCTTGGTGTCGTGATTCGCCCCGCCCCGGAGTCTCGGATGACCGCGCTGACTTGCCCGTATTGCAATACCGCGTTTGAGACCCTCGACGCCGAACGCGTCGTTTGCCCGCGCTGCGGGGAGGCGATGCCGGCGAAGTTGTTGCCCCCGGGGAGTG
Source organism: Fimbriiglobus sp. (assembly GCA_043727575.1). Classification (GTDB taxonomy): domain Bacteria; phylum Planctomycetota; class Planctomycetia; order Gemmatales; family Gemmataceae; genus JALHQU01. The sequence goes on from JAYSYN010000173.1 coordinate 3,527, forward strand.
GCCCGCGCGAATCGGCCGAAGATCGACCGGCGCCGGTGGAATCGAAACCGGCCGTCCGGGCCGTAACGATCTTCGCAGCGCTTCTGCTGATCGGGGCGCTGATCGGTCTGGGAATTTGGTACTTCGGTCCGAATCAAAAGAATTTGCCCGAGGCGACGAACGCGACGGTGCCCCCCGCGACGCGTCCGCCACTGGCCTTGCCGGGGTTGCGGTATCTCCCCGCCTCTGCGCAAGTCGTGCTCGCCCTGCAACCGTCGCCGTTGCTCCAATACGCCGAGCGCACCGGCAAGACCCCGGAGCAATTGCTGGCCGATTGGGGCTTGCCCGTCGGCGTGTTCGACGGCTTGAAAAAAGCCGGGGTGCCCCTCGACCGCATCGACCACTTCGTACTGTCCGCCGGGTTCCCCGACGTCGGATTGCCCAGGCTGTCGATCGTGCTCGTCCTCCGCGAACCGATCCGGGACGAGAACGAATTTCGCCGCATATTGAAGGTCCGCCAGAACGCCGACAAACCGGGGCGCGCCAATGTCGAACTCCCCGGCAACCTGCCGCCGATGGAGATGCACAAAGTCGACGACAAGATTTACCTCTTCAGTTCGGACGGCGCGACGCTCGAAGGCATGGTGCCGCCCAAATCGAACGCGGAGTTCCTCCCGGCGGGCATCCGCGATTCGCTGGGCGCGCTCGACCCGGCCAGCTTCGCGTGGATCGCCACCGACAACCGCGATTGGGCGAATCTCGATATGTTGAAAACGATCGCGCCGCTGATCCGCCAACCCGATTTGCCGAAGCGTTTGAAGGGTATCCGAGCGCTGGCCATCGGGTTGACCCTCCGACCCGAACTGGCGGCGCAGGCGAACATTCGCTTCCCGGAAGCGAAAGCCGCCGGGGAATTCGAGGCGAAGGCCAAGCCCAAACTCGCCGAAACCAAGATCGACACGGCGCTCGAGAAAGACTGGGTCGCCCTCGACCTGCCGGGGGACTCGTTCGCCAACGGCGTCCCGGCGATATTGAAGTTGTTCGACAAATGATGGGTGGGCGCACCCCCGCTGGAATCGGGCGCTCCGCCGGGTTTCCGAGTCTTCTATTGCCGCATTCGCCACCGCGGAGTCTTTCCATGGTCCGCACGGTTTTGGCGATGTTCATTTCCCTCGCCCTCGGTGCTCCCGTGGAAGCCGAACCGCCCGCCAAACTCAAAGTCGGCAAGCCGGTGGTATTCCAGGTTGAACTCGCCGGCGATCTCGACATCAGCGGCGGGATTCTCGTCGGTGAATTCTTGCTGGTCATTTCTAACGAATCCCACGGCGTCCAAGTTTTGAAGGACACCGGCGAGCGCGAGTACAAAGTCGTCGGGTTCATCGCCCTGGCCCCGAAAGGCACCGATCTCGACATCGAAGCCATCACCGCCGACGGCACGACGATCTACGCCACGGGGTCGCACAGCAAGCTCCGCAAGATCGGCCGGAAGGACGGCCCCGACGGCGGCATTGGCCCGGTCGTCGCGATCCCGACGCGCGATCAAGTCTTCCGCTTTCCACTCCGCCCAGATGGCACCGCCGGCAAAATCGAGGCGGTCGGCCTGCGCAAAATCCTCGACGCCGATCCAGTGCTGAAGGCGTTCGGGCCGATGGCATGCAAAGAGAACGGCGTCGACATCGAAGGGTTGGCGTTCAAAGACGGCAAGCTACACTTCGGCTTCCGCGGACCGGTGCTGCGGGACAACTGGTGCCCGGTGCTCGTCGGCGAGTTCGACGGGCTCAAGAAAGCGGAACTGCGGTACGTCCAGTTGGGCGGTCGGGGCATCCGGGATATCGCGGCGATCCGCGACGGGTTTTTGATCTTGGCCGGGCCGATGGGCGACGCCGAACTCGGTTTTCAGATCTACCATTGGGACGGGACCAGCGGGTTGCCCCACCGCGAGACCAATACGCATGCGCGGTTGATCGACGTGTTGCCGTCGGGGCCGAAGCACCGTCCCGAAGGTTTGGTGGTGACGAAGGAAACCGATAAGACGACCGAATTGATCGTGCTCCACGATGGCGTCGCGGGAGGAGACCCGACGAAGTGCGTATTGGAATGGAAGAAGTGACCGCCCATCCCCCGGAGGCATCGCCCATGCCGCGGCCCGTCATCGGAGTGGCCATGCAGACCCTGCCCGCGAAGCCGGGCGGCGATCTTCCCACCTGCTGGATCATGGGGCGGCGCTACGTGCAGGCCCTCTGCTCCGTCGGCGCGACCCCGTGGTTGATCCCCCTGCTGCCGCAAGATCCGGAGACGATGAACGACATCTTCGGCCGACTCGACGGAGTATTTTTGACCGGCGGCGTCGACGTCGATCCGAGTTGCTACGGCGAGACCCGCCACCCGAAATGCGGCGCCACCGACCCGGACCGAGACGCCATCGAAATCCTGCTGCTCCAACACGCCATGAAAACCGGCAAGCCGCTGTTGGCCGTCTGCCGGGGGATTCAAATTTTGAACGTCGCCTGCGGCGGGACGCTCTATCAAGATGTGGCGGCGCAGGTGCCGGCGGCGATGAAGCACGACTATTTCCCGACGCTCGAACAACCGAGCCGGAACTACTTGGCCCACGAAATCGCGGTGAAATCGGGAACGCGACTCGGTTCGATCTTGGGCGAATCGATCGCGCTCGTGAACAGCATGCACCACCAAGCGATCAAAGATCTCGCGCCGAATCTGTTGCCGAACGCCTACGCCCCGGACGGCATCATCGAAGGGGTCGAGAGCAAAACGAGCCAATTCCTGATGGCGGTCCAGTGGCACCCCGAGGAACTCGCCGAGACGCAACCGGGCATGAAACGTCTTTTCACCAGTTTCATCGACGCCTGCGCGGCGTGAAGCGCCACCGCGAGTCCGACCATGCCGTTCGATTTGTTCCTGCCTCCGCTGCTCACCGATGACTTCCCCGGCGTCGGCGGGCGCATCAAGGTCGAACCCGAAGATTTCGAAGTCGAAGAGATCCCGAGTTACGAACCGCTCGGCCATGGCGAACACGTCTTTCTCTGGGTCCAAAAAGTCGGCGTCGGCCCGGAGCACTTCGCCCGCACCATCTCCCAGCGCTTGAATGTCCCCGTCAACTCCGTCGGCATCGCGGGATTGAAGGATCGCCACGCCATCAGCCGGCAGTGGGTGAGCGTACCGCAAGGCGCCGAAGCGAACTTGGCGAAGCTCGACGGCGGCGGGATCACGCTGTTGAAGCACACGCGGCACCAGAACAAATTGAAGACCGGCCACAGCCGGGGGAACCGCTTCCGAATCTTGATCCGCGACGCCGACCCGGGCCAAACCGAAGCGCTCGCGGCCGTACTCGACCGGCTCCGCACCCTCGGCATGCCGAATTATTACGGCCCCCAGCGATTCGGTCGCGGCGGCGGGACGGTCGATCTCGGCTTCCAGTGCCTCGCAGGGACGCAGCCCAAACGCATCCGGCCGTTCGTTTACAAATTCGCCCTCTCGGCCGTGCAATCGCTGCTGTTCAACGACTACCTCGGCCGGCGCGTTCTCGACGGATTTTTCCGCAAAGTGCTGCCGGGAGACGTTATGGCGAAGTGGCCCTTCGGCGGCCTATTCGTGGCGGAAGACGTACCGGTGGAACAGTCGCGCTTCGATGCGAAGGAGACCGTGACGGCCGGGCCGATGTTTGGCACGCATACTTTCGCCGCTGCGAAAGACGCCGCCGAGCGCGAAGCCTCGATCCTGGCGGATCACAAACTCAGCGCGAAGTCGTTCGCCAATTTCGGCAAGCTCATGGGCGGCACCCGCCGGCACAACCTCATCTATATCGACGACCTCGCCGCGACTTGGGAACCGGCCGGGTTGCGGCTCGCTTTCAGCTTGCCCAGCGGCTGCTACGCGACCGTGCTGCTGCGCGAAGTGATGAAGACGAATCCGGACGCGGACGAAGAAGCCGGCGAAGAATGACCCGGCCGATTCACCGAACCTTCACCGGGGGGAACGGTTGTCGCAGCGGCGGTCGTTTGTAGTATTCCGATGCACCGCCGCCATTCAACCGGAGTTCTCCCACCATGCGACCGTTCCGCACCGCTTTCGCGTTCACCGCTTCGGTCGCTTTGGCTCTGGCTTGCTCCGCCGGTTGCGGGGGCTGCAACAAATCCAATTCGGGCGGCCGCATCACCGCGGGCGGGGCGACGTTCGTCGATCCGATCATGCAAGAATGGGCCGCGAAATACAACGAGTCTGCAAAGGTCGAGATCGACTACACGGCCCAAGGCTCGGGGTACGGCATTAAAGAAATGACGGCCAAGAATATCGCCTTCGGTTGCACCGACGCGCCGATGAAGGCGGCCGAACTCAAAGCGGCCAACGCGGCCGGTGGCGAAGTGATCCACGTTCCGGTCGCCATCGGGGCCGTCGCCGTCGTGTACAACTTGAACGGCGTGGCCGACCTGAAGTTGACCGGCGAAGTCCTCGCCGACATCTTCCTTCGCAAAATTGTGAAGTGGAACGACCCGGTCCTCGCCGCGCTGAACCCCGGCGTCGCGCTGCCCGACCTCGCCATCGTGCCGGTCTCGCGCTCCGACAAAAGCGGCACGACCAACATCTTCACGGAATACTTGTCGAAGGTCAGCCCGCAATTCAAAAAAGACGTCGGCACGAGCACGCAACCGACATGGCCCAAAGGGGGCGTCGGCCAAGCGGGCAGCGGCGGCATCGCCAGCCACGTCAAAGACAACCCCGGCTGCATCGGCTACGTCGAACTCAGTTTCGCCAAGACCAACTCGCTCGGCTGCGCGATTCTGAAGAACAAGAAGGGCGCGTTTGTGAAGCCCGAAGCCGAGGGGGTGACGGCCGCCGCCGAAGCCGCGTCGAACGACAAACCGACCGCCGAACCGTACACACTCCACGAATTAACCTTCTCGCTGACCGACACCGACGGCGAGAAAGTCTACCCGATCGTCGGGGTCAGCTACGCGATTGCGTTCACGAAGCCGCCCGCGGACAAAGGCGGTAAGCTCGTGGCGCCGTTCTTGAAATGGGCCGTGACCGACGGACAGAAGTTCGCGATCGCGAAAGACTACGCACCGCTGCCGGAAGAACTCCGGAAGCGGTGCGTGGCGCGGATCGAGAAGATCGTCGCGGAATGATTCAGTTCGAGAACTCCGGGCGGCGCTTCGAGAGTTGGGCTTGGAGCCGGGATACGATGCTGCTGTGCATCTGGCTCACGCGCGACTCGCTGAGATTCAGCGTCGCCCCGATCTCTTTCATCGTCATCTCTTCGTAGTAGTAGAGGATGACGATGAGACGCTCGTTGCGGTTGAGCCCCCGGGTGACGAGGCGCATCAAGTCCCGGTTTTGCAGGCGTCCCGTCGGGTCTTCGGATTTCTTGTCTTCGAGGACGTCGATTTCGCGGACGTCTTTGTAGCTGTCGGTCTCGTACCACTTCTTGTTGAGGCTGACCAAACCGACGGCCGAAGCTTCGCTGACGAGCGCTTCGATTTGATCCATCGGCACGCCCATGCGCTCGGAGAGTTCTTCGCGGGTCGGCGGCCGGCCGAGCGCCGCCTCGAGGCCTTTGAGGGCCGCTTGCACTTTGCTCTGCTTGCTGCGCACGAGCCGCGGCACCCAGTCCATCGTGCGGAGTTCGTCGAGCATCGCGCCCCGGATGCGGGGCACGCAGTAGGTTTCGAATTTGACGCCGCGCTGGAGGTCGAAAGCATCCACGGCGTCGAGTAGCCCGAAGGTGCCGGCGCTAATGAGGTCGTCGAGATCGACGCCGTCGGGCAGCCTCGCCCAGATGCGCTCGGCGTTGTACTTCACCAAGTGCAAATAATTTTCGAGCAGTCGGTTTCGGAGATCGACGCGCGGGTCGGCCCGGTAGTCTTTCCAAACCTGTTGGATATCCGGCTCGATCGTACGCGTCACCATCGGATCCTCCCTGATGAGCGCCCCCGGCGACGGAATCGACATTCGCAACGGCCGGCTTTCGCCAAACCGTTCCCCCGCGAACGCCGAATCGGTGGACGGCAGCGCCCGCGCGCCGACCGTCCGTGTGTCGTCGAAAGCTGTCCCCCGGATGCCCAACGGGAAGTATGCGGCATCCGCTACGCTAGTATCGTCCCCGTGACGACCGGCCTCCAAGGAAACCGGTCGATCGCCGAACGAATCGGCGAATCCCCCGCCGCAGAATTCCGGCCATCGGTTCAAAACCCCGGCGCGCCCCATCGGGGTGAACCGAGATTCGCAGTCCGGCCCGCGGAATCGGCCGGTTCCCCAACCGTTCGACCCCGCGTATCCGATCCGAGTGCCTCGCTCTGCGTGCGGGCCTGATAGCGAGGCCCGCACGCCGTGTCGAGAGAAATATGATCAAAATCGCGGCTCGACTTCCGCCGTGGAACTATCCCAAACAGCCGCGCAAGAAGCGGACGCCGTGCGCGATGTCGGCGAACCGCTCGGCTTGCGTGCCGACTTCGCGCTCGATGCAGAGCGGGCCGCGGTAGCCGACGGCGATCAGTTTCTTCACGAAGGCCCGCGTATCCGTTTGCCCCGCGCCGAGCGGCACTTCGGTACCCCAAGTCCCCTTCTCCGTCGGCCGGTTCGCATCCTTCAAATGGACGCTGCGGATATCCGGGCCCAGGATCTCGAGCGCGTCGAGCGGATCGTCCTTGTCGTAGAGCAGCATGTTCGCGGGGTCGAAGTTCACCTTCAAGTTCGGGCATTGCAAATCGTCGAGGGTCCGCCGCAACAGCGCGGCCGTTTCTTGGCCCGTCTCGAAAGCGACGACGATGTTCTCGGCGGCCGCGAGATCGGAAACTTCTGCCAAGGTATCGAGGAAAGCTTTCCGGCCGGAGTCGCCGACCTCGGGCAGGAACCCGGCGTGCAGCATGATGTCCGCGAGCCCGAGTTCCTTCGTCCGGGCGAGCGCCCAGCGGAAGCGTTCCAATCGCTCGGGCCGGGTCGCGGGGTCGCCGAAGCCGCCGGTGCGTTCGATGTGCTGCGGGGTCGTGTAATCTTCGCCGGGGAAACCGAGCATCGTCCCGGACATTTGGAACCCGGCCGCGAGCGCCGCTGCCGGCATCGCCTCGCCTTCGCTCCACGACGCGTGGTGCGGGTCGCCGCACGCGATTTGCACGACATCGACGCCGAGATCGCGGAGGAAACCGGCGAGTTCCGGGATGCTCCCCACTTGGAGGGACCAACTGCAAACGCCGATGGCGAGGGGCGGGAGGGCCATGAACGCTCCTGAAAAGTGTGGGAATCGACTCATTCAATACAGGGCCGTGTCGAATGCGAGTGCTTCGCGCGAAGATTGCGCGAAACGGGCGGACTTGCACTCGAAGCCGTTGTGCGGAGGCCTACTGTTGCTGTGGGGCGACCCCGACGGGTCGCTCCGCATCTACACCGGGAGCTTCCCATGCTTCGCCGCCGTTCCGGGTTCACGCTCATCGAACTCCTCGTCGTGATCGCGATCATCGCGATCTTGATCGGGCTCCTGTTGCCCGCCGTGCAAAAGGTCCGCGAGGCGGCCGCCCGCATGAGCTGCAGCAACAACTTGAAACAAATGGGACTCGCCGCCGCCAACTACGAGAGCAGCTACGGGAAGATCCCGCCGAGCGAAATCTTGGAACTCGGCCTGCCCCCCGGAGGCCCCGGCCAACCCGGCTCCCCGTACCCCGCGATCTATCACTCGTGGGCCATCAACCTCCTGCCGTACATCGAACAAGAAAACGTTTTCCGGCTCTACGACTTGCGATTCCCGTTCGTGTCGTCGCCGAGCATCGTCCCCGGCACGCCGAACAACCAAGCGGTGATCCAGACCCAAATCAAGACGTTCCTTTGCCCTTCGACGCCCCGGTCCGGTGCGTTGAACAGCCAGAAATGGCAGGGAATTCCGTACTCGGCCGCGGTGAACGATTACGCCACCAACTCGGGCATCAACAGCGGTTCGATCACGTTCTTCGGCTACCCGGCCGGCACGAGCCCCGTCGCGGTGCTCAGTGCGATGCGTCCGCAATACCGCGGGGCCGGGCTGGGCCTCGTGGGGCTGACGCCGCTCGAACCCGCGACCTACGCCACCATCACCGATGGCACTTCGAACACCATTCTAATTTGCGAAGACGCCGGCCGGCCCGACCGGTATATCCGCCGCACGAAAGTCGGCAGCCAGAACGATGGCGGCTGGGGCGATCCGAGTTCCAACTACGGCCTCGACGGCGTGACGATCAACTCCGCCGGTACCGGGGTCACCGGGATCGGCAATTGCGTGATCAACTGCGACAACGACAACGAAACCTACGCCTTCCACACCGGCGGGGCGATGCACGTCTTCACCGACGGCTCGGTCCGGTTTATCCGCAAAAGCATCAGCCCGCAGACCTACGCGGCGCTCATCACGGCCCAAGGCGGCTCGTTGACCGCGGCCGAAACCAGCCCCAACACCGATTGAACCGCACCCGCCGGAGAGCCCCGATGTTCAAAGTGATGATCCCGGTCTTGCTGGCCGGGCTTTTCTGTTCGCTGGCCGGTTGCTCGGATTCGTCGAAGCCCGCGGTCGTCGCCGCGACGGGCAAAGTGACCTTCAAAAAGAACGCCCCGGCCGCCGGGGCGCTGATCGTGTTCCATCCGAGCGACCCGGCACTCGAAAAGAAGATCGGCGGGAAGCCGTTCGCGACCGTCAAAGACGACGGTACGTTCGCATTGACGACCTACGCCGAAGGCGATGGCGCACCCGAAGGGGATTACGGCGTGACGGTGCAGTGGAATGCAAAACCGAAAGAGGGCAAGCTTTCGTTCGGCAGCGATGGCAACGGAGCCGGGGCCACCGCATCGATGATCAACGTCGCCAAGTACGGCAACCCGGCGCAGCCCTTTCAAAAAGTCACCGTGAAGAAAGGCGGCAAGAACGAATTCGCCTTCGACGTGGATTGAGGATCCGGCCACGACGGTGCGGTCGTGGAAAACGGGATCATCGACTCACGAGCAATGAGCGCACTCGGACCGAACATCGTCCGCTCCTAGCGGTCGAGGCGGAGCAGATCCTCCTTCGACAGGTCAACCGTCGAGCACTCGCATGCCTCGGCTATGTCGGGGGCATCTTTTCCACGATTTTGGCATCGCCGCCCTACTTCGGGCTCACGCCGAGTCGTCCGCCGTCGGTGCCCGGCGGCTCCACGGCCGATGGAAGTTGCCTGCTGATCAAATGAGAAAATCCCAGCATGTGCCGGGATTATGAGAGTGGGCGATGCAGGGTTTGAACCTGCGACTTCGTCCGTGTGAAGAAAGTCGGTTCGAGTTCAGAAATGGTTGAAAAACCCATGTTTACTAGGGGTTCGCCTACATATCCAGTCGGACTCACCCGGATAGCTTACGTCGGTAATGATGCCTGTTTCGCAGGCATTTTTTGGGGTGCATTGGAGTTTCGGGGTGTAAGGGGTGGCTTCCAAAAGCAGCTCATTCTCGACGGTCCGTTCGGAGTTCCGAAGCACCTGAAGTTCATTGAAGCAGGCCCTCAAAACGGGTGTTAGAGACCTCAGAACCTACATGGTAAACAGGGAATGCTCGAAGTCTCGGTGAGTTGCCCCTTCGGATGCTGCGACCAGTCGAGCACGGTGGTCTCCGGAGTGTGGTCGTGGGTCACCCAAATCTTCCCTCGTCGTACGCCTTCACCAAACCCTTGATGATTCCGATCGCAAACATCAGCATGACGAACCAGGCGCCCAGGTCATTGCAGCCAGCCAGTGAGTTCGAAGCAAACATGGCGTTCTCCCAAGGGTTATCCCGCGGCAATAGCTGCGGGCAAGTAGTTCACAAAGTCGGTGGCATGGACCGCGGGTCAGGCGATGGACTCGAGATAGTCCACGGGCTTGCCGTTCGCGGTGGCGTAGTCGATTTCGTTCCGGGTGCTCTCGCCGATGTAGCCGCCGAGGTTGGGGATTCGCAGCACCCAATACCCATCGGCCCGTACTTTCCACTCACCGAAGCTAATGGATTTTCCTTGGCTGTTCTCGACCTCGACAAACCTTCCCGACTCGGGTCCGGGAGGTCCGTCGAACACGATATCTACAAAATCAACGTCCATCGTCGTCTCCTTCGGGTGGGTGCAATGGGACAGCTCATGCGTTACGCCCATCCTTTCTGTTCGAGTATCCAATCGGTAAAGCTGATCGTCACCCCTTCTTGTCCTCGTCGATAATCGCCGCCATCTGCAATGTGAGATCGGGGAAACCACACAACTTCTCCGTCGTGCTCAACTTCGATTGCCTTTTCGGTGTCGCGGAGCACGCTGCAGTTCTCGATGTGGGTGTAGGGGCTGGCGCCCATTAGTGCTCCTTGGGGATGCGGATCGGGGAGAGACTTTGACCAAGGAGCATTTGGTGAGACTCGACCGGTAGCGTGGCAAACCATTTTTCAAAGCCGGGATGTTGCTTGAGCTTTTCGAGCTCCTCGGCGATCAGCTCTTCATTCTTGCGATGGGCTTCGGCAAGCGGTTTGAGCCGCTCCTTTACCGCGAGCAGATTTTCGAGGGAGAAATCCTGTGTCGACGACCCGTTGGTGGTGTAGGTGTGAGCTCCTGGAATCAACAAGTCGTTCAGCCACCCATCCACGTGTTTTGCCACATCCTGTTCGGCCATCGCCTCGACCATGCCGCGGTAGTATTCTTCTTGTGTCATTTGGTCTTCTGGCGTGTCTTCGGGCATAGTCAGTCCTCGGAGTGGTCACGAAACGTGTGCGAGCGAAGCGAGTTGGTTCTTTTCGGTCTCGTTGGCCCATACGTCCGTCTGGACTCTCCAAATAAATCC
>JAYSYN010000174.1:0-40016 GCA_043727575.1 Fimbriiglobus sp.
TTTGGCGTTGAGTCCAGCCTTTTGGCGTTGAGTCCAGCCTTTTGGCGTTGAGTCCAGCCTTTTGGCGTTGAGTCCAGCCTTTTGGCGTTGAGTCTACGCGAGGGTGTGTGACTTCTCACTGGACTCAAAGCTCGCGTCAAGCCGGGATAGCATGGCAGTGCTCGGTCCAAAACATCGGATACGAACCCGCGAGAGTCTGCAATCCTTCGAGCCGGAAGCGTCGGCGACGTGTTGAGGTCGAACGTCGCTCACGCTTCCGGCTCCGACGATACGCCTTCTTTCATCCCAGTTCTTCCACCAACGCCTGCGCCAGCAACGGCAGCATGAATTCGTGCCGGCCGATTAGCGTATACCCCTTCCCCGCCACGGCGGCGGGGCGGCGGACAACGTTCTCGCCGCTGCGGTAATGGGCCATCATATCCATGTTCACGGTGGTGTACCCGTTCAGGTTCGCCCCGAGGTTCTGCGCCACGGTGAACGCCTTCAAAAAGACCTCCGGCAGCACCACGGCCGAGCCGATGTTCAGATAGACCCCACCGCTGAGCTGGCCGATGGCGGTGCACAGAATGCGGAAGTCGTTGAAGCTGCTGCGGCCGAGGTTGGCCCCGTCGGCGCCGGGGTGCATGTGGATGATGTCGGTGCCGATGGCGATGTGGACGGTGAACGGGATGTTCGCCCGCCGGGCCGCGACCGCCACGCTGATGTCCGCATTCGGCGCGGCGATCTCTTCGAGATATTCGCCGAAGAGGGCGCCCATGCCCGCCTCGGGCCGCGCGGCTGAGCGGTTGATCGCGGTATGCATCATCTCGCCGGTTTCCTTCACCATCCCGAAGGTGCCATCCTTCAACCCGGCCGCGACGTCTTCGGATGTTTCGCCGATGAGTGCGAGTTCAAAATCGTGGATGGCCCCGGAGCCGTTGGTGGCGAGGGCCGTGACGATACCGCGTCGGACCAAATCGATAAGCACGGGACTCAGCCCGCACTTGAGGACGTGCGCGCCGAAGCCGACGATCACTTCGCGGTGGTTTCTCTTGGCTTCGACAATGGCCGCCACGACGGCGCGGAAATCGTCGCCGGCGAGGATGCCGGGGAGTCCGTCGAGGAACGCCGCCGCCGATTGCCCCTTCACCACCGGCCGCGCGAACTTGTCTTGCGTGACTTTGTTCGGCCGGACTTGCAGCGGGATTGTGCGGACGCGGGATAAATCGACCGGTTCGTGCGGCACGGGAAAAAGACCTCGCTCGAAACCGTCAAGATACGTCGGCCCGCCGCGGCCGGGTAGCCAACGCGTGCCTCAGGGCCGGCCACAATTTCTCCGGGGTCAACTCGCCCATGCAAATCATGCCGTTCGGGCAGTTTCGCAAATAGCTCCCGGCGCAGGCCACGGTCGTTTCGACGCCGGTGTGCCCGACTCCGTACGGGCCGTGCTTCGCGACCGTCGTGCAGGTGTACGGTGCGATGCAGGGCGTGCCGAGCGCCGCGGCGAGATGCAGGGGACCGGTGTCGTTGGCGAGCATTGCATCGCAAAGGGACAACAGCGCCGCGAGTTTCGGCAATGGAGTTCGGCCGGTGAGATCGACGGACGATCCCTCGGCGGTCCGGCGAAACTCGACCGCGAGCGGGGCGTCTTCGGCGGCGCCGACGAGGAAGCAGGTCCCGCCGAATTCGGTGCGGGCCCGATTGGCGAGTGCCGCGAAATGAGCCGGGGGCCAGCGCTTTGTCACCCATTTGGAACCGGGCGCGATGGCGATCCAAGGCCGCGGAAACTCGACAAATTCCCGTTCGAGGACTTCTAGTTCCGACGGCTGGATCGGAACGTGGAATCGCTTTGCCAAATGCCCGCCGCCGAGAGCTTCGACGATCCGCCAATAGCGGTCGACGGCGTGCATCGATTCCGCGTCCGGCACCTCAACGCGGTGCGTGTAGCAATGCCGGCTCCCCTCGCGGGCATTCGCGAAGCCGACCCGCACCGGCGCCCCGGTCGCCGCGGCCATGATTCCCGTGCGGAGTAGTCCCTGGAGGTCGACGACGAGATCGTAACGGTTCTTCCGCAAGCGACCGGCGAATTGAGCCGCGTACCGGAGCGACGGCCAAAGGCCCCCGCGGAAAGTCCCGCGTTGGAACGGGATCGTGGCGCGCAAATCGGGATGTCCCGCGATCAACGATTCGAACGAGGCGTTCACGATCCAGTCGATCGCACTCGCCGGATATAGTTCCTTAACCGCCGACAACACCGGCAGGCTGTGGACAATGTCGCCGAGCGCACTCGGTTTCAAGAGTGCGATGCGGCGCGGCCGGAGATTCGCGAGAGCGGCGATCACGCGTTCGGTGCCGCGGCGGCGACGGGATTCTCTTGCTTCGCCGCGAGAAGCGCCACGATCACGAGCACCGCTCCGGCGAGCGCGAACGGCAGCGTGTGCGAGTCGTGCCACCAAAAGACGACGCTGCCGAGAAAGGGCCCGAGGATTCGCCCGAGCGAGGCGAACGATTGGTTCACACCGAGAATTTCGCCCTGCCGGTTCGGGTCGGCCCGCCGCGACACGAGCGCCGCCACGGAAGGGTTCAAAAACGCGAAGCCGAAGACCGCCACTGCGGACGCGATGTAAAAAAGAACCCGGAAGCCGGCGACCGTCTCGGGTGACCCCTTGACGCGGAAGACCGCGTAGGCGACAGCCCCGAGCGCGCCCAAGCCGACGAACATCATCCCGAGGCCGGCCTTCATCAGGGTGATGTCGCTGATTTTACCCGCCATTCGACGGTAGAACCCACCTTGTGCGACGACCAAGACGAAGCCGACGCCGGCGAAGACGAGGTAGTTGTCTTTGTTCGTGAATCCGAAAACCTTCTCGGTGAATAACGCCAGCGTGGCTTCGAAATTGGCGAACGCGAAGATGGCGAGGAAATAGATGAGGATGAGCGGCCCGACGGACGGCATTTTCAAGACATCGATCGAGCGCCCCAAGCTGAAAGCTCCGCGGTGCGATTCGGCTTGCGGCGCGCCCGGCTTGAGGGTTTCGGGGAGCAGAAACACGGCGAGCACCGTCGCGAACAACGACAACCCGGACGCGATAGCCCCCGGGGCCCAGCGGGCCTCTTCGCCAAAAGTTTCGAGACCGAAGTAGGCGATCAACGGGCCGAATGTGAAGCCGATGCCGAAAGCCGCGCCGATGAGGGCCATCCCTTTGGATCGCTTTTCGGGTGTCGTGGAATCGGCGATCACCGCGGACGCGGTGCTGACGCTCGCCCCGGCGATGCCGGCGCCGAGGCGCGACACCATAATGAGTGCGAGAGCCAAAATCGCGCTCGTACTCGGGATCGTGCAAGCGTAGGAGAAGAGCGCATAGAAAACGACCGACCCCAGCAGGCCCATGATCAGAATCGGACGGCGGCCGATGCGATCCGAAATCCGGCCCCAAATGGGGGAGAACAGGAACTGCATGAGCGAGAAGGAAGAATAGAGCGCCCCGATGATCGCGCCTTTGGCGAGGTCGCTCGTCCCGGCGAGTTCGCTGGTGCTCGGAACACCTTTGTCACCCCCGAGGAATTCGTCCGCGAAGCGTGGCATGAGGGGCAGCACGATCCCGAAGCCGAGCAAGTCGATGAACACGACCAAGAAGACGATCAGCAGCGCCGATTTCGACTTCGTGCCTTCGATCGAGGTGGGGATCGTCATGCGTAATCCGGCGTCGGGTCCGCGCGCTCCGCTCGGGATCGAGCACCGCGCGTCGGGATAAAAATGGCACGGCCCCCTAGGAATGCTAGGGGGTCGTGAGAAGTGGGCGTTACTGGATTTGAACCAGTGACCCCTACAATGTCAATGTAGTACTCTAGCCAACTGAGCTAAACGCCCTTCTTGTCCGAATCTTACCCGGCCACGGGCGTTGGTCAAGGGCGTTTTTGAGCCCTGGAGGTCCGCATCGTGCCGATGAATTCTTCGACGATGGACGATCTGTTGGATCGCGTCCGTTCGGCCGGGCGGGTCTCGTCCCGAAAGATGTTCGGCGAATATTGCCTGTACATCGACGGCAAACCGGTGGCGTTCGTCTGCGACGACTGCCTGTTCGTGAAAATCACGGACGCCGGGAAGGAACTCGCCGGGGCAGTCGAACTCGGCTCGGCTTATCCGGGCTCGAAACCGTATTTCCGCGTTCCGCCGGAAGATTGGACCGACCGCGATTGGCTCGTTCGACTTTTGACCGCCACGTTTCACGCCCTGCCGGTGCCGAAACCCAAACCGAAGAAAAAATCGAAGTGATCCGCGTGCGCCGGGAACTAGTGTGGAGGATAACCGTGCGTGCCCCGCGGAGTCGCCGATGCCGTCACTCGTGAAACAGTTCGCCCGGATGGGGCAGCCCTACGCCGATCCGGCGACGGATCGGGAACTGATCGCGCGTTTCCACGGCAGTCGGGACGAAGCGGCCTTCGCCGCGCTCGTGGATCGCCACGGGCCGATGGTGCTCGGGGCCTGCCGGCGGGTTCTCCGCGATGCTCACGCGGCCGACGACGCCTTCCAAGCGACGTTCTTCATCTTGGCGAAAAAAGCCGGGGCGGTGCGCTGGCAAGATTCCCTCGGCGGCTGGCTCTATTTGGTCTCGCAAAACGTCTGCCGGAAGGCGTTGGCGAAGTTGTCGCGGAAGCCCCAAGCCCTGCCCGAGGGGGTCGAACCGAGCCAGCCCGTTCCATCGGCGATTTCGGAACTCTCCGCGATTCTCGACGAAGAACTCCGCCGGTTGCCTTCGGGCTACCGCGATGCGATCGTGTTGTGCCACCTGCAGGGGCAGTCGGTCGATGAAGCGGCGAAATCGCTGAAGGTCAGCGAAGGCCAACTTCGCGGTCGATTGCACCGGGGCCGGGAAAAACTGCGCGAACGCCTCACGCAACGCGGCGTTGCCCTCAGCCTTTCGGCATTGACCGTCGCCCTGACCACGACCAACGCCGCGGCGATCCCCGCCGTTTTGAAGTCCACCATTGCCTCCGGCGTTCTAGCCTTCGCCGATGGAACCGCTCCGCAGATCTTGTCCGAAACCGTACTCACACTCACCCACGAGGTTCTCGCCACCATGTCTCGAACGAAATTTCAACTAATCGCGGCACTTTCCATCCTGTTCGTCGGCGGCGTCTTCACCGCCGGGGTCACCCTGCGGCAGTCGCAGGCCCAAGTGAGCCAAGTCATCGAGAATAACCGCCGGAATCAAGCGGACATCCCGCGGAATGTCCCCGCCGAGGCGATCCCGATCCGCGAAGACGTGAAGATTGACCGCCGCGAAGGGACGATCAAATCGGTCGATGGTCCCGGTAACAAACTCGTGCTGATTCTGGACGAAGACAAATTCGAACTCGCCGTCGAACTCGAAGCGAAGGTCGAGATCGTCGTCGCCCGCCGGCCGGTCAAGCTCGGCGAACTCACCGTCGGCATGCGGGCCGCCGCGTCGTTCATGGGCACCGAGAAAAAAGCCTTCCAACTCGACGCGTTCTGGCCCCGGCTCGACACCGTCGTGAAGGGGACCGACCCGGCGAAGAACATCCTCACGGTGAGGGCCGAGGGGAACAACGGCTTCGAGTTCGAGGTGCCCCTAGCCGTGGGGGCCGATGCCAAAATCGAACTCGAAGGGCTGAGCGTGGGGCTCGGGGATCTCGCGGCCGGGTCGAAAGTCGAAGTGGAATTCGCCCTCGATAAAAAGACGGCCGTCGGCATCGTTGCCGAGGGATCGAAGGACGACCTGCCGGCGACGGTGAAATCGGTCGACGTCGCCAACAAGACGCTGACGCTGAGCGTGAAGGTCTCCGGGCTCCGCGACGAGCGCCGCGTCGATTTGAGCTTCGGCTTGACGGGCGACGCGAAGTACCGGCTCGTGGGCAAGGACATCACACTCGCCGATTTGAAGCCCGACATGCCGGTGGTGGCCCGCTTCGCCGCCGACCGTCGCACAATCAACATGGTGTACGCGGCCCCGCCGATTCCGAAAGAAGAAAAGAAAGACGAATGATTTTCGGGTGGGTGGGGTAAAATTGACTCCGGCTTCGCACAATTCGATTGACTTTGGGAACTATGGGCGACATCCTGAGTCAGAAGGTTGCCCTCCCCCACGCGCTTCCGAAACGACATCTGTTTCCCACCGTGCCCCACACCGGGATCGAGATCCAATCCATGACCGCCGATAACGATGTCGAGTTGATCCAAAAAGTCCGCGATGCCCACGCCAAGCTCCGCAAAGAAATCGGCAAGATCATCATCGGCCAAGACAAGGTCGTCGACGAACTGCTGATGGCGATCTTCTGCCGCAGCCACGCTCTGCTCATGGGCGTCCCCGGTCTGGCCAAGACGCTTATGGTCAGCACGCTGGCCCAGGCCCTCGAATTGGGGTTCAAGCGGATTCAGTTCACCCCGGACTTGATGCCCTCGGACATCACCGGTTCCGAAGTCATCCAAGACGATCCGGCCACGCGGCAGCGGATGTTCAAGTTCCTGCCCGGGCCGATTTTCGCCAACATCGTACTCGCCGACGAAATCAACCGGACGCCGCCCAAGACGCAAGCGGCGCTGCTCGAAGCGATGCAAGAGCGGAAGTGCTCCATCGGCGGGGTCGACCACCCGATGAAGGATCCGTTCTTCGTGCTCGCCACGCAAAACCCGATCGAACAAGAAGGCACCTATCCGCTGCCGGAAGCGCAGCTCGACCGTTTCTTGTTCCTCATCAAGGTCGACTACCCGACCGACGAGGAAGAAGAGCAAATCATGCGGCTCGGCACCTCGGACAACAAGCAGAAGGTGACCCCGGTGCTGAACGCCGAGGACATCATCGGTTTGCAGCACGTCGTCCGCCGGGTGCCGGTGTCGGACAAGGTCTTCCAGTTCGCGAAGCGGATCACGCGGATGAGTCGGCCGGGCACACCGGACGGCGCCGACTTCGCCACGAAGTGGCTGACCTGGGGCGCCGGCCCCCGCGCCAGCATGAACTTGATCCTTGCGGCGAAGGCCCACGCGGTACTCCGCGGCTCGAACCACGTCTCGGGCGACGACGTCGTCGCCGTGGCGACGCCGATTCTGCGGCACCGGTTGATTTTGAACTTCAGCGCACAAAGCGACGGCATCACGGTCGACGAAGTGATCCGGAAGCTGGTGCGGGCCGCGGCGGCGAAGGTCGAGGCGTGAGCGATTACCACATCAACATCTTTGCCAGCGTCGAAGATGGCGGTTACATCGCCGATGTTCCCGATTTGCAATACTGCTCGGCCTTTGGAATCACACCGCAAGAAGCGTTGTCGGAAGTTCTCACCGCGAAATCGCTTTGGCTTCAAACTGCAGCGGCCGAAGGAAAACCGATCCCGAACCCGACGTATCGACCTGCGATCTACCAAGTGGCCTGACACGATGAATCGCCTCCTCCAAACCGACATCCTCTCCCGCGCCGAGGCGCTCGGCCTCGCCGCGCGTCAGGTCGTGGAGGGGCTGCGCGTCGGCGATCATAAGTCGCCCTTCCGCGGCTTCTCGGTCGAGTTTGTCCAGCACCGCGAGTACGTCCCCGGCGACGATATCCGCCATATCGACTGGAAAAGCTACGGCCGCTCCGAGCGCTACACCATCAAGCAGTACGAGCAGGAAACCAATTTCATCGGGCACCTGTTGGTCGATTCCAGCAACAGCATGCGCTACGGCGACGGGGCCCAGAACAAACTCGAATACGCCAAGCTGCTCGCGGCGTCCTTGGCGTACACCATCATCAAACAGCGGGACTCGGTCTCGCTGCGGATGTTCGACAACCAATGGCGGGCCGAACTGCAAGCCAGCGGGTCGATGATCCACATCAACGCAATCTGCAAAACGTTGGAAGACACGCAAGCCGCGGCCAAGACGCACATCGGGCCGCTGTTGGAAAAGGTCGTCGAACAGGTCGGCCGCAAGGGTCTGGTCTTCCTGATCTCCGATTGCTTCGACGATGTCAACGGCCTGATGGCCGGTTTGAAGCAGTTGAGATTCCGAGGGCACGAGGTCACGCTGTTCCACGTGCTGCACCGCGACGAGGTCGACTTCCCACTCGAGGGGAACGTGCGCTTCATCAATTTGGAAGGGGCCGATGCCCTCATGGCCCGCCCGCACTTGCTCAAGCCGGCGTATTTACGGGCGGTGAATAACTACCTCGAAAAACTGCAGCGGGCCTGCGATGGCTGCCGGGTGGAGTACGTCCGCATGCCGACGGATCGGCCGCTCGGTGCGGCACTCGGAGAGTATTTAATCCGTCGGCTCCAAATGGGGAAACGCTGATGCGAGGTCTGCTGATATTCGGGTTGATGTTGCTGGCCATCGGTTGCGAAAAAAAGACCGAGCCGACGACCAGCACCCCGCCCACGGGTTGGAGCCCATCCCCCGAAGTGACAAAACCGACGGGATCATCGGTGGAACCGAACAAGTAAGAAGGCTTCCGATCCATGGGAATTCTCGCGCCATTGATGTTGCTCGGCGGGCTGGCGGTCAGCGTCCCGCTCGTGCTGCATTTCTTCTACAAAGCCCGCCACCGACCGCTGCCGTGGGCGGCGATGGAATTCCTGCGCCAGAGCATCGAGCAAACCAGCCGGCGGCTGAAATTCCAAGAGCTGATCCTGCTCGCACTCCGCTGCCTCGCCCTGATTTTGCTGGCGCTGGCGCTCGCCCGTTTCAGCTTCAGCACCGGCGCTCGCAGCGGCCGGGGGGAGAGTGTCGCGGCGGTGTTCGTCTTCGACACCTCGTACAGCATGGGGGCGAAGGACCAAGACAAGAACCGGCTCGACCGGGCCAAAGAAGCCGCGCTCTCGATCATCGATAGCCTACCGCGGAACTCGTCGGTTCAAATCTACACTTGCACCGACCGCGCGGTCCAATTGCCCTTCACGCCGACGAACCTCGACCAGGCCCGTAACGTCGTGAAGGGCATCGAACTCACGAGCCAATCGGGTGACATTCTCCCCGGCCTCATCGATGGGGACGCGGCGCTCGATCGGGCCGAGGGGACCAACAAAGAACTGTACATCTTCAGCGATCTGCAAAAGAACGGTTGGGAGCGGCAAGCGGCGGCGCTGAAGGAGAAGGCCAAGGAGATTCAGAAGCGGGCGACGCTGATCATCGTGCGCTGCGGCAACCCCGAGCGGCCGGTGAACAACGTCCTCGTGTCGGACATCGTCTTCCCCGGCGGCATCCCGCACACGAACACGCGCCTGCCCTTCACGGTGCTGTTGAAGAACACCGGCAAAAGCCCGGTGTTGAACGTGGGCGTGACGCTCGAAGTCGACGGCCAGTTGCAGACCATCGACAGCGGCCTCGCGGCGCGGATCGATCCGGGTCAGACGATCCCGGTCACCCTGACGGGACTGCTTTCGAAGGCCGGGACGAGCCTGCTGACGGCGAAAATCGGCGAAGGATCCAAGGACGCACTTCCCGGTCAACCGGTCGCGGTGAGCACTCCAGACGATCTGCCGGGCGACAACCGTTTCGACAAATTGATCTTGGTGCGGGACCGCGTCCGCGTCCTGCTGATCGACGGTAACCGCGATCCGCGCGACCCGAAAGATTCCGCGGGGCACTTCATCAAGAACGCCCTCGTGCCGGTTCCCGAGATCAACCGGCCCGACTACTTCATCAAAGTGACCGACGTGATGCCGAACGAGGCGACGCCGGCACTGTTGAACGACGCCGACCTGTGCATCCTGACAAACGTCCCGTCGTCCGACGAAGATCGCAACGGCATCCCCGGATTGTCCCCGGCCTTCCTCGCGCGCTTGGCGAAGTTTGTGGGCGAAGGGCACGGCCTGCTCATCGGTGCCGGGGAATTCACGATGCCCGCGGGTTACAACAAGAACTTCAAACCGCTCGGTTTGCTGCCGTTCGAGCTGACCGCCGCCGAGACGACCAAACCCGAAATGCCCTTCAAACCGGCCCCGGATACGACCGAGTCGCCGTCGTTCCTCAGCCGGTTGCGCGACGAGCCTTACGCGACCGTCACGGCCGATGTCGATATTTGGACTTACCTCGGCACGAACGAGGCGACCGCCGCGACGAGCGGCCGGGTGATGTTGCGGTTGGATAACGGTAGACCGCTACTGTCGGCCAAGATTCTGGGCGAAGGCGAGGTGCTGTTCTTGCACACGAGCCTCGACGCGTCGTGGACGAACTGGCCGTCGAAATCCGGGTCTTACTTGTCGATCGTACAGATGCTGCTGTCCCACTTCACCGGCCGCGTGGCGCCGGGGACGAACCGCATCGCCGGGGAAAGCTTCGCTTGGACACCGCCGGAAGCGACCCGCGTCGTCGACCTGCTGCGACCGAACAAGACGCGCACGAAACTCGGCAAGGCGGTCGTCGCCGCCGACGGCGGCAAACCGGCCGTGACGGCGACCGACGCCTTCGTCGCCGGCGTGTACCACATGGGTTACGAAGACGAATCGACGCTCACGGGCCCGCGCTTCGCGGTGAATCCGGATCAGCACGAATCGTACGACCTCGACAGTATGACCGACGACGCGGTGGCGGACGCCGTCGGATTCAAACCGATCCTCGTCTCGGCCGGCAACGAAGCCGACTCGCTGGTCGGCAGCGAACGCGACCGCCGGGAATTGACGGTGTACATTCTTATGGCGTTGTTCGCCATCGCCTGCGTGGAGTGCGGTTGGGCCTGGCATTGCGGACGGGCAAAGTAGTTGGCGAGCCGAACTCCGTCGGGAGTCGGGTGAGTTCTCCGAAAGGGCCGAATGACCGACTCGATGCTATTCGCCGCGATGGAATTCCCACTGAAGCTGCGGGGCTGGTTCCCGTGGCCGGTGGCGTTACTGCTAGCGCTCGTGGCCTGCGCGGTCGTGTTGTTCCTCTACTTCCGCGAAGCGAAACGGGTCCCGCTGGCCGTGCGGATGATTCTCGCACTCGTCCGGTGTTTCACGCTGACGTTCATTCTGTTCCTGCTTCTCCGGCCGACGTGGGTGCAAAACACCACGACCACCCGGCTCCGGCCCATCGCCGTGATGATCGACAACAGCCAGAGCATGTTGAACAAGGACGCCCGCACCAACCTCGCCGACCGGCACCGCGTCGCCGTGGCGTACAACCTGAGCTCGCCCGATAGCGGTATCCCGACGGCCCTCGGCGGCTTGCCGGCCGAAATCCCCGAGAAGCCGAGCCGGCTCGACATCGCCAAGAAGTCGCTCGAGAATCCCCGCCTGAATCTGCTCGAACAACTCCGGGCCAAAGGGCCGCTCGAAGTCGCGACATTCGGTTCCAAGCGCTCGGCCCAAGATCCGCGCGGCCTCAATTGGCTCGACAAGATCGACGGCAAGGACGATCAAACCGCCCTCGTCGATGGCCTATTCGACTTGTTGAACCGCGACGAATCGGAACTCCCGGCCGCGGTGGTGATCGTCACCGACGGCCGCGAAAACGCCAGCGGTAAGAGCTTGGCCGAACTCGCCCGCCGCTGCGGGGAACTCAAAATACCACTGCATATTTACGGGGTCGGCAGTTCCGCATTCGGCCAACTGCAAATCCGCGATGTTCAGACGCAAGAGAACCTGTTCGTCGACGACAGTTCGATCATCCCCGTGCGCTTCCGGGCCAAGGGCTTCGAACCGGGGGCGAAGGTCGAATTCAGCGTGAAGCTCAACGGCCGGGAGGTGGTGAGCAAAACCATCGACCTCAAAGAAGGGGACGACGTCCGCGAGCTGCTGAATTTCGTGCCCAAGAAAGACGATGCCCTCGCCGGGAAGCAAGACCTTGTGACGAGCGTCAAGGTCCGCGTCCCCCGGCCGGGCGGCGGTGAAGAAATCTTCGGCGACGAAATCTCGAAATCGGTCCGCGTCGTCGACCGCAAGATCAAAGTGCTGATGGTCGATTCCCAGCCGCGCTGGGACTTCAAATTCATCCAGCGCGGCTTGATGGCGGACAAAAAGCGGATCGCGGCGAAATTCATCCTGATCGAAGGCGACCCGCGGGCGATGAAATCCGAGAGCACGGACAACCCGTTCCTGCCGGGGTTCCCCGAGACCCGCCAAGCGCTGTCCGAGTTCGACCTGCTCATCCTCGGGGATGTCCCGGCTTCGTATTTCACCAAAGAGCAACAAGAAACTATCCGCGACTTCGTCAGCGAAGGCGGCGGCATGATCCACGTCGCGGGCAAAGGCAACGGGCCGTCGTCGTGGCTCGGCACCGCGCTCGCCGACGTACTGCCGGTGGAGTTCGACAAAGCGACATTCGTCACCGACTCCGGCAATCGCACCGAAGGCTTCCGGCCCCTCGTCACCCCGCACGGGTCGCGGTCGTTGCTGTTGAGTTTGGACGACGACCCCGAAGAGAACAAGCGAATCTGGGCGACGCTGCCCGAACTCTATTGGCACTACCCGGTGAAGAAGCTGAAGCCGGCGTCGGAGGTCTACCTCGCCCACCCGACCGAGAAGACGACCGACGACAAACCGATGCCCCTGCTGGCGACCCACTACTACGGCAAGGGCTTCGTGCTCTACTCGGGCATCGACGAAACTTGGCGCTGGCGCTACAACACGGCCGAGCAACTCTTCGGCCGCTTCTGGACGCAAGCCGTGTACTTGGCCGGCGTACCCCGCACGCTCGGTACGAAGCTCACGCAGTTGTCGCTCGACACGCCGGAGCCGACCTTCGGCAAA
Source organism: Fimbriiglobus sp. (assembly GCA_043727575.1). Taxonomy (GTDB): domain Bacteria; phylum Planctomycetota; class Planctomycetia; order Gemmatales; family Gemmataceae; genus JALHQU01. The sequence goes on from JAYSYN010000174.1 coordinate 12,637, forward strand.
ACGGCCCAAGTGTACGCCCGACTCTACAGCCAAGATTTGAAACCGCTCGTGACGGACCGAATCGGCGCCCGCGTCGAACGGCTCGATGTCGACGCCGACGACAATGATCGATCGTTCGCCGTCGAGTTGAAATCGCTGCCCGGTCAGCCGGGGGAATACGTGGCGACGATCCCGTTCAACCGGCTCGGGCGGTTCGCGCTGAAGGTCGAAAACGCCACCGAAACGGCCGCGCTCGAGTACCGCGTGAGCCTGCCGCCGGGGCACGAACTGGCACCGGGAGGGCTCGCCGAAGAGGAGATGCAACAACTCGCCGCGAAGTCCGGCGAAGACGCGAACCCCGGCCGGTTCTACCGCGAGGAAGACCTGCACACCCTCGTCAAAAATGTGCGAATGAAGGAAGGTCCGCCGCTCCAGCAGCGGAATGAAATCGTCCTCTGGGGTTGGCCCGCCCTCGTGTTGTTGATCCTGGCGTTTTCGGTCGAATGGTTCATCCGCAAATTCAACAGTTTGAGCTGACGGGATTCATTTGCGATCGGAGACCCATTTGAGGGCGGCTCGGTAGCCGGATTTGCGGTCGGTCCCGTTCAATACGGCCCACGTGCCGGAGCCGTTTGCGACTTGATCTCGCATCGTTTGCAGTTCTATAGGAGTGAACGCGTGTTTGCCTGCCAACGCGAGGAGCCTGGCTTCGACCATCCCGAGACCGAAGTCGGCGGGCTCCAGTTCGAACTTCTGCGCGAGTTCGACGAGCAAGTTGTCGGCGTGCGTCTGAACGGGCACGCTGGGGTCGAGCGTTCGGAGCAACACGGTGGACGGTTGCATGTGGGCCGGATGTTCATCTCGCAAAAGATCGCGGACGAGCGGCGCAGCTCCGGACCCACCCGTACGTGCCAACAGCGCCAGTGTGGGGTAGTTGAGAAGGCAAGCGCAATCGGGGTGCCGACGGACGAAGCGGTGAAACAGCGTAAAGTCCCCGGCGTCCCCACCGGCCGCCAAAGCGTCCGCGAAGGTGTGCGGGAAACCCTTCCCGACCAGTTCCTCCGGCGTGCGATCGGTGAATTTGTCGAGGGCAGAGCGGAGCGCGTCGAGGAGGACGGGGGCGCGAAAAAGCCGCGCGGCTTCGGGCAATTCGCGGTCCGGGCGCTCGGTCCAAAAGAGCTGGTGCACGATGGCTTCGCGGGTCAAAGCCGCAGTGCGTTCGCGGAAAAACGCCGCATTCTGCCGCAGGGGCTGGGCCTCCGCGATCCGCTCGGCGGAGAGGTGTTCGACCCGGAACTGACCTTCGAAGTACCGCAGTACGACCTGCCCCGGCTCGGTCGGTGGGTTCAAACGATTGACGATGCAACTCACCCCGAAGCGGAGTTGGGAATCGGAATCGGCGTCCGATTCAAAATCGACGAAGGCGAGATGGCTCTCGAACGCCAGCGGCAGAGGGGGCTCGGCGACTTCCTCGCTCCTTTGGCGATCCCGGAGTATTGTGGCCGGGAGCTTGAATCCGTGTTCGGGCGGTCGCATGCAGCTACCGTTGTCGTCGACGCCGAATCCCATGAGCACAGACCTCGGGCCGTCCCGGCCGATCAACTTCCGGTGGTAGAAAAGCCGTCCGTCGACGTTGTCGCGCTGGAGAATTTCGACTTGGTAGACGGGACCCTTGCCGAAGCCGGCGATGTGCTTTTTCCAAGCGGTTGCGACGGCATCGATCCGGGCGTCTTCCGGCTCGTCGTTTTTTTTGCGTACGGCTTTGTCGACGACGACAAATTACGCGAGTCCCGGCCGGTCGACAGCGAGCGAACCGACCGTTGCGACGAGTGCGGCGAAGAGAAAAGATTTCAAGTTTTAGCCTCGGATCGTGCCGTTCGACGTGATCCGCAGCGATATCCCGAACGGACATTGGTTCGAGCGGCGAAGATCGACTATTATACATCCTCGCCGATGGCGTTGCGCGCATAACCCATTGGAATTGCCCGGTGCCTACATCCACCAATTTTCGGAATCATCAATGCCATCGCTGAATGGACAACTCCGCGCGTGGCAGTTCCGCGAGTGGCTTTACTCCACGGCTCGCGGAGCCGCGTGGTGGCTCGTCATCCTCGCCGTTTCGCTCGCGATCGCTTGCGCCGTCGATTTCTACCTCGACCGCTACATCGACAACGTCTCCGAAGAAGGCACGAGCACGCCGTTCTGGTTCCGCATCGCGATGGCGGCCGGTCAAGTGCTCGTGTTCGCCGGCGCGGCCTATCTGCTGGTGCTGAAGGTGCGCGGGCCCTCGCTGGTGGCGTTGGCGGGGCGGGCGGAACGGGCGATCCCCGAATTCGACCACCGCTTGGTGACGACGCTCCAACTCACGCGCTCGGACGCGCAAACCTCGGGTATGTCCCGGCAATTGATCGCCGCCGTGGAACGCGAAGCGGGGGAATTATTACAGTCGCACCGCATCGCGAAGTTGGCCAATCCGAACCGGCTCTTCTGGGCCATCGGCTTGTACGCCGCCGTGCTGATCTTCGTCGGCGCGGCGGGTGCCATCGTCGGCGAACTCGCGTTCGTCTTGCTGCAGCGCCAAGCTTTGTTGAACATCGACATCCCGCGTCGGGTCTCGGTCCGGAACGAGAGCAAGCCGCTCTGGCCGAGCGGGGATGCCGTCGAACTCCGCTTCCGCGTCACGGGGCCGATTACGGACGATGCCACGGGGACGGTCTTCGTGTTCCCGGAAGGCCAACCGCGGGAAAAATACTCCGCGAAGTTCTTCGAACGCTTTCCGGATGGCTCGGCGATCTTTACCGCCCAGCTGCCGCCATCGTCCGAGCCGTTCACTTTCAAAGCCCGCTTCGGCGATGGACGGTTGCGCGAGCCGGGCAAAATCCGCTTCGAAGCCCGCCCCGCCGTCGAGGAGTTGAACGCCTGGGTACGACTGCCAAAGTACGTCGACCCCGACGGGACACGCGTCTACGAACAGATCGCCAGCCAGGGGGAAGTCGTCGCCCACCCCGATTGCACGATCCGGATTGCGGCGCTCGCGACTAAGCCGTTGAAATCGGCGACGCTCGTCTTGTTCGCCCGAGATCCTAAAGGCATCGAATCGGTCCTCGCTCGCCCGGCCATGACCCTCTCCGAAGACCGCAAAACGGCCGAAGCCACTTTCGACTTGGCGAAGTTCCCCACTGGTTACAGCGTGGAATTGCTCGACGACAACGATTTCCCCAACCTCAGCCCGCCGCGGCGGGGTATCACCATCGGCCCGGATCGCGCCCCGGACGTGCGACTGCTCGACGAAATGTTGAAGTCTCCCCGAGATTCCGGCCCGAACGACGATTACGAAGTCCGTGGCATGCCGCTGGCCAAAGACGGCCGCGTGCAAATCGCCTACGCGGCGCAGTCGCCGCTGGGCATCTCCAGCGCGTGGGTCGTCTACCGCGTTTACGACCGTCGCCAGAAAGACTGGACCGGTTGGCAGACATTGCCTTTGACACGCGTCGAGGCGGACGAATCGAGAGCCAACGTCGGCAGATTCATCGCCGAACTCGGCGTGTTCGAACAGTACGACCACGAGCAATCTGTCGATTTGTACCTGCTCCCGTCGACCGATCCCGAATCGGTGCCGTCGGGCCTCATCGCCGGCGGACGGTATGGCTTCAAGACCTCCACGCTCAGCAAACCGAGTGCGGACGGAACAAAACGTGCGAAACTCGAGCTCGGCGATCAGGTTGAATACTATGTGGCGACGTACGACCGGAAATACGCCTTGGAAACGGTCTCCGAACGCGACCGATTGCAGCAGGCGCCGGGCGACCGAAATGCCACCGGTCGCAAGCCGGGGGCATCGGAATCGCGGATCAAAGACGTCGTGTCGGAGACCGACGTCGAAGATTGGAACCGGCGGCGTTCCGAAAGCCGCGAGAGATTGAAGAGGTTGGAGGAACTGCAGAAGGGCGTCTTCAAGCCCACCGTCCAGAAATAACGCCGGGTTCGCTCCGACGGGAACTTTTCCGTTGCAGACCGTCTCCGAACAATGAATATTGAACCGAACTACCGCGGCTTTCGCGCCGCGGTTCCCCCGAGGTGATTCCATGACCCTCCGCAAGTTGGCCGCATCCCTCCTCACGGCCGCCCTGACCATCTCGACGGTACCCGCGCTACGGGCGGCCGAGCTCGATCCCGCCGCCCAGAAAAAGCAGCAGCAAAAAGCCATTGCCGATGTTGAAGAAACCGCCCGCCGCATTACCACTTCGCTCAGGGTGCTGTCGTATCAGAACATCACCGCCGAGAAGGAAAAGACGCTCCTCGGCAAAATCTCCAAGGACCTCACGAATCTGTCCCAAGATCAAATGAAGGCGGTCCTGACGCACCTCGACGCCGCCGCGACCGCCCCGAACCCCGAAACGGCCACCGAGCAACAGCGCGCCGCCTACGACCAACACAAAAAGATCGTCGGCAAGTTGCGCGACCTCCTCAGCGACCTCGACGCCCTCAAATCGCTCGACCACGCCGCCGAGGAACTCGACCGCGAGGCGAAAAAAGAGTTCGACCTGCATTTGAAGTCGCTCCGCTCGAGCACGACGGGTCAAAACCAACCGCGTTCCGGGAAAAAGCCGACCGACGACCGCGAAGAGCAAGCCGACACCCAGAGCGACCTCCGCGCCGATATGACCAACTTCTTGAAAAAGACGGTCATCCTCCGCGGCAGACTCACCCCCGAACAAAAAGAACGTTACGACGCCGCCGAAGTCGCCGGTCGCGGCGGCCGGCTCATCGCGGAGATGGAACTGGCCCGGATGTCGCTCAACAACGGCGACTTCAAAGCCGCCGCCGAGCGCGAACTGACGACATCCAAAGAGCTGCAAGCCCTGGCCGCGGCACTCCGCACCCCGCGCGACCAAGCGACGGCCCTCAAGGAAGCCCGCGACAAGATCGCGAAAGCCATCGCGACCCAAGCCGAGATCAAGATAGAGACCGAGAAGCGACCCGAAGCGAAAGACCTCGAAGCGAAGAAGGACCAAGACCCGATCAAGGAACGGGCCAACGACATCGCCGATAAGCAAGCGAAGCTCGAGTTCGAGACCCGCGAAGTCCGCAAAGCCTTGGAACAAACGGCCAAGGAAGTCGCCGCGAAGATCACCCCGGCCGAATCCGAGATGCGCCGCGCCCAAGACGACCTCCGCAAAGCCGACACGAAAGACGCCGCCGAGGCTCAGAAGAACGCCGAAGAACGGCTCACCGAAGCCAAGGCGGACCTCGACAAACTGATCGCCGCGGCCGAGAAGGAAAAGACCGACGCCCTCGCCGCCGCGAAGAAGGCGGCCGAGGAAATCGACAAGGCGATCAAGGCCCAAACCGCCGCGAAGGAACTGACCGAGAAAGCCAAGCCCGACGCGTTGAAACCGGCCGCGGAGGCCCAAAAAGACGTCGCTAAGAAAACCGAAGAATTGAAGAATCTGCCGCTGCCGGACAACAAGGCGGTGAAGGACGCTCTCGAAAAGGCCGACGCCGCCGCCGACAAAGCCGCCGCCGACCTCGCCAAGAAGAACCCCGCCGAGGCCAAACCGCAGCAAGAGAAGGCACTCGAAGCCCTGAAGGATGCCAAAAAAGCACTCGACGATCAGATCGCCGGCATCGAAAAGCGACGCGACGACATCGCCAAGCTAGAAGACGCCGCGAAGAAACTCGAAGCGCTCGTGAAGGACGAGAAGAAGGTCGTCGCTGACGCCGACAAAGCCGCGAAAGCCGAAGACAAAGCACCGAAGACCGACGACATCGCCAAGAAGCAAGACGACCTCAAAGCCCCGACCAAAGAAGTCGGCGAGCAAGTGAAAGACGTCGCGCCCGAAGCGGCCAAGAAGATCGACGACGCCGCCAAGAATCAAGACATGGCCAAGGCCGACCTCGATAAAAACAAGCCGATGCCGGCCGCGAACGAAGCGAAGATGGCCGCCGACGACCTCGCCAAAGCGAAGGACGAAGTCAACAAGAAACTCGACGAACTGAAGGCGAAGGAAATCGCCGACCAAGCCGCGCTGCAACCGGACAAAATCGACGCCGCGGAAACCGCGAAGCAGGTCGCCAAAGCGATCGAAGAAGCGATGAAGGCCGCCGACGAAGCCAAGAAAGCCGCCGACCAACTCGGCCAAAAGCCGATGGACCCGACGAAGGCCGACGCCCAGAAGAACTTGGCCGACCTCCAGAAGGAAATCGCCAAGACGGCCGAGAAGTTGATGCAGTCGGAGGCCGCCAAGGACGCCCAAGAAGCGGCCAAAGCGATCGAAAAAGGGGACATTCCCAAGGCCGTCGAGAACCAACAGAAGGCCATCGACAAGCTGATGGAAGCCGCCAAGGCGATGCCGATGGCCGGTGAACCGATGAAGCCGGGCGAGCAAAAAGGCGAGCCGATGAAGGGCGAGCCGGCGATGCCGGGAGAAGCGAAGCAAGGCGAGCCGATGAAGGGCGAGCCGAAACCGGGTGACGGCATGAAGGGCGATCCGATGCCCGGCGAGTCGAAACCGGGTGAGGGCATGAAGGGCGAAGCCGGCGAAGCCAAACCCGGCATGGGCGAAGGCATGGGAATGGGCGAAGCGAAAGACCCCGGCCAGCTCGCCAAAGCGCAAGAGAAACTGAAAGAAGCCACGCAAGCCCTCCAGCAATCACAACAGGCCAACATGGCCGCGCAAGCCGCCGTCGATCAGGCCAAGGCCCAGGCCCCGATGGCCGTGCAAGAGCAACTGAAGCAAGCTTCCGACCAACTTCAACAAGCCCAGCAGCAACTGCAGATGGGTCAGCCCGGCATGGCCCAATCCGCCCAAGAGCAAGCCGCCGCGAAGCTCCAAGAAGCCCTCGGCGCCCTCAACCAAGCCGCGATGGCGATGGGTCAACAGCCGGCCCAACCGGGCCAACCCCAGCAAGCCCAAGCCAACCCGATGCCCGGGATGGGGATGGGCATGGGAATGACACCCGGCATGGGAATGGGAATGGGCATGACACCCGGGATGGGCATGGGAATGGGCATGGGCCAAGAGAAAAACGAAGGCCAAGCGGGCACGGGCGACCGCACCGGGGCCGGCGAGAACAAGAAAACCGAGTCGAGCGGCAAAGACGGCAAAGGCAACGGTTCGTTCATCGAGCTTCAAAAGAAGGAGCGCGACAAAGTGCAGCAAGCCACCGAGGCGGCCTTCCCCGCCGAGTTCCGCGAACTGATCAAGCAGTACAACTTGAACATTAAGAACGGCGCGAAGGCGATCTCCCCGAAGGCCGGCGATAAGTAAACCCGTCGCATCGGGGGTTTGTGTGCACCAAATTCTCTTCTCGCTTCGTAATGCTCTCGCTATTCGGTTGGAGAATCCGATGCGTATTTCGAGTTTCTTCGTTTTGATAATCGTCGTGTGCGTCTGCCTATCTGCGCATGGGCAACCACCCAAGTCTCCGGCCAAACTGGAAAGCCTTCGTACGGACTTCCAAAAGGTACTCGAGAAGGCGCAGTCTTCGCACGATGATGCCGCGAAATTGGCGGCGGAGGATTACAAACTACAACTGACGCAGTTGCTCGACGCGGAGACGAAGGCCGGCCGACTCGACTCCGCACTCCTCGTGCGAGATGAGATCAAGAACATAGACGCGATCGGAGTTCGGAATTTCAAGGTGTCCTCGAAAGCGGAACTGAAGAAGTCGTTGAGCGGTTCGAAGTGGAAATGGCATGAATCGCCACTGACCCTCCAAACCGATGGTTACGCGAAACATCCCACGTGGGAAGCCAATAAACTGATCGTCAAATGGGAAGTCGTCGATCGCCGGACCGTCTTGCTGATCATCGAAAAAGGGCGAGATCAGGATCGATACTCGATTCTCGAATTCTCCGAGGGTTTAGACTCGTTCAAAGGATTCGATTTCGGCTCGGGACGCTTCGATGCTAAAAAACGAATTCCTGCAAGTTCCAAATGACAAGCGGCGGATGATCTTGTTTTAATAAGCTCCGGACTCTTTCGACGCGAACGTTTTCATCCATAACGATACGGTATCTATGCGCACACTGACCCGCCTCTTGTTACTCGCTTTGGTCGCCAGTGTCGGAGTCACGGCCCGCGCCCCGGCCGCCGAAGAGAAGGTGAAGATCGACGACAAGACCAAGAAGGCGATGGAGCAAGCGCTGGAGTGGCTTAAAGACACCCAAAATAAAGACGGCAGCTGGGGCAACAACTCCGCGATCACGTCGTTCGTACTGCTCGCGTACATGTCGCAGGGGCACCTCCCCGGCCAAGGGAAATACGGTCCCGAAGTCGCCAAAGGCGTTCGCAACTTGGTCGCGGGGGCCCGCGATTCCGACGGCTACCTCGTCGGCAACACCGGCGGCAACATGTACGCACACGGCATGGCCACGCTCGCCCTGTCGCAAGTTTGGGGGATGACCGGCGACGAGGAAGTGAAGAAAGTTTTGAAGAAAGCCGTCGACCTCATCTGCAAGACGCAGAATCACGAAGGCGGCTGGCGCTACGAGCCCCAACCGACCGGGGCCGATGTGTCGGTGACCATCATGCAAGTCATGGCCCTGCGGGGGGCCAAAGACAGCGGGCTGCACGTCCCGGACGACAAGATGAAAAACGCCATCAAGTACATCGACAATTGCCGCGATCCCCGCACCGGTGGGTACCGCTATCAAGTCGGCGGGGGCCCGGCCGGCTACGCCCGCACCGCCGCCGGGGTTTGCGTCCTCCAGCTCTGCGGCGAGTACGACAAAAAAGACATCGCCAGCGCCGTCAAGTACCTCGACAACACCGGCGACGACCGCCAGCATTGGTGGTACGGGGCTTACTACGCGGCCCACGCTTACCACCAAGTCGGCGGCAAAGAATGGGAAGCCTTCTACGACAAGATGAAAACCAAACTCCTGGGTAGCCAGCAGAGCAACGGATCGTGGAAGGATCCGAAAGAAGGCCACGTCGGCCCCGCGTATCAAACGGCCATCGCGATTCTGATCCTGTCGGTTCCGTCGCACTACCTGCCGATTTACCAGCGCTGATTCGTCCCGCCGAGGATCGCGCTGAACGCGGGCCGGTCCAGGCGGTATACCACGATTTTCGTCTCTTCTACCGGGCCGACCGGCCACCGGTACACGACCTGCGCCCGCGGGTCGGCGGCGACCGACTTCGCGTAATCGACGACTGCCTGATTCAACCGCCGATCGTCCGCATCCGCTCCGACCCGCAAGACCGCGTGCTCCACGTCCCGATAGTCGGAATTCGGCGCGCGGTAAATGGTCTTGCCCGCGTAAAACTGCGTCCATTCGTACGGGTCGGTCAACCGGTCATCCGGGTCCATCGTCCCCGCCAAAAACTCCCCGGCCGCTTTGAACCCGATCCGATTCTGGTGCATCGGTTTCGTCAAACTCGAGATGCAGATCCCGATCAGCACCGCCGTCCAAACCCACAGCGCTGCGGGCGAGCGGTAGAACTTCCCGACGACCGGCCAACGGGCGAACCGCGCGAACAGCGGTTCGAATCCCGCCACTGCGAAATACGTGGCGACGAACGCCGCCGTCAGCAAATGCCGCTCGGAGGCGTATCCCTGCGAATAGGCGACGCGGGCCAGTGCCGCCAAGTGGATGCCGGCGGTCGCCAACAGCAACAGCCACTCGGGGTGGGTGCGCAGGAGGTGCTGAATCAGAATCAGTCCGACGATCCCGAGCGCGCCGACGGCGTAGTGCGAGGCGTGCAAATACTCGCGGGCAATCTTCGAACCCGCCTCGGTCGCTTTCTGGATGGGCCCGCCGCGATCCACTTCCGTGCTGATTTCGGCGAACAGCGGCCCGCCCCCGGCATTCGCGTTCAACCCCGGCCGCACCGGCCCGGCGGGCGCACCTTCGATCGCTTCTTTCCCGGACGGCTTGTTCGTCAACCCGCCGATGATCACCATGTACGGCGCCGCGGCGACGAACGTCCCCGCGAGCACGGCCGCGGCGCAGGCCAGCATATTCATCCGAGGGCGCCAGCGCAGGGCGGCCAAACCCGACAAGACGAGTACCGCGCCGACGGCGACCGCGAGTCCTTCGGGCCGGACGAGGTAGGTCGCCCCGGAGGCGATCCCGCAGAGCACGCAGCGCCCGACGCTCTGCTTGCGAATGCCCGCGACGCCGAGGGCCAACGCCGACGACAGCCCCAGAAAATAGAGACCTTCGCTGAGGCCGTCGCTGGTATCCCGCGCGGCGACCGGCAAGAATTGGAAAATCAGCACCGCCGCGACACTCCGGTTTTTGTCCAGCAGCATCCGGCCCAGCCAGTACATCGGCAAGACGGCCAGCACCATCGCCCCGGCCGCCGCGATCTGAGCCCCGCGCAACAATCGGTGCGCCGAATAATCGACCGCCACCTCGGGCGGGTCGATCTTTTGCAGCAGGTAGTACACGGCGTAGATCGTCAACGGGTAGCCGGGGGGTTGCTTGGCCGCCCTCAGCACGTCCGGCAGCGAACGCGGCCCCGGTTGCCCATGCGACGGGTGCGTCAGATTCACCGCGAGTTGCGCGAACCCCAGGCTGTCGCGGGCCGTCATCGCGCTGTTGCGGATCAGCCAGGCGTGCAGCAGCAGCGAAATCAGCAGCAGGCCGATCAACCGGATCCGATCCGAGTTGTCCGTCACGCGGATCGGGGCCACGGTTTCCATCCGTCCGCCAACGAGGGTCGACATCGCTCCGCATCCTCCGGTATTTCCGCACGGCACACCCGATGCTAAAGTAATTTCGAACCCAGCGTCAACGGGAAGAGCGATCCGAGCCATGTTGCAAATCACCGAGACCATCGCGCTGGGCGACGACGAAATCACATGGGCGTTTTCGCGCTCCGGGGGCCCCGGCGGGCAGAACGTCAACAAAGTCGCCTCGAAGGCCCAGCTTTCGTGGTTTCTCGACGGCACCGTGGCCATCGCCGAGCCGGTGAAAGCGCGGTTGAAGCAAGCGCATCCGAGCTGCCTGACGCAAGAGGGATACTTTCTCATCACCTCCCAAGAATCGCGTGATCAGGGCCGGAATAAAGAGATTTGCTTGGAGAAACTGGCGGAGTACCTACAAACCGCGTTGACGCCGCCGAAAAAACGATTCGCCACGAAACCGACGAAATCGTCGAAGCGGCGCCGCGTGGCGGATAAACGCCAGAATGCGGACCGTAAAGAGAAACGCAAATTGGGGTCGTGGGATTGAATTCCTCTTTCCGACGGTTCTGCCACACCCCCCGTCGGAAAGCACCATTCTCGCCGGAAAGCGACCTACTTTTCGGAATGACCAAGCCCGCCTAAGACTTACGTCGAGGGTAGAAAACGGCTCCCGCCGAAAACAGACGCCGAATCGACCGAAGCCAGTCAGGACACGCCATGCCGACGGAATTGCCGAAGACGTACGAACCGAAAGACGCGCAGGCCAAGTGGCTGAAGTTCTGGGACGAGAAAGGCTACTTCCGCGCCGACCCGGCCGCGCCGGGAGAGCCGTATTGCATCGTCATCCCGCCGCCGAACGTGACCGGTGCCCTGCACATGGGGCACGCCCTCAACAACACCATGCAGGACATCCTCGTCCGCTGGCGGCGGATGCAGGGCCGCAACACATTGTGGATGCCCGGCACCGATCACGCCGGGATCGCCACGCAGGCGGTGGTGGAACGATTGCTGCTCGCGGAAGACAAAACGTTCAAGCGGCGCGAGTACGGCCGTGAGAAACTCGTGGCGAAGATCTGGGAGTGGAAGGACAAGTACGAAGCCCGCATCCTCGGCCAGCTCCGGGAGATGGGGGCGTCGTGCGACTTCTCGCGGACTCGCTTTACGCTGGATGAAACGTGTGCGAAGGCCGTGCGCGAAACATTTTTCAAGATGTTCCGCGACGGCTATATCTACCGCGGCAAGCGATTGGTGAACTGGGACACGCAACTGCAAACGTCTGTGTCCGACGATGAAACGTACACCGAGACGACCAAGGGAGGCTTCTGGACGTTTCAATACGCCGTCGTGGATCCACCGGCAGCTCACGCAGCCGGCTCGCCGGTGTTTATTCAATTCAGCACAACGCGACCGGAAACGATGTTGGGGGACACGGCGCTCTGCGTGCATCCGTCCGATGCACGCTACACGCACCTCATCGGCAAATCGGTGACGCAGCCGCACACGGGGCGCATCATCCCGATCATCGCCGATGGGCTGCTCGCCGATCCGGAGCTCGGCACCGGCTGCGTGAAGGTAACCCCGGCCCACGATCCGAACGACTACGCTTGCTGGACGCGGCACCCCGAGATCGGCATCATTAACATCCTCAATCCGGATGGCACCATCGCCGCCGGGTTCGGGGAGTACAGCGGCCTCGACCGCGTCAAGGCCCGCGCCGCCGTCGTGGCGAAGATGGAGGAACTCGGCCAGTTCATCGACAAGCAGGACCGCGACATCCCCCTGCCCTACAGCGATCGCAGCAAGACGCCGATCGAGCCGTTCCTCTCGGACCAATGGTTCGTGAAGATGGCCGACCGCGACGATGGCAAGCCGGGACTTGCGCAACTCGCCATCGACGCCGTGACTTCGGAGAAGGTGAAGTTCCACCCCGAGCGCTACGCCAAGACCTACATCGACTGGCTCGGCGAGAAACGCGACTGGTGCGTGAGCCGCCAGCTCTGGTGGGGGCACCGCATTCCGGTATGGCATTTAACTGTGAGTGCTACCGCGAGTGATGATGAGTGGAACGCAGCATTTCATTGGTCGGATTTGGACGAGATGATCTGCAAGTCGGATCCCGAATACTCGGTCCAAGTGATCGATCAGGCGACTGGTAAACATCTCGATTTCAGTAACGATGATGTTCAGTCTATCGACGCATTTCGTGGACAGGTTCTCGAAATATATCTTTGCAAGCGTCGGAGTGATTGGAATGAAGATTACGAGAAATTGTTAGCTCAGCTTGGCTTCGTCCAAGACTCCGACGTCCTCGACACCTGGTTCTCGTCCGCGCTCTGGCCGCACTCCACCCTCGGCTGGCCCGCGCCGACCCCCGAACTCACGAAGTACTACCCGACCTCCACGCTCTGCACGTCGCGGGACATCATCACCCTTTGGGTGGCGCGCATGGTGCTGACCGGGATGTACAACCTCGGCAAGGTGCCGTTCAACCAAGTTTACGTACACCCCGCGCTGCAGGATGGCTTCGGTGAACGCATGTCGAAGACGAAGGGCAACGGCCTCGATCCGCTCGACATCATCGACCTCTACGGCACCGACGCCATGCGCTTCGGCATGGCCGCCATCGCCACCGAAACGCAGGACATCCGGTTGCCGGTGGTGAATGTCTGCCCGCACTGCGGTACGCAGATTCCGGTGAAGCAAGAGCATATGTACATGCGGACGAAGAAGCTCGTTTGCCCGCAGTGCAAGCAGAACTTCCGCCCCGGCGGCCCTTGGCCGAGCGACGACCCGGAATTGAAGACCGCCAAGCAGGCGAGCGACCGCTTCGAAGTCGGCCGCAACTTCGCCAACAAGATGTGGAACGCCACGCGGTTCATCCTGATGAACCTCGAAGGCTACACCCCATCTGCGCTCACTATCGCCGAACTGCCGACGGAAGATCGCTGGATCGTCTCCCGGCTGGCGACGACGGCGCAGGCGATGACGGCGGCGCTCGAAGGTTTCCGCTTCGCCGAAGCCGCGAAGCTCATCTACGAGTTCACCTGGACGGAGTTCTGCGACTGGTACATCGAGATGAGCAAGGCCCGCCGGAGCGATCCCGGTTGCCAGCGGGTGCTCGTCGGCGTGCTCGACGGCATCCTGCGGTTGGTGCATCCGATCATGCCGTTCTTGGCCGAGAGTCTGTGGGAGTACTTGGGCCAAGCGGCCCCCGTGCGCGGCTTTCCCACGCCGACGGATGCCGAGGAGAGCGTCTGCATCGCGAAGTGGCCGACGCTCGATGCGCTCATCGACGACTCCACGGAATCGAGCATCGCCCGGATGCAGGAGTTGATCCGCGGCGTGCGCGAAATCCGCAACCGCTATCAGGTCGAAGACAAAACGATGCTCGACCTCACGGTGAAGTGCAGCGCCGACGTAGCGGCGGAGTTCACCGCGCTGCAACCGTTCATCGTGCAACTGGGGAAGATTTCCACGGCGACCTTCGGGCCGGCGGTCGTGAAGCCGAAACAATCGGGGAGTGTCATCACCGAAGCGTTCGAGGCGTCCGTGAATCTGGAAGGGCTGATCGACCTCGCCGTCGAAACGAAGCGCACCGAAAAGTTGACGGCGGACCTGCGCAAGCAAGTCGCCGGCATGCAAGGCAAGCTGAACAACGCGAGCTACGTGAAGAACGCCCCGCCGGAGTTGGTGGCCGAGACGCAAGCGAAGGTGGCCGAGTTGGAGAAGCAAATCGGCATGCTGCAAGCCAACTTGCTGAGCCTGAGTCAGCCGTAAGGATGGTCACACCGTACCGAATTGGCGATCCCCGGCGTCGCCGAGGCCGGGGACGATGTAGCCCAGTTCGTTCAAGTGCGAGTCGATGGCCCCGAGGTACGCGGGGACATCCGGGTGGGCTTCTTGCAGGGCCTTCACCCCTTCCGGCGCGGCGATGAGACCGATGAAGCGGACGCTCGGCACACCGGCTCGTTTGAGAATGTTGATCGCTTCGATGGCGCTGCCGCCGGTGGCGAGCATCGGGTCGAGCACGAACGCCACGTCCAGCCCGTGATCCGCGGGGAGCTTGTTGTAGTACGTTACCGGCTTCAGCGTTTGGTGATCGCGGTACAAACCGAGGTGCCAGACGCTGGCCGTGGGGAGCGCTTCGAGCATCGCGTTGGCCATGCCGAGGCCGGCCCGCAACACGGGCACCAGCGCAATCGATTCCGCGAGGACGGCCACGTTCGCTCGGGCCACCGGAGTCGCTACGGTCGCCGGCTTCAATTTCAAATCCCGCGTCGCCTCGTAGAAGAGAATCTGCGCGATCTCGTTGACCAAGTGCCGGAACAACTGCGGGGGCGTGCTCGCATCGCGCAGCGCCGCGAGGTGGTGCTGCACCAACGGATGATTGGGGACGTGGATGAGCATGGCTTTCACAAATCCCCGCTGCCGCGTTTGCTCCACCAGGGGAGGAACAGGCCGCCGTCGATGTGGAGGATCGTCCCGGTGATGTAGTCGGCGCCCGGTTCCAGCAAGAACCGGATCGCCCCGGCGATTTCTTCGGGTGTCGCCAAGCGGCCCCAGGGTAGTCCCGGCGCGGCTTTGGCGATGCCGTCGTCGCTGAGGAATTTGCGTTCGCCGGGGGTGTCGGTCCAACCGGGGTAGACGCAGTTGACGCGGATCTTGTGCGGTAGCAGTTCCGTCGCGGCCGTCTTGGCCATCATGTCGAGCCCGGCTTTGGCCATGTTGTAGGCCATGCAATTCGGAAAGGCGATCTGCCCGTGCGGACTCGACACAATGACCACGGCCCCGCCTTCGCCCTGTTGGATCATCTGATTGCAGGTCGCCCGCAAGCCGTAATAGGCCCCCATCATCGACACATCGAGCGTGCGCCGGAAACCGGCCATGTTGGCGGTGTGAAACGGTTCGCGGTCGCTATAGACGGCGCTGGAAACGAAGAAATCGATGCGGCCGAGTTGTTCGACGGCGTCGATCACCATCGCATCGACGGCGGATTGATCGGAGACATCGACGGGATAAAGAAGGGCTTTGCGGCCCATCGCCCGGATTTGTTCGGCGGTCTCGGCGGCGTCGTCGTGGAGGCTGTAATAATTGAGGGCGACATCGGCCCCGGCTCCGGCGAGGGCCAGCGCCGTCGCCCGGCCGATGCCGGACGACGCCCCCGTGATCAATGCGACTTTCCCGGCCAAAGAACCCGCCATCGAGACCTCGCGTTCGTGCATCAACGCCGGCCCTTGTCCCCCTTGGGTTTGGCCAGGCCGGCTTTTTCCATCAGCGACTTGCCGAAGATGTCGTGCTCCTCCGAGGGCGGCTCGTCGAGGACCGCGCCTTCGGGCAGGGCGTAGACCACTTTATATTTGTGCTTGGCAATGTCGAGTTCGGCACCCGGGGCCAGCGACCGGGCCGGGGTGCGTTCGCCGTTGACTTTGATGCCGTTGGTGCTGCCCATATCGCGGACGTGCCAGACGCCATTGCGGAAGCTCAATTCGCAGTGCAGACCCGAAATGTTCTGGAAATCGAGGCAGATGTCGCAACTGCTGCGACGGCCGATGGTCATGGTGTCGGACGCCAGCGGGATCGGATCGCCGCCGCCGACGGGCACCAACAGGCCGAGGGGTTCGCTCATCACCGTCCTCCGTGCAGGGCCGTCGCCGGCGAGTCGGGCGGCATCCCCGCGGAAATCCATCTCGCTGAACTGATCTAAGAATATGGACGGCCGTTTGCGACTCTTACGGGTCAATCGTCCTTTTTCTTCTCGAATCGGATCTTACAGCCGCGCGGCAGCGTCTCGGCTTCGATCTGTTTTTTCGCCCCGCGCGCGACGGCCAACGCGTCGACCAAGTGGTTCGTCGCGGCTTCGTCCGGGTCGAGTTTATCGTCGATCGCGCCCAAGTAGATCACCTTCCGAGCTTTGTCGAGCACGAAAAATTCCGGGGTCGTGGTGGCGCCGTACTTCTTCGCGATCGCCTGGCTCGGATCATACAAGTAGGCGAACGGGAATTTCTTCTTCTCGGCCCGCGCCTTCATCTCGGGCATCGCGTCGGCTTTGATCGTGTTCACGTTGATGGCGACGATCGTCACGCCGCTCTTCGGCCCGGCGTGCTTCTCGGCGAATGCCAGAATCCGATCTTCGTACCCGACCGATATCGCGCAGCTGTTGCAGGTGAACACGACGACCACGAACTCCGAATCTTTAAGGTCGGCGAGGGCGTGTTTCTTGCCGTCGATCCCGTCCAAGTCCTTCCATGCCGGCGCGGCATCGCCGAGGGACAAAACCTTGTTATATTTCCCCGCGGGAGCGAACGGGGCCAACGCGATGAGGAAACACAGCGGTAAAATAAATCGGGCCATGGCGGGAATTCCTCGGGGCTCACGGGGCGGGCGGTTCGTCGAAGATCAACGCGGGTGCCGGGGATTTGACCCTGCGCCTGGCCGGGTTCCACAACCGGCAGCCGATATCCTCGGCCGCCCCTTCGCGGCGGTGGGTGTCGCCGCCGTCGTCGATGCCATTCTTGCCCACGCTGTAAATGATAACGCCATCCGCTTCGATGCGGTAGCGCAGCGGTTGACCGTCGAACGGATCGAGCGGCGTCTTCGCGAAACCGAAGTCGGCGAGGTCGTCGAGCGAATTCGGCCAACGGCCGTGCTTCAAGCGGTGGCGCTCGCAGGCGACGCCGACCCCGATGCACAGGCCACGTGTTTGCACGCGCATGTCAGCGAGCACGACCTTGTCGAAAGCCGGAAACAGTAAGTGCCCAAGAAGATTCATGTTCGTCCGCGGCGGCAGTTTCCAATCCCGAAGTGCGGCGGCTTTCTGGTCTGGCGGCAGATCGAGTATCGGTAAGAACTCTTCGTAGCATTCATGGATAAAAGCGATGTTGTGCGGAATGAATTGATCTGTGTGAAAGCGCAGGGATCGATCACGGGTCGTCTGTTCCGTCCAGTCGATCACACCGATTTCCCCGCGGTCGTACATTTCGAACGTTTGTTGCAGCATGGCCCGTTCGAACCGCAAGGCGGGCCGGATGTCGCCGTTTTCGTTGGCGATCAATTTTTGGATTGCGGCGAGCGCCGGTTCGGTCGCGTTCGCGCTCCAGGCCAAGGTCTGTTCGACCGAGTTCAAGCTGAGGCCGAGGCATGCCAATCGAACGAGGTAACTGATGACAAACGGCTCGAAATCGACGCTGCGGACGAAGTGCAATCCCGCGGCGGCGCTCGCCAACGCCCGGTCGGCTTGGGCCCGATAGGCCGAGCGTGTCGAATCCCAGGCGAGCAGAAATGCGACCGTCCGCAACTTCTGGGTGTTTTCTAAGAGGATCTCGAAAGGGCTCCCGCCTTTGTACTCGATCGGTAATCGACCGTGCGGGGTCGCGGCGTTCCACGTCCGCAGCTCCGCAATCGATGGTTCGTGGGCTTTGAACAAGGAATCGAGCGCCTTCCACTCCTCAGTGTGCGGCAATTCGTTCGGCAGTTTTCCGTCGCGGATTTTTCCGAACAGTGCCGCCGCGCTCCGCTCGGGGTCGGGCTCTTTGGAAAGTCGCTCGACGATCCCCACGGCGCGAAGGGTCGAGTTCGATTCCGCCGGTGGCACTTTCGAATTGTGCTCCGCGACGATATCCGCGAAACGCCAACCGGGATCCTCCGAATCGAGCTTCGCGTTGGCCGCCTCGACCCGCTGCCGACCTTCGCGCCGGGTCAGTTTCCACGACAGTGTGTAGCCGCCGATCATCAGCGTGAGCAAGGCGAACAGCGCGAGTGCGACGCGCCGGAACCAACGCCAACGCCCTTTGGGTTTCGGCGGCGGCACGGCGGAGGGTTCTCGTTCCGGATCGCCCATGGCAGTTCGAGACCTTGTGGTGTGTTGGCTGTGTTCATCCTACCAAACGGGTCGTGCAACTCTCCAGACTTTGCAATTGTTACCACCCCCGACTCGGTAAAACTTGCAACTTCTACAAACCCTTTTACAATCGCCACCACTCCCGAATCGTCAAACCCTACCGCTACTAGGCAATCGTAACCATTTTCTCGTTTGGCACGGGCCGTGCATTAGTCTTATATCGTCGCAGCCGACCCCAACCGGCTCCGACATCCCGGCGAGGTGATCCCCCAAAGACCTTCTCGCCCCGGCTTCTCGCGGATCGTCAACCCCCCGACGATCGGCAGCCTAACCCCCCAGGCCTCGGAGCCGGAAGACCCCGAGCCGAAGTCCAACCCCCCGGACTCCGGCCCACAAACCCGACGGGCCGCCCACCACCCCCGGTGTGCGGCCCGTCGGGCTTTTTGCATTCGTCATCGACGGTTTGTAAGACAAACATCGAATCGCGTCCGACCACCGACCACTCCCCATCGATCACGGCCAAATGTCTTACCAAGCGCTGCGCGGACCCCTGCTGTTGTCGCTCCTCGCGGCCGTGCTCACCATCGGATTGAAGGGGACGGCCTACTTCCTCACCGGATCGGTCGGGCTGTTCTCCGATGCGCTCGAATCGTTCGTGAACCTCCTCGCGGCCACGGCGGCCTATTTCAGTTTGAAGTATTCGCACAAACCCGCCGATCCGGAACACGCTTACGGCCACGAGAAGATCGAATTTTTTTCGAGCGGCCTCGAAGGGACTCTGGTGTTCGTCGCCGGCCTCGGCACGGCTTGGTACGCGGTCGGCCGGCTAATCGAACCGAAGGAATTGGATCAACTCGGGATCGGCATCGGGCTCACAGTCGTCGCATCCGCGATCAACTTCGGCGTGGCCGTAGTGCTGCTCCGCGTCGGCAAGAAACACGGTTCGGTGATTTTGGAATCCGACGGCCATCACTTGATGAGCGACGTATTGACGTCCGTGGCGGTCGTGGCCGGGCTCGGGTTGGTCGCGCTCACGGGGTTGAAGTTCCTCGACCCGGTTTTGGCGTTCGCGGTCGGATTGAGTATTCTCTGGACCGGCTTCAAACTCGTCCGCCGCTCGTTCGACGGTTTGATGGACCGCGCGCTTCCGGTGGAAGATCAAACGCGGTTGCGGGAGGGGATTCGCACGGCCCTCCCGCATGGGTGCCACTTCCATTTCTTGCGGACGCGCCGCGCCGGTCGGCGGAAGTTCGTCGATTTCCACTTGCTGGTGCCGGGCACGTGGACGGTGCAAGCCGGGCACACGCTGGCCCACGATATCGAAACGAAGCTGCTGGATATCGCGGCCGAGTTGGAAGTGACGATCCACGTCGAGCCGATCGAAGATGAAAGTTCGTGGGAACCGGCCGCGCTCGCCCGTTTAGGCGAGCAGACGGAACTGTAGAGTCGACGTCTTCGGCGAGCCGTGCTCCGTGAGGAGCCGGGTGAAGTCGAATCGCCATCGCGAATCCAGTCTGTGTTAGCTCCCTCTCCGCACATCACCCGGCTCCTCACGGAGCACGGCTCACCGAAGATCGAATTCCAAAGGGTGTAGCAACAATTCTTGGAGTCGTCATTCCGGCGTCAACCCACCCACCCTACCGTGGAATGACGTCCGACTTTCGGAACGACCTATGCGCCGCAAGGACTTACGTCCGATTTCCGATGTCATTCCATGGCTCAGATTCCCGAGTCGTTCACCGAATCTCCAAGAATTGTCGCTACACCGATTCCAAAAGTTGGGGTTGCATCGATTTTTCGGTTCGATGACAATCCTCCGACTTGGGTCAGGGATGACCCGCACCACGAGCGACACCGGATGTCTTCCGTCGAGCTTACCCCCGTCGAACCGGCACGCACCCCACCGAAGTGGCTCGGGGTTGTTTGCGGCGCCGGGCTACTTTGGGCCTTTTGGCCGACCTTCGATTTCATGTTCGAGAAATGGGTCTCCGACCCGCAGTATTCGCACGGCTTCCTCGTGCCGCTGTTCTCGGGCTACCTGATCTACCGCAAACTCGCCCCCGGTGCGGTCTGGTTCTCGAAACCGTGGCCGCTCGTAGCCGGGGCCGTGCTCGCCGGGATGCTCGTTCTGCGCGGACTGGCCGGCGTGATGCTCTTCCACCAACTCGACGCCATTGCCTTGCTCGGTTCGCTGATGGCGCTGGCGCTCACCTTCGGTGGCGTCCGCTTGTTCAAAATGACCGCCCCGTCGATCCTGTTCCTGCTGTTCATGATCCCCCTGCCCTACGAACTCGAAAAGAACGTCGGCGGGCCGTTGAAAATCGCGGCGACGTGGGCCAGTACCTTTCTGCTCCAGACGCTGGGTTACCCGGCCATCGCCGAGGGGCACATCATTCTGATCGATGAGGTCCGCCTCGGGGTCGTCGATGCGTGCAGCGGCCTGAAAATGCTGATGACCTTCTCGGCGTTCGCCTTCGGCGCGGTGCTGCTGCTCGACCGGACTTGGTTCGAGAAGTCCCTCATCGTATTGGGCATCGTGCCGATCGCGGTGATCGCCAACGTCTTGCGGATCGTGGCGACGGCCATCGTTTGCACGCTGACGCCGGACAAAGGGACGCAGCTGCTAGCCCACGACATATTCGGCTGGTTGATGATGCCCCTCGGCCTCGGCTTCTTGGCGATCCAACTTTGGTGCCTCACGCGGTTGGTCGTCCGACCGGGACCGGCGGACGCGACGCCGCTGCCGTCGGGCTTCGGCCTCGGGATTCGCCCGGCGATGGCTTGAACGAGTTCCCCGACCCAGTGCGCCCGCTACGGATGGCGGTCGATTCCTTTAGCCTGAACGGATGCGGGCCATGACCAGTACGACGACGGCCAACCCCGGTACCGCGGCGCAGCCCCAAACGAGGACCGCCCCGCCCCGGCACAACCCGCCGAACCGCCCGGCGGCGAAGGCCGAAGCCGAGAACGGCGCGATCCGCTTCTTGATTTACCTGCGGCTGCACTGGCTCACGATCCTGTTCTGCGGCACGATCCTCGGCTGCGCGTTCGCCTACGCGGCATGGAATTTGATGCCGCCGAAGTACGAATCGTACGCGCTGTTCCAAGTCGCGTCATCCCCGCCGTCGGTGACGGGCAACGACCCGACCAAAGGGAAGACCGAGTTCGCGACGTACATCAAAACGACCGCGTCGCTGTTCAAGTCGCAAACCGTTTACACCGCCGCGCTGCGCGACGGTCGTCTGACCGACCTCGCCACGATCCAAGCGGAAAAAGACCCGTTCAAATACTTCGACGAGAAGTTGCTGGTAGAAAATAAAGAGGGGACGGAAATCATCCGGCTCTCGATCCAAGGGGAGAGCCCCGAGGACGTCAAAGCGATCATCGCGGCCATCTCGGCGGCATACCTCAAAGAGGTCATGGGGACCGAGGCGAATGTGAAGAGCAGCATCCGCACCGAGTTGCAGAATGCCAAAACGAGCCTCGAAAATGTGATGAAAGGCAAGACGGCGGGTCGGCCGGAGCAACCGGTCGGGCTACCCGGCGCCGCCGGGCCGATCCCGGTGCCCCTGCCGATGGAACCGGCCGCGCCGGTGGCGGTCCCGACGGGCGATCCGGAGCAATTGAAACGGGCCAAGTTTTCGATCTTGGTGCAACGCATCGCCAAGATCGAAACCGACCTGCCGAGTTTGGACATCAAGATCTCGAAGAACCAAGGGCTGCTCGAGGCTGCGAAGAAAGCCTTGAAGGAAATCCTCGACACGCCGGTGACCGCAGAAAGCGTGGAATTCGCCAAGAAGGATCCGGACTACGTGACCGCGCAGGCGATCGCGCAAAAACTTCGGAGGGATTACAAACTCCGGCAAGATGCGGTCGTCGACCCGAATTCGCCGAATGTGCTCGGTTTGGCCCGCGCCGCCGAGAAAGCGGAAATTGAAGCGAAGAAGATCCTCGACGAAAAAGCGAAGGGGATCGAAGTCGTGCGGCGCAAGGCCGCGGTGCAGGAACTCACCCAGGCCATCGGATACTCGGTCAACGCCGTCACGGAGTTGACCCAAGAGAAAGCCGACGCGCAGAAGGCGATGCTCCAAGCCAAAAGAGAGATCGCCGAGACGACCTTCCCGGCCCTCGAAGGTGCCAAAGGCCCGAATAAGGAATCGAGGATCACGGATCCGTCGATCGTCGATTACCTCACCCACGAACGTTTGTACGATCACGTCACCGCGCAATTGATCGTCGCGGATTACGACGCGAAGATGCCGCAGCGCGTCCGCGAATATCAACCCGCCTCGGTGCCGATGCAAAAAGACACCAAGAAGCAAATCATCGGCGCCGTCTTCGCCGGGCTGATGGGGTTCGTCCTCGTCGGGGCATTCGTGGTCGCCCACGAGGCGCGGGCCCGCAAAGTCAGCTCGCTCGGCGAAATGAAAACCGCGTGCGCCACGCCGGTCGTCTCGGTGATCCCGTGGATTCCCAACGCCGCGACGGCCCGCGATCCGCTGAAACGCGGCGACGTGAACGAAGCCATCGACAAACTCCGGGCTTACTTCGCGCAGACGTGGCTGAACCGCGGCGCGACCACCGTCACCGTCACGAGCGCCGTCGGCGACGAGGGCAAATCGTTCACCGCCTTCGGACTATCGAGCAGTTTGGCCCAAGCGGGCTACAAGACGCTCCTCGTCGATTTCGACTTGCGCGAACCGTCGCTCCACCACCTCGCGGGAGTCGCCAACGGCCTCGGCGTCTGCGAACTCCTCCGGGGCGAAGCCGATTTCCGCAAGACGATACAAACTCTGCCGAACGGGCTGCATTTCTTGGCGGCGGGCAAGTGGTCCGATGAAGCGCGCCAAGCCGCCGTCGGCGGTCGGCTCGACGCCCTGCTCCTCCGGTTGAAAGAACCGTTCGATTGCATCGTGCTCCACGGCCACGCCCTGCTGACGGCGGCGGAGTCGGTCGAAGTGGCCCGGCGCTCCGAAGTCGTGCTCCTCTGCGCCCAATACCGCGAGTCGCGGGTGCCACTGCTCAAACGGGCCGCCGAACGGATCGCCGCGATGGAAATCCCTTACTCGGGAATCGTTTACGTTGGTGCATCGACAAACGAAGCCCTTTGCTAACTTGGGCAAACTGTCGGAATATTCGTCGCATCTGGAACATTTATCACTGTAAGCAAAGTTTCACGCTATGCCACGAATCTCATTGCTACTAATGTCACTTCTACTCGTGGCCGGCGGCGCCGCTGTCCACGGTGCGACGACCCACCGCTGGTCGCTGTTGGCCCCTCCCCCGAGTCGGGCGGAAGCGATCCATACGACCGAATTGACATTCGCAACTGCGACTCAAGAAGATGTCCCGAGCGAACTGCCGATCAAAGAACGGAGCCGCGTGACCTGCCGGCGTTACAACTTCCCGGGCGAAGTGGGCATTGTGGTCGCCTCGATCACCTCCGGGCCGCCCGGTGCGGTGTCGACGCACACGCCGGACGTTTGCTACCCCGGCAGCGGTTACAAGACGATTCGCGCGCCGAAGAAAGAAACCGTCGATTTGCCCGGCGGCGGGACGGCGAGTTACCTCGTGGCCATCTACGAGAAGAAGACCGCGACGTCGGTCGACCGCCAGCGAATCCGCTGGGCCTGGTCGGTCGACGGCGATTGGGATGTGCCGGGGACGCCCCGATTGCACCCGCCGTACATCCGGGCCAACGAGTTGTACAAGTTGTACATCGTGACGCCCGATGCGGGTCGTGACGACGACCGCCCCGGAGCCGATTCGGCCCCGGTGCGGTCGGTGATCGCGGAAGTGTTCGCACAATACTCCGGGGTGCTCCGAGACGCCCGGTAGGTTTCGCGTGGTTTCCCCCGGTTGCTCGGATGCGCCGGGTCCCGCGCTGTCGAGGGTTTGTATTCCGATGAAAACCGCTTCCCCGTCCAGCCCGACCGCCACCCGGAGCACCACGAGGACCGCGTTGCTACAGCGACCGCCCATTCTCGGCTCCGACCGCCGGACGACTCGCCCCGCGGTGATTCCCGTCCGCCCGGAATACGCGTTGAAATCCGCGCTCGATTTCGCGTTGGCCGGCGTCCTGCTCGTGCTGTCGGCCCCGGCGATCCTCGCGACGATGCTGTTGGTCAAACTGACATCCCACGGTCCGGCCCTCTACTCGCAAACGCGCGTCGGCCGCGCCGGCCGGACGTTCACGATTTACAAAATCCGCACGATGACCCACGATTGCGAGCGCTTCACCGGCGCGCAGTGGAGTCAAAAAGGGGATGTGCGCATCACGCCCCTCGGCCGGATCTTGCGGAAGTTGCACCTCGACGAACTCCCGCAATTGTGGAACGTTTTGCGCGGCGAGATGAGCTTGATCGGCCCCCGGCCCGAGCGCCCGGAGATCGTCGAAGACCTGCGCCTCTCGGTGTTCGGTTACGACGTTCGCCACCAAGTGAAACCGGGGATCTCGGGATTCGCCCAGATCCATCTGCCGCCGGACAGCAACATCCTCAGCGTCCACGACAAACTGATCTACGACCGGTATTACATCTCGCGGATGGGCTTGATCCTCGACCTGACGATCCTCGTGGGCACCGCGTTCAAAATCATCGGCCTGCGCAAGCTATACCAGCGCTCGCCCAGAAGTCGATTGATTCAAAAGAACTAACCACAGAGGCGCAGAGACACAGAGACGACAAGAAAGAAAAACAGGGTGGGGCGAACGCCGCTCAATTTGCCTCGCCCTGCTTTTCAGATTTCTCTTTGTTCTTCTCTGTGCCTCTGTGGTTAACTTTTTCATTCTTCAGTTCCACGGAGGCATGGATGCCCACCGTCTCGATCATCGTGCCGATTCGCAACGAAGCGCAGTTCATCGGGGACACGCTGCGATCGCTGCTCGATCAGGATTTCCCGGCGGATGAATTCGAAGTGCTCGTCGCCGACGGCGGCTCCACGGACGAGACCGTCGCGATCGTCCGCTCTCTTCAAGCCGAGTACTCGAATCTCCGGCTCTTCTTCAACCCGAAGCGCATCTCGAGCGCCGCCCGCAACATCGCCATCCGGCACATGGCGGGGCGGTACGCTGTCATCGTCGACGGGCACTGCCACATCCCGGATCGCCGGTATTTGCGGAACGTCGTCGAAGCCTTTGTAACGACCGGCGCCGATACGCTCGGCCGGCCGCAACCGCTCGACGCGCCGAACCCGACCGACTTCCAACGCGCCGTCGCCGTGGCGCGGGCCAGTCGCTTGGGGCACAATCCGGAGTCGGACATCTTCGGCGACGAGGCGAAGTTCGTGCCGCCCCAGAGCACGGCCATCGCGTATCGCCGCGAAGTGTTTCAGCGCGTCGGCCTCTTCGACGAACGCTTCGACGCTTGCGAAGATGTCGAATTCAATCACCGCGTCCACGCGGCCGGGTTGACTTGCTATTTCAGCCCGAAGCTCAAGGTCGTTTACCATCCGCGCGGCTCGTGGAAGGGGCTCTTCTTCCAACTCGGCCGCTACGGTTGCGGACGGGCGCGGCTCGCCGCGAAGCAATTCGAATCGCTGACGATCCCCGCGCTCGTGCCGCCGCTCTGGGTGCTTTGGTTGCTGCTCGCCCCGCCGCTTTGCCTGGTTGTCCCCGAGATCGCTTGGCTGTACCTGGGCCTGCTCCTGCTATACGCGGCCGTGATCGGTGCCGGCTCGTGGTGGCTCGGCCGCAAACTCACGTGGGCCGCGCGCCGGCACGTGCCCATGGCGTTCGTCGGCATCCACTTCGGGTTCGCCTACGGCTTCTGGCGCGAAGTGGGCCGCCGGGTGCGGACGCATGGCGTTTTTTCGCGCGGCACCGTAAGATGAAGACATCAGAGTTCACGGGCTCCACCATGCCACCGACACTTCAACAACTTGGCATCGACAAACTCAGCTTCGAAGATCGCTTAGAGCTCGCTCACGCGTTATGGGACAACGTCCACGATGCAACGGAAGACATGGAACTGTCTCCGGAACTCAAAGCCGAATTGGAACGCCGATTGGCGTTGGCCGACGCCGATCCGTCCCGGGGCATTCCTTGGGAAGTTGTCCTCGCAGAAGCCAAAGCGCGTTGGTCGTCGTGAAACCCACCCTCGTCATCGATCCGGAAGCCAAATTCGAATTCGATGAAGCCTATGACTTCTACCAGAACCGTCGGGTTAGCTTGGGCGAAGGATTCGCCGGAGCTATTAAAACGACTCTCCGCGGGATACTCGCACACCCGAAACGTCATCCCGTCGTATTGCGGGCGATCCGACGCGGCCGGGTGATTGGCTTCCCGTTCGTCGTTTATTACCGAATCGAAAATTCCACCATCCGCGTCGTTTCAATCTTCCACACCAGCCGCGACCCGAAAATTTGGCAATCGCGGAGTTAACAGGATCGTCCATGCCGTCGTCGAGCGAAGTCCGCCAGCAGTTCATCGATTTCTTCGTCGCCAAGTGCGGGCACACCTTCGTGCCGTCCAGTTCGGTCGTGCCGCACGACGACCCGACGCTGCTCTTCGCCAACGCCGGCATGAACCAGTTCAAGCCGTACTTCCTCGGCACCGAGAAGCCGAAGTTCGCGCGCGTCGCCAACACGCAGAAGTGCATCCGCGCCGGCGGCAAGCACAACGATCTCGACGACGTCGGTAAGGACACTTACCACCACACCTTCTTCGAGATGCTCGGCAACTGGAGCTTCGGCGATTACTTCAAGAAGGAGGCGATCGGCTGGGCGTGGGAACTCCTCACGAAGGTCTGGCAGCTCGACATCACCCGGCTGCACGTCACCGTGTTCGAGGGCGATACCGCAGCCGGGATTCCGCGCGACGACGAAGCCGCGGATATCTGGAAGTCGGTCGGCGTCCTCGATGGTCACATCCATTTGGGGAACAAGAAGGACAACTTCTGGGAGATGGGCAGCACCGGTCCGTGCG
>JAYSYN010000175.1:0-14149 GCA_043727575.1 Fimbriiglobus sp.
TCTGCTGCACGCCGACGTACGCCCTGCATCTCGCGGAAGTGGCCGTCGCCGAAAAAATCGACTTGGTCAGTTCTACCGTTCGGGCTGTGGTCGTCGCCGGGGAACCGGGCGGCGGCATCCCCGCGACGCGGGAACGGATTGCGCAGGCGTGGGCCGCCCGCGTGTACGATCACTACGGCCTGACCGAGGTCGGCCCGGTCGCCTTCGAAACCACCGGTCGACCGAACGAGATGAAATTGCTGGAGTCGGAGTTCTTCGTCGAAGTGCTCGACCCCACCACGGGGCAACCGGGCGAGTCGGGTGAACTCGTGCTGACGAACTTGGGTCGCCTCGGTTCCCCGTTGATCCGCTACCGCACGGGCGACTTGGTGACACTGAGCCCGGATCGGGATGCGCACGGTTGCCGCTCTATCGCCGGCGGCATCCTCAGCCGCGCCGACGACATGATCCACATCCGGGGGAATAATTTGTACCCGTCCGCCCTCGAAGCGGTGATCCGGCGCTTCCGCGAAGTCGTCGAATTCCGCATCCTCGTGGAAGATTCGGAAACGCTTTCGGACCTGAAGATCGAGATCGAACCGGCCGACGCCACCATCGGTGCGAAGTTGACCGATTCGGTGGCCCGGGCCATCCGCGACGCGCTGCTCTTCCGGGTCGATGTCGTCGCCGTCGCGCCGGGGAGCTTGCCCCGGTTCGAGTTGAAATCCCGCCGTGTCGTCCGCATCAGAAAATCGGTATAACGAACAGCATCGCACCCGCCCCCCTCCCGTTTCGGAGACGTCCATGACGCGCCTGTGTTGCCTCGGATTGCTACTCGCGACGCTGGCCACGAGCCCGGCGAACGCCGGCGATTGGATCCACTGGCGCGGGCCGGAACAGAACGGCGTCTCGAAGGAAGAAGGTCTTCCCGATTCGTTCGACCTCGCAACAGTGGGCAAGAACAACCTGTTGTGGAAGCAGCCGTTCGGTGGGCGCTCCGCGCCGCTGGTCATGGGCGGCAAAGTGTTTGTCATCAACGGGGCCGACATGGCCAAACCGACGGAAGTCGAGCGGATCCAATGCCTCGACGCCGGTACCGGCAAACTCGTTTGGGAGGTGCCCTTCCAAGTTTACCTCACCGATATCACCTCGACGCGGCTGGGTTGGACCTCGCTCACGGCCGACCCGGCCGCAGGGACGATCTTCGCCCAGACGACGGCCGGGGAACTCGTTTGTTTGAACGCGAAGGACGGCAAGATCGTCTGGAAACGCCAACTCACCGAAGAATTCGGCCGCGTCACGGGGTACGGCGGTCGCATCGCCTCGCCGATCTTCGACAGCGGGTTGTTGATCGTCGGCATGGTCAACGGCTCGTGGGGTGATCAAGCCCGCGGGGCGAACCGATTCCTCGCCGTCGACGGCAAAACCGGCGCGGTCGCGTGGTGGTCGTCGCCGTCCGAAGAATTGCAGCTGGCCTTCAAAGGCACCTACTATTCCAACCCGGTGATCGCGGTCATCGGCGGTCAACGGCTGCTCATCTCGGGCGCGGCCGACGGCGCCGTTCACGCTTTGAAGGTCCGCACGGGCGAACGCGTTTGGAGTTATGTCTTCGGGGCCAAAGTCGTCAACCCGTCGCCGGTGGTGTCGGTCGACGGCAAAGTGTACGTCGCCCACGGCGATGAAAACATCGAAGGCGCCCCCATCGGCCGGGTCGTCTGCCTCGACGCGGCCGTCATCAAAGACAAACAGCCCGCACTCGTTTGGGACACCTTCCGTCGGAAGTACAAGCAGAACAACGGCAACTTCCTCTCGAAGCGATTCGGCCTTTCCAGCCCGGCGCTGGCCGATGGGATGCTCTTTATTCCCGACGACGGCGGTGAAATGCACGTCTTCGACGCCAAAGGGGGCGAATTGCTCTGGCGTTGGAAGTTCGGCACCGTCTCGCGCGGCGCCCCGCTCGTCGCCGGCGGCAAGCTTTACATCTTCGATGTGAACGCCAAGCTGTCGGTGCTGGAGAAGATCACCAAAGTCGCCCCGGACGCGGCCGACATCACCGAGCACCGCTTTAGAACCAAAGGCGGCGGCGGTTTCGTCGAGACCAACGCCACGCCGATCGCCGTCAACGGGAAGCTCTACTTCCAGACGCGCGACGACATCTTCTGCGTCGGCGATCCGAAGGCGAAGCCGGTTGAAGCCAAGTACGCGGCACTGGCGGCCGAGGCGCTGTTCGACGCGAAAGCCGCCCCCGCCGCGATTCTGCTCTCCCCGGCCGATGCGCTCAGTTCGCCGGGCAAAACGGTCGATTTCAAATTGAAGTTCGTCGACGCCAACGGCCGAGATTTGCCGGCGCCGGAGGGGGCCAAGATCGAGTGGACCCTGCCGTTGCCGCCGAAGACGCCCGCGGGGGCCCAACCGCCGGCACTGCCGGGCGAGGTCAAAGGGGAAGGTGTCAAAGGGACAGTCACCATCGGCAAAGTGCCGCCGAGTTCGGCCGGGGTCGTCGAAGCCAAGTTCGGTGCCCTGAGCGCCAAAGCCCGCATTCGCGCCGCCGCGGCCCTGCCCTTCAAACCGGACTTCGCCAAGATCCCACTCGGCGGCGCCCCCGGCGGTTGGGTGAACACCCAGGGCAAGTTCGTCATGGTCAACTTGGCCGGCAAGCCCGTGCTGAGCAAAGTGAACAACAACGGAGCCCCGCCCATCGCCAAAGCAAACGCGTACATCACGCCGCCGGACGCGAAGGATTACACGATTCAAGCCGATATGGTCGGCGACGATATCGCCGGCACCTTCCCGGACATGGGTTTGCTGAGCCAGCGCTATGTGCTCGTCCTCGACGGCAAAGCCGACCCGGTCACGGACAAACGGCAACTGCGCATCGTGTCGTGGGAATCCCGCGACCGCGTGAACGTCGCCGTCGATTTCGACTGGAAAGCCAAGGTTTGGTACACTCTGAAGTTCACCGTCGAAGTCGACGCCAACGGCAAGTCGGCGACCCTCAAAGGCAAAGTCTGGGAGCAGGGCAAAGCGGAGCCGGAGAAGTGGACGTTGGAATTCAAGGACCACAATCCGAACAAAGAAGGCGCCGGTGGGCTTTACGGCTACATCCCGAACGCCGGCCCGGCGGCCGCGACGATCCACTACGACAACGTCGGTATCGCCCCGAACGCGAAGGGCCCGGTCGACCCGCGCCGTGCCCCCGGCTCCGAAAAATAACATCCCGGTTCCCACAATCCTCCGAGAGAAATCATTATGGCCTCCGCGATTCGACCGATCCTCGCGATCGGCGCCACGATTCTGGTCGTCGCCATCGGCGGCGCGCTGATCGTCAAAAATTTGTCCAATCCCGCGGTGGTCGCCGCCCCGGTCCCGACGCCGACGCCGGCGACCGAACCGAAGCCGGAAGTGAAGCCGGAAGTGAAGCCCGAGCCCAAACCGGAGGTGAAGCCGGTCGAGCCGATGCCGAAGCCGGTCGAACCAAAACCGGTCGAACCGATGCCGGTTGTGCCGAAGCCGGTCGAACCGATGCCCATCGTCCCGACTGTGAAGTCGGACTTGCTGATGTTCGGCGGCACTCCGGGTCGGAACATGATCAACACCGTCGACAAAAACATTCCGAGCAAGCCCGATCCGAACGACGAGAAGGCGCTGAAGTGGAAAGCCGATCTCGGCTCGCTTTCGTACGGCGGGCCGACCATCGCCGGAGGCAAGGTGTTTATCGGCACGAACAACAGCCGGCCGCGGAACGCGCGGGATAAAACTAAAGGCGGCGAGGCCCTCGATAAGGGCATCTTGATGTGCTTCGATGAGAAGACCGGCGCTTTCCTCTGGCAGGCCGTCCACGATAAATTGCCCGGGGGCCAAGTGCGCGACTGGCCCGACATCGGCGTCTGCTCCGCCCCGCTCATCGAGGGCGAACGCGTCTATTACGTCAGCAATCGCTGCACGGTCGTCTGCCTCGACATCCACGGCATGGCCAACGGGAAGCAGGGCAAAGGCTTTCAATACGTCGATCCGATCACGATGAAAATGAAGCCGCCCTACGAAGACGCCACCGACGCCGACGTGATCTGGGAACTCGACATGATCAAAGACCTAGGCGTCTTCCCGCACAACAGTTCCGTCGCCTGCCCGATGGTCGTCGGCGACTTGATCTACATCACCACGGCCAACGGCGTCGACGAGAACCACAAAAATATCCCCAAGCCGCAAGCCCCGAGCTTCATCGCCGTCAACAAAAAGACCGGCAAAGTCGAATGGAAGAGCGGCCTGCCGGGCAACAAGATCATGCACGGCCAGTGGTCGAACCCGTCGTATTCGGACGCGGGCGGCGTCAAGCAGGTGATCTTCCCCGGCGGCGACGGCTGGCTTTATTCGTTCACCGCCGACAAGGGCGAATTGGTCTGGAAGCTCGACGCGAATCCGAAGGACACCATCTACGATCTCGGCGGCGAAGGCGGCAAGAGCGACTTCATCGGCACCCCGGTCGTCGAAGGTGGGATGCTCTACTTGGGCACCGGCCAAGATCCCGAACACTTCACCGGGATCGCCCACTTCTACTGCGTCGACATCGCCAAAGCCGTGGCCAACGCGAAGAAAAACAAGGAACTCGACGTCTCCCCGGACCTCGTCGACAAAGTCGGCAAAGACGAGGAAGGCAAACCCAAAGTCACGGGCAAACCGAACCCGGACACCGCCGTCGTCTGGCATTACGGCGGCGCCGATAAGCGGGAGTTCGTGCCGCGCGAATTCGCCTTCGGCCGGACGATGAGCACGGCCTGCGTCATCGACGGGATCGTTTACATAAGCGAGATCTCCGGGTACTTCCACTGCCTCGACGCCAAGACCGGCCAGAAGCACTGGCAATACGACCTCAAAGGCGAAATCTGGGGTTCGCCGTACTTCGTCGACGGCAAAATCTACCTCGGCGCCGCCGGGGAGTTGTTCGTGTTCAAACACACAAAAACGCCCAAGGCCATCGACGAGATCAATAACCCGGACGCGAAGGACCAAAAGGACTTCACCTTGCAGTTGAAGGTGAAGCGCAAACAGGTCGAAGACGAAGTCTTGATCTCGAAGGTGGAGTTCGACGCCCTGATCCGCAGCACCCCGGTCGTCGCCAACGGCACGTTGTACGTCATGACGGAGAAGTCGCTGTTCGCGTTCAAATCGGGGAAGTGATCACTCCTCGAAAAAAAGCCCACGGACGGGGTTGTCCGTGGGCTTTTTCCGTCGGATGCGCATATCAATAGCGTCATCGGTAATCCCGTATCCCACATTCCCGCCCCGAGACTCCCGTGATCGACACCCCCGGCAAACCGGCCCCCGTGATGGGTGCCACCCTCGACGAGAAAATTAGGAACGCCCGCGCGGCCCTCGACGCCCAAGTGCGCGAGGTCGTGCGTTGGCATTTCGACCCCGAAACGGGCACGCCGTTCTGGCTCGACAAAGCCAAGACCTTCGATTTCAACCCCCTGACCGACGTCCACGGTTGGGACGACGTGAAGAAGTTCCCCGTCTTCGAAGACGATTGGCTCCGCGGCGGCCCGGTGCGGCGTTGGGTGCCGAAGGGTTTCGGCGACAAGCCGGTGTACGTCTTCGAAACCGGCGGCACCACCGGGCTACCGAAGAGCCGGATCGTCCTCGACGACTTCAAAATCGATTACGAGATGATGTCCGATACGCTGCCGGAGAAGTCGTTCCCGAAGGGGAGCAATTGGCTGATGCTCGGGCCATCCGGGCCGCGCCGGTTGCGCTTGGCCATCGAACACTTGGCCCAGTACCGCGGCGGCATCTGCTTCGCCATCGACCTCGACCCGCGCTACGTCGTGAAGTGCCTCAAGGCCCGCAAGATCGCCGAAGCCCAAGCCTATAAGGATCACTGCATCGACCAGGCGATCACGGTGCTCGCCGGCGGGCACGACATCAAATGCATGTTCACGACGCCGAAACTGCTCGCGGCCTTGGACGAAGCCATCCGCAACGGCAAGCTCGAAGAGAAATACCGCGAACTCGGCAAGTCGGTCCCGCCGGGCGGCCTGCGTTCGATCAAGAACGCCGGCCTCACCGGAATCTTCAGCGGCGGTACCGAATTCACCCCGCAGTTCACGCGCGAAGCCTACGAAGAGATGCTCGACAACGGCGACGTCTACATGACGCCGACGTACGGCAACACCCTCATGGGCCTCGCCTGTAGCAAGCCGATCGGACCCGAGGACGGCTTCAAGATTTCGTACTACGCCCCGCAGCCGCGGGCCGTGATCGAAGTCGTGAATCCGAAGGATTTCGGAGAAGTCGTGCCGTACGGCGGCACCGGCCGGGTGCTGCTCAGCACGTTCACGAAGGAATTCTTCGTGCCGCGCTTCCCGGAGCGCGACGAAGGCGAAAGGGAGAAACCGTTCGACAAATACCCGTGGGATGGCGTCAGCGGCGTCCGACCTTTCGCCGAACTCGCCGGCGGCACCGTCGTCGGGGTTTATTGAGGTCGAACGATGCAGTCGCCCTTCCCGGGAATGGATCCGTACTTGGAAGACTCGACTTATTGGTCGGGTTTCCACACCCGTATGGTGGTGGCAATGGGCGCGGCGATCACGCGAATGTTGCCGTCGGGATATTACGCCGACGTCGAGCAGCATGTCTGGTTGGAAGCGGACGATGGCGAGGACACAGTCCCTTTCGCCGTGCCGGACGCATTCGTCGCATCGGGTCGCGGAGGCGGGACCGCGACTTTGGGCATTGCGATGCCGACTACGGAATCGGCTACCGTCAGTTTGGCCAAGCCCCTCAAACGCAAAGGTGCCCGGTATCTCCAGATCGTCGATAAGACTGGACACAGGCTGGTGACGGTTCTCGAACTGCTCAGCCCATCGAACAAGAGCCGCGGCGAAGATCGCGAATCGTATTTGGCCAAGCGGAGCGAGTACTTGGCGACGGGCACGAACCTCGTCGAAATCGATTTGCTCCGCGATGGCGAACGCATTCCGATGGGGCGACCGCGACCGCCGCTGGCGGACTATTACGCACTGGTTAGCCGTGCACAAGAGTTTCCGAAAGCTTCGGTCTGGGCGGTTTCCGTGCGCGATCCGCTACCGCGTATACCGGTGCCCCTCAAACCCGAGCACGGCGTAGTCATCCTCGAACTCCAAGCCTGCTTCAAGCGCTCGTTTGACGATGCGGGGTACGAAACGAGAATCGACTACTCCCGCCCGCCGACGGTCGGATTGCGTCACCCCGATGCCGTCTGGGCCACTGAATTGCTCGCACCGCTCGTTCCAAAAACGGGGGCTTAACAATGCCGTCGCCCTTCCCGGGAATGGATCCATATTTGGAAGACCCCGCCTTCTGGAAGGGGTTCCACACGACGTTTTTGGTTTATCTCCGCAAAGGCTTGCGGGCGCGATTGCCAAAGGGGTATTACGCCGATGTGGAACAGCACATTTGGCTCGAAGGCGATGAACCGGACGAACGGGTCGCGTTCGCGTATCCGGATGCTTTCGTCTCCACAGTGGAGATACCCCGCTCGGATCGTAGCGCCGTCTCATTGCTCACACCTACCGCCGCGACGGCGGAAGTGACGTTCAGCAAGCCCATAAAGAAGAAGAGCACCAAATACGTTAAAATCGTCGATTCCCAAGATAACCGAATCGTCACCGTGGTCGAACTGCTCAGCCCATCCAATAAATCTTCCGGCGCCGATCGCCGGGGCTATTTGGCCAAACGGGACGAGTACATTCTGAGCGGCACCAACCTCGTTGAAATCGACCTGCTGAGAGACGGGGCCCGACTTCCTTTGGGGCGATCCCGTTTGCCGCAGGCAGACTATTACGCACTCGTCAGCCGTGCCGAGCACTTTCCCCGAGTCGATCTCTGGGCGTTCACCGTGCGTGAAGAATTGCCGAATTTGCCGATCCCGCTGAAGCCCGAGCACGACGATGTCCCGGTCTCGCTTCGGGACTGTTTGGACGGTACGTATGAGGATGCCGACTACGAGACTCGCATCGACTACTCCGTTCCGCCCTACGCGCCGCTCCGCTCACCCGACGCAGTCTGGGCCGCAAAATTCTTGAAGTCCACCACCCGATAACGGACACTCCCCGCCATGATCCAGATCCCCGCCCTGCGCTTCGGCAAACCGTATTCGAGCCTCGACAAGGCGACGCTGATCCACCACGTCACCGGCGAACCGGTGGCGGAGGTCAGCCAAGTCACGGGCAGCCAGATCGCCCGCGATATCGGGCAGATGGAGCGCGCCCACAAGGAACTCCGCGCCATCCCCATCCGCGACATCCTCGCCATGTACAAGAAAGCCGCGGATTACTTCGTCAACGCGACCCTGCCCTGCGGCGACTCCGAGCAGACCTTCGACGAGTACGTCCGCAACTTGTCCGCGACCACCGGCAGCCCGATGGTCTTCTGCAAGCGGAACGCGCTGAAAGTCCACTACGTCCTCGGCCACATCGAAGAAGTCCTCGGCGGTCTGATGCGCGGGCTCGATCTCGAAGCCCTCGATCAAGGCTACTCCACGAAATCCGGACGGATGCAGGCCTTCTTCCCGACGAGCGATGTCTTCGGCGCGGTGCTCCCGTCGAATTCCCCCGGCGTCCACTCGCTCTGGGTCCCGACGCTCGCCTTGAAAATGCCGTTGTTGTTGAAGCCGGGTCGCGAAGAACCCTGGACGCCGTTCCGCGTGCTGCAAGCCTTCATCAAAGCCGGCATCCCGAGCCAGTTCCTCGGCTTCCTCCCGGCCGACCACGCCGGGGCCGGTGACATCTTGCGCCTCTGCGGGCGAAGCATGGCCTTCGGCGACGACCGCACCATGGCCCCGTACAAGAACGACCACCGCGTCGAAATCCACGGCACCGGCTACAGCAAAATCATCTTCGGTGAAGACGAAGCCGACAACTACGAGAAGCACATCGACATCCTCGTGGAATCGGTCGCGGCCAACGGCGGCCGGGCCTGCGTGAACGCCTCGGCCATATGGACGCCCCGCAACGCCGACAAAATCGCCGATGCATTGGCGAAGCGATTGGGGGCGATGAAACCCCGCGCCTGGGACGACCCCGATTGCGAAATCTCCGCCTTCGCCAAGCCCGAAGTCGCCGAGGCGATCAACAATATGCTCGAAGAGGGGCTGAAGACGCCCGGTGCGACCGATGTGACGGCGAAGTACCGCACTCTGCCGCGGTTGGTGAAGGACGGCCGCATCGCCTACCTGCTGCCCGCGGTGATGCGCTGCGAAACCCCGGAGCACCCGCTGGCGAACAAGGAGTTCCTCTTCCCCTATGCGAGCGTCATAGAATGCCCGCAGGCGGATATTCTGAAGCGGATCGGCTACACGCTCGCGGCGAGCGTCATCACCGAAGACCCGGCCTTCATCGCCGACGCGATGGCGTGCCCGCACATCGAGCGGCTGAACATCGGGGCCTTGCCGACGAATCGATTGACGTGGGAACAGCCGCATGAAGGGAACCTTTTCACCCACCTCTACAAGCAGCGCGCTCTCGCCCTGGCCCGTGGTTGATTACCAACCCCTCGGCCGCGTGATCGTCGGACCGGGGGCGATCAACCGCCTCGGCGAAGTGGTTCGGTGCCTCGATTCGACGCGGGCGTTGCTCGTCACCGATCCGGGCTTGGAAGCCTCCGGTCATCCCCGGCGCGCGGAGCGATGTCTCGCCGAGGCCGGGGTCAGCGTGTTCACGTTCGATGGCGTCAAAGAGAATCCGACCGAACGCGAAGTTATCGCCGGGGTCGCGGTCGCCCGGCGTCATGCAATCAACTGCATCGTCGCCGTCGGCGGCGGGTCGAGTATGGACTGCGCTAAAGGGATCAACTTCCTGCTGACCAACGGCGGGACGATGGCCGATTACAAAGGCCACGGCAAAGCCACCAAGCCGATGCTGCCGTCGGTCGGCGTCCCGACGACTTCGGGCACCGGCAGCGAAGCGCAGAGTTACGCGCTCATCACCGATTCGTCGTCGCATATGAAGATGGCATGCGGCGACAAAAAAGCCGCGTTCCGCGTTTCGATCCTCGACCCCGAATTGACCCTCTCGCAACCGAGGATGGTCACGGCCGTCACGGGCATCGACGCCATCGCCCACGCGGTGGAGTCGCTAGTCTGCACCAAGGCGAACCCGTTCTCGCGGATGTGTTCGCTCGCCGCTTGGAAGCACTTGGAGCCGAATTTCGAGATCGTGTTGCGCGATCCGCAGAACCTCGCGGCCCGGGCCGCGATGCAGCTCGGTTCCCACTTCGCCGGCATGGCCATCGAAGCCGCGATGCTCGGCGTCTGCCACAGCTGCGCCAACCCGCTGACGGCCCATTACGGCCTGACGCACGGCACCGCCATCGGCATCCTGCTGCCACACGTCGTCCGGTTCAATGCCGCCGGCGGCGACCTTTACCGCGACCTGAACCCCGATGCCGAGGCGCTCGCGGATCGCGTCGCCGATTTGGTCCGCGCCGCAGGATTGCCGACTCGCCTGAAGGATTTCGGCATCAGCGAGGGTATCCTTCACCTAATGGCCGTCGAAGCCAACGAACAATGGACGGCCCGGTTCAACCCCCGCGCCGTCGGGGAACCGGAGATATTGACGATTTACCAAGCAGCGTGGTGACGCATGACCCGACCCTTCGCGACCGCCGTCGGATTGGCGCTTTCCCTCCTGACGGCGACGGCCGCCGATTGGCCCCTGTTCCGCGGGGATGCCAAGATGTCCGGCACCGGCGCGGCGAAGTTGCCGGACCAACTCGACGAGCGCTGGGCCTTCAAAACCGGCGACGGCATCGAAGGGGCGCCGGCCATCGTCGGCGGGGTCGTGTACGTCGCCTCGATGGACAAGCACCTCTATGCGCTCGAGTTGGCCACCGGCAAGCAGAAGTGGAAGGTCAAGCTCGGGCCGATGAAAGCGTCGCCCGCGGTCGACGGCCAATTGATCGTCGTCGGCGATGTTGAAGGGACCGTCCACGGGGTCGAACTCGGTACCGGTAAAGAACTCTGGAAGTTCGCCACCGATGGCGAAATCACTTCCGGGGCCAACTTCCACAAAGGCCGCATCCTCGTCGGCTCGCACGATTCCAAACTCTACTGCCTCGGCGCCGACGGCAAAAAAACTTGGGACTTCGGAATCGAAGGGCCGGTCAACGGTTCCCCGGCCGTCGTCGATGGCACGACTTTCGTGGCCGGGTGCGATAGCATTCTGCACGCCATCGACATCGGCACCGGCAAGGAACTCTGGAACGTCGAACTCGGCGGCCAAGCCGCGGCGACCGCCGCCCTCGCGGGGGACTTCGCCTACGTCGGCCTGATGACGAACCAAGTCATCGCCATCGATTTGAAAGTGAAGAAGAAAGCGTGGCTCTTCGAACCGGCCCGGCGGGCGCAACCTTTCTACGCGTCCGCCGCGGTGACGGAGGAATTCGTCGTGACGGGGAGCCGCGATAAAAAGGTGTATGCCCTCGACCGCAAGACGGGCAAAGAAGTGTGGAACTTCGCCTGCGAAAACACCGTGGACGCCTCGCCCGTCATCGTCGGCGACCGCGTTTACGTCGGTTGCCAGTCGAGCACCGCGGAGTTCTACGTCCTCGATTTGAAGACCGGCAAGAAGCTCCAAGAAGTGACGCTCGACAGCGGGATCACCGGTTCCGCCGCCGTCGGCCCCGACTGCATCGTGGTCGGCACCGAGAAGGGCTCCGTGTATTGCTTAGGTAAGAAATAGCTTCAATCGGCGAGCCTGTCCGCCAACTCCCCCGCGAAGTGCGGGGCCATCAGCGAGCCCTTCGAACCGAGCCCGTTGAACACGCCGATCCGCGATCCTTCCATAAGTTCGATCCACGGCTTCTGCCCTGCGAGGATCGGCCGGACCGCCGCCTGCTGATCGATAACTTCGAAAGGGCGATTCACCATCGCCTTCAAACCGACTTCCAGTTCGACGCGGGCTCCTGCGGTCGGCGTATTCGAGAAGTCGCTCCAAGAATAGGTCGCGCCGAATCGCCACAGTCCATGGCCGGCGGGCGTCAGCCAATGCCCGTTGTTGACGGTGCGGCGCTCGTCGAAGCCGTCGATCCGCACCGTCAGGATTTCCCCCTTGGCCGCGCGGAACGGGAGGTGGCCCGTCAACGGATTCCGACTCGCCGCGAAGCCTTGGCAGAAGATCAAGCGGTCCGCCCGGAGCCCCAACTTTGGCACGGATACCTCCTGCGCCGACACCGCGATGTCCTCGGGCGCGACATCCGCTTCGACGAATTGTTCACCGAAGAAGGCCCGCGACGCATCGAGATATTTCGGCACATCGAGCTGCGCGGCCGTCGGCATCTCGAAGCCGTCGGACACCGGGAGCCAATCCGGATTCAACGGGGGTTCCGGCGCGCGGACGAGATCGCCGAACTCGGTGCCCTTTTGTGCAAAGTTCGCCCGCTCTCGGTCGTTCTTGAAGATCCGCACGATCGGGCGAGATTGGAAAAAGCTCGCACCCGTCTCGGATTCCACGCTGCGGTAAAAGGTAACGGCCGTTGGGAAGAGATCGTCGTGCCGCCAAGTCTTCGTGAGCCGCTTGCCTGTGATCGGCGTCATTAACCCCGCCGCGACACGCGACGAGGTCACCGCTTCGGCTTTGTCCACAAGCGCGGAGCTCAGGCCCCGGCGGCGGAGTTGCCAGGCGAGCGTCGTCCCGGCCAGACCGGCGCCGACGACGATCACAGAAACTTGATGCACAGCACACCGCCGATGACGAGCAGCGCCCCGCCGATCTTGCCCGGCGAGATCGGCTTTTCATCGAGGCCGAGCAGCGCGAAGTGGTCGAGCAGCAGCGAGCAGACGAGCTGCCCGCCGACGACGAGGGCGATGAACGCGGCCGCGCCGAGTTCGCGCACCAGCGATGCCCCGGCGAGGACGATCAGCGTCCCGAGCGGCCCACCGATCCAGTTCCACCACTGGGTGTTCCGCATCGAATCCCACGTCGGCGCCGGCGGCCGGAAGACCAGCATCGCCAAGTTGGAGGCTATCACCGTCCCGCAGATCGAAAAATAGGACGCCCACAGTGGCGCCGCCCAAGGATCCGTGGCGAGGTTCTGCCGGAATTTGCTATTCGCGGACGCTTGCAGGGCGATGCACCCGCCGGCCCCCGCCGCCAACAGCATGAAAAGGAAGTAGTTCATGGAGGATGTTGTAGTTAAGTCGAGTTCGACGAATGGCATCCAAAAGTAGAATTGTCATTCCTGGTTCGGATTGAGGCTCACTCGTCGGGCAAATGATTCCAGCCGGAAAGCACACACCCATCCGTGGAACCATTGCAAAAAGCTGGAATCATTTCCAAACGCTGGACAGATCCGGCGCCGCAACGGATTACGGCGCCTGCTCTCACCGAAAACGAGGCAGGAATTA
Source organism: Fimbriiglobus sp. (assembly GCA_043727575.1). Taxonomy (GTDB): domain Bacteria; phylum Planctomycetota; class Planctomycetia; order Gemmatales; family Gemmataceae; genus JALHQU01. Next base: position 13,361 of record JAYSYN010000175.1, read on the forward strand.
AAAAATCGACACGCACAGCGGTCCGCTTTTCTGACAAGATGGGAATTATTTGACATTCGGCGTTGACTGCGCTGGTGGTGGGAGAGTAACATTGCTTTTAAGTTAGTTCCGCTGGCACCGGGACCGGAAAAATGAGCCTCCGCCGTTGGGTCGTGATCGGGGTCGTCGGCACCGCACTCGCGGTGTTGTCCGGCGTCGTCACCGCCCGGGCGATGCGGTCCGACTCGCCGACGCAAGCCAAGCCCGAACCACCGCTGCCGGCCCTTTACATCGCCGATGGCAAACAAGACCTCGGCGAAGTCTGGGAAAGTAGTGACGCGATTCTGACCGTACCCATTTCCAACCGCACCGACAAGCGGATCGAGATCTTGGACTTCGAATCGAGCTGCGACTGCGGCGAGATCTCCCCGCGCCGGCTGACGGTTCCCGCCAACGGCACGGCCGAAGTCACGGTGAAGATGGATTTGACGCGGCGGACGCCGCAGCAGGTGGGTTTGGTGCGGAGAAAAGTGACACTTTCGTTGCGACCGTTAACGGACGCGGGCCACAAAGCGCCTCAACTCCACACGACATGCACCAGCTTGTCCGCATTGACTACCGATCAAACCAGTATCCACTTCGGTGAAAGCAATCGGCGGTTGAAAGCCCCGATTCCGCGCAAGCTCCATCTTAAAGTTCATCGGGACATCGGCAACTTAGAAGCTATCCGAAAAGTGACCTGTTCGTAAAGGTTTGTTTCTGAGCACGTTATCCGCTTTCCCCGATTGCGGAGCGGAGTCATGGATTCGA
>JAYSYN010000176.1:0-14092 GCA_043727575.1 Fimbriiglobus sp.
AGCGTTCAAGTTGCGATTCTGTGGATGGATATCAAACTTGAACGCTGTAATGGCTCTTATAATTCGATCTCCCGGAGTTTTTCAACACCCTGCTAGAGGCTGTTATTGACTTATTTGTTCGATTTCAGGGCTATTTCGCCGGCCAGGTGACTTTCGGCGGCCTTTTTCGAGCTACCAGCGGCGAAAACGCCTGAAAACAGGACCCTAAAGTCAATAACAGGCTCTAGCCCTCTGCGACACCCCGGAGTGGAACGACCTCTGGACCGCCGCCTAACGCCGTGGCAAAATCCGGAGGGATACCCTTCCGTTGTCGAGTTCTCCGAAAATGACCGAGCCGGGACAGTCGCTTTTCGCTCCGCGAAAAGTGGTTCCCACCAGCACTCGAGTTCCGCGAGTCGCGGGCGAGTTCAGCTACTTTTCGCGGAGCGAAAAGCGACTGTCTCGGCTCGGATGAGTTGTGTCCTTCTCGGGCGAGCAAGATCGCTTTTCGCAGAGCAGTGTCGACCTGGAACGCGTTGAGAATACACCCGTGTGCGTGGCATCTCTCGATGCGCCGCACCGGCAGGGGGAATCAACTCAGCCCTTTTTCCTCCCAACCCTTGCGGTAGGTCTTCTTCACGAACCGGTTCGCTTCGGGGAGGTTGGTGAACTCCATCTTTTCGGTGTCCCACTTCAGTTCCTTCTTGGGGAACCGCGTGGCGAGGCAGCCGAGCAAGACCATCTCCGTGAGGGGGCCGGCGTACTCGAACGGGGCGCTCGTCTTGCCGACGCCGCGGGCCGCATCGACGAATTGGAGGTAGTGGTTGTCGCCTTGGATGCTCGGCATCTTGAAATCGACGAACTTGTCGGCGGGCAGCAGGGCGAGTGTACCGCCGTCGTAGTTGGAAAAGAGCACCCCCTTCGTGCCGATGAGGATCGACCCCTGACCGGGGAATTTGTGCGGCTCGATCAATTTCAGTACGTCTTCCGACGGCTTGCTTTGGCCGTTGTACCACGTCAGCGTGACGGTCTTCGTCGTGTACTTCGTACCCGGGAAGACGAACTCGACCCGACAGTTCAGGCCCCAGTTGGTGTCGTTCGGAGCGTCGCCGGTGCTGACGATGGAGTTCGGATTGCCGACGCCGATGGCCCCGAAGACGGGGTCGAGGATGTGGCAACCCATGTCGCCGAAGGTGCCGGTGCCGAAGGCGAGGCGCTTACGCCAGTTGCCGGGGTGGTAGTAGCCGCCGCCGAGGAAAGGGATTTCAGCCGAGACGCCGAGCCATTTGTCCCAGTCCAAATTCTCGGGGGCGGCATCCTTGCGATCGGGTTTCTTCGCGGCGTCGCCCCAGTCCTTGCCGCTCCAACTGTGGACGGCGCTGACTTCGCCGATGGCCCCGGCGTGGATCAATTCGACGAGCGTCTTGTGCTTGGCGGACGAGTGGACTTGAATGCCCATCTGCGAGACGATCTTCGCCTCCTTCGCGGCCAGCGTGAGCCGCCGGGCTTCGAAGATCGTCTGCGTCAGCGGTTTCTGGGTGTAGACGTGCTTGCCGCTTTGAATGGCCCGCATCGTCGGCGCGGCGTGCATGTGATCGGGGCACGAGATGTTCGCGGAGTCGAACTTCTCCCGGTCGAACATCTCGCGCCAGTCGGTGTACGTCTTCAAGTCGGGGAACTTCTTCTTGAGGTCGGCGAAACCCTTCGATTCGAACGCTTTGGAATCGACGTCGGCGACGGCGACGAGCTTGAGGTTCTTGCTCGCGGTCAGCGACCCGAGATCCGAGCCGGCCATGCCGCCCGCGCCGACGCTGACGTGCAGCAGCGTCTCGCTGGGGGCGGCCTTGGAAACGCGGTAGACCGACGGCAAGGCGAGCGCGGCGGCCGCGGTGCGGAGGGCGCCGCGGCGGGTCATTCGGGGAAGGGTCATGGCGGCGGGTTCCGTGGGAGGGAAAGGACTGCGCGTACAGATTACACAATCTTGGCGGGGACGGGGCCGACTCTTCGCCCCAAGGGGGCCGACTTTTACAGCCCAGGGCGGAAGCCTTGGGTTCAGGTCAGTCTCTTTTCTTCGCCCCAACGGGGCCGTCGTCCGACCTCCCCCACGCCGGCCCCTTCGGGGCGAAGAATCTCCCGTCCGGGAACCCCCAGGGCTTCCGCCCTGGGCTGTAAAAGTCGGCCCCCTTGGGGCGGTGAGACGGACCCCTTGGGGCGGTGAGTCGGCCCCTTTGGGCCGAAGAGTCGACGCTCCTTCGGAGCTACCCCTCAGTGCAGCAAATACGCTTCGAGCAGGCCGAATTGCGTGGCCAGGTCGTGTTCTTTGACCCCGAGGGGGGATTTGAAGAAGCTCGCCAGCGCCCGGACGGATCCGGACTCCCCCCGGCGTTGGGCTAGCAGAATCAGCCGGGCCAAGTCGATGACCAGCGGCGCGGCGAGGATCGAATCGCAGCCCTGCCAAGTGAATTGCAGTGTCATTTTGGTGTTCAGGAACCCCTCGAAATGGATGTGGTCCCACGCCACTTTCCAATCGTCGAGCGATTCGATGTACTCGATGCTCACGTGCGATTGCGGCTTGTAACCCAGCAGTTCTCCGAGCAGGGCGTTCTTACTGCTGACCTTGCTGGCCTTATTCTGCGGGTCGTTCAACACCAGCCCGTCGCGGTTGCCCAGAATATTGTGGCCGACCCAACTCAGCACCTTGAGGTTGCGCTTGGCGAACATCGGCGCGAGCACCGACTTCAGCAGCGTCTCGCCGGTCTTGGCATCTTGACCCGCGTGCGGCACCTTCTTGGCGACGGCCAATTCTTCGAGCGCCGGCAGCGTCGCCCCGAGTGACGGAGTCAGGTTCACGTAGGCGAAGCCCGCGTTGATCGCGGCGTAGGCGTAGAGGCCGCTCGTCGGCAGGACCGGCTCGTGACGGTCGAGTGCGGTGTTCAAGGCACTCAAAGTTTTGTGGGTGTCGCCGAGGTCGAAGAGCGGTTCGGTGGACGACGCGTTGATCACGGCGACTTGATCGAGGCGGTGCTCGGCGGCGAAGAATTTCAAATCTTGTTCGATCGCGGCGACGGCCTGCTTCGGCGTCTCGGCGCGGCGCACGTCGGGTCGGTCCGCGAGCGCGGCGATGACGCTGCTCGGCCGGTAGACGACCCCCGGGCGGACGTTAGCGCTCCAAATCTCCAACTGCGGGGCGCAAGCTTGCAACAGGCTTTCGCTGAAGACGTTGCTCCGGGCCATCAACTCCGCGGCGGAGCGACTGAACGACGTCTGGCGGATGTCGTGACCACCGACGACGAACGCCGGCGGCGCATCGAAATCGACGGCGGCGAAGCGCGGCAAGGCCGTGACTATGCCGACGGGCTCGGTCAGCCCTTTGGCGAGCGCGGCCAAGCCGAGGGCGGTCGTGGAACCGACGCCACCGAAGGCTCCGACGAGCCACAAGCCAACGCGACGGGGAGCGGGCATGACAGTCATCCGAATCGGTCGAAAAGAGAAATCGGCGGGGGCGAGTCACACGGCCGACCCGCGTTTTGTATCGATTGCCGGCGGTTGTTCTGCGCCCGGCCCCGGACGTTCGGCGCGCAGTTTCCGCAACGCGGTCCACCCGAACCATACCGCGGCCGGGATGCTGATTTGCAGCAAAATCACCCCGCGGCCTTCGGGGTGTTCTTCCCACACGGCCTGGCTGCGCCCCGGGTCGAGCTTCGACCACAGCCACACTTGCAACCGGCAGAAATCGGTGGCGATCAACAGCGCCAACCACATCGCCGCCAGCGGAATCCGCCATTCCCGACGATCCGGCGCCCGCTCCCACCAGAGGTACCCCGCCGCGAAGGCGATGGCCCATTCGTAGATCAACGCATGCGGCGACGCCCACAGCGTCAGCAGGATCACCGCCCCGAACATCGCCCGCAAGTCTAGCCAATGGGTTCGCCAAATGTGCACGAACCATGCCGCGCCGATCAGCGCCCCGACCACAGTCGCCGCAGTTTCCCACGAAGTGTGGACGGTACTCGGGACCAGCAATCGCACGAATGCCCGGGGGGTGTGATTTTTCCACCACTCGAAGCTGTCGAATTTCAAATTCCCCGGCAGCGTCGCCACGAACTGCTCCCAGGCCGTCGGAATCCAGAGGTAACTGCCCGCGCAGAGCAGCGTGGCCGTTGTCGCGGCGCCGAGGGCGCAGGGCCACTTCCGGCGGATGTCGAGCAGCGCCCAAAAGACCAAGCCGAGCAGCAGGGTCGGTTTGAAAGCGAGCAACCCCGCGACCAACCCCGCGGCGAACGGCCGGCGGTTCGCGAGGAGGCGGTACGTCCCACAGAAGATCGCGAAGCTCAGCAGGCTGTTCTGCCCGAACTGCATGACGGCGAGCACCGGGTAGAACCCGACGGCGTGCCAGAGGACGTACCACGGCCGCGCCGGGGCGAGCCAGCGAACGCCGAGCCCGAGTGCGAGCAGCGAGATCGCGCTCCAGATCAAGGCGCTCCATTGATACGGGAGCCACGCCGTCGGCGTATACAGCAGCGCGTAGAATGGCGGGTTGCGGAACGCTTCGAGCCCGGCCCATTTGCCGGGAAACAGCCCGGCTTGGTACCGGGCGACGAACTCGTGATCGTACATCGCTCCGGCGGGCAGATTCGGGTCCAGTGCGATCCGCCCCGCCGTGTAGAAAGCGAGGTGATCCATCGTGACGACGAGGCCGAGGTAGTCGTACGGCGGGTCTCCGCAGACCGATTGAAGGAACCAACCGGCCCAGCAGAGCAGCACGAAACCGTAGCCGAGCCAGTAGTAACGGAGGAGCCAGTCGAGGAGGTGGCGGATCATTCCGGGGCCGGCTCACCGGGCGGATCGGGGATCGGTGGCACCAGGGCCGCGGCGGGCAGGCCGGGGAAACCGACGACGGAGTTGCCACGCAGGCCCGGGAGGACGTGCGTCGAATCGCCGATTTTGCCGGGCGTCGAGATCATGATCGGTTTGATTTCGCCGGTGTCGGTGTCGAGCACGATGCAGGTTTTGGGGTTCGCGCGGAAGAGCGCGCCGGGGTTCGCCACGACGGTGCGGCCGGTCTTGTGCTGTTCGCGGACATGGGTGTGGCCGTAGAAAACGTAGTCGAAATAATCCGAGTGTTCGAGTTGGTAGAGTTGATGGCGCTCGTGGCTGTGGACCCAAGCGACGCGTTTGCCGCCGAGGTCGATGGCGCCGAAGCTCTCGTTGTGATGCCCGCCGATGCTTTTGATGGCGGCGGCCAAGCGGAGGCGGTCTTTATCCCAATTGCCGAAGACGAAGTGGGTGGGTACGTCGCGGAACATCAAGACGGTGTCGGGAGATTCGATGTCGCCGCAATGGAGGATCAACTCCACCCGTTGGTCGGCGAACAACCGGAGCGCTTCCGCGACCGCTTCGCCCCGATCGTGTGTATCGCTGACGACGCCGATCCGCATACCGCCCTCAACGAGTCCGGTCTTGTGATGGAGTGCGGCCGGTCGGCCGCGGGCATCGTCCTATACCCTTTCTTTACAATACCGCGCGGCGATCGTCATTCGCCATTCGATCTTCGCGATTCACCGCCGTCACTTCTTCGGGGCCGGAAAAACGATCGCCCCGAGCAGTTGCCCTTCCCGCGCGGTGGTCTTGCCACCTTTGTCCGGACTGGCGACGACGGTCACCGCGATCTGATCGCCGTTGGGCCCGGCGAACAGATAGAAGGTTTGCAGAACCTCCGTGCCGTTCTGTTTGCCCTTCGCGCCGACCTTGTACAGCCAGTGGCCCGCCGGGGCGGTGACGGCGCCATCTTCGGTCGTTTCGGCCGGTTCCCAACCCGGCAACTTGGCGAAGCTCGCTTTGAACTCCTCGGCCGTCGCGTGTCGGCCGGGCTCGGCTTTCTTCCAAGCGCTGAGCGTGACCTGCGCGATGAACTCGGCCTTTTCGACCAAGCGAATCACGAGGTGTTCGTCCGTACGGCCGACGATGACCCATTCGCGCGGGTAGATGAAGCTGTACTTGCCGTCCGGGTCCGCGTGCCGCAGCAGCGTCGCTTCCGGCGGGGCTTTCCCGGCCGGGAACTTCTCGCGAACGGCGGCGGAAAGTTCTTTCGGTTCCTCGGCGAGGACCGCGCGCGTGAGCTTGACGGTGGCCGTCACCTCGGCGGCCGGGCTGGCCGGGCCTTGGCCCCGGTCGTCGGTTTGTTCCCAATTCAATTCGGTGATGCGGCTCGATTTCACGTCGAAAGCGCCGCTGGCGAGGACGGCGGTTTTCGTCGCGGCGCCGGCCTCGACCCCCTCGGCCTTGCCCGCGATGGTGAACCGGGCGACCCCGGCCTCGACCGAAACGAGAGTCCCCGTCAATTCGTTCTTCGTGATCCCCTCGAACTGGCACGCGTACTGAGTCGCCTCGCTCGCCAGCGCCCAAGTCTCGCCGACTTTGATTTCTTTGTTCGGCAGCAGGCCCGCGAGCACCATCGTGTCGAAGTGTTCGGCGATCAGTTCGAGTTCGTCGCGGGACAGCGGCCCGAGCGGGCTGTAGTGCAGCGTGCCGGAATCGGTGCGCCCGGCGAAGGTCAGCCGGCGGTCGGCCGCGAGTTCGCGCGCCGATTTTTCGCCGCCCACGACCGTCGTCGATTTGGCTTTGTCGTAGTGGCGGATGACTTTGCCCGCCCCGCCGCGGGCGTCGGTCGCTTCGACGCGCTCGACGAACCGATGGCTCGCCTCGGCCCGCAACGGCAGACCTTCGGCCTTGCCGATCTTGAGCTTCCCGCCTACGGACAATTCCAATTCGTACCGGTGGTACTCGCCCGGTTGCAGATCCTCGCCGAGCTTCACGGTTTGGGCGAATGCCGGAGCCGAACACAGTAGAACCGCGAGAAGTACTCGAGCCATCACGAATCCCCGGGTCGAGGTGTACACTGATGGGGCGACATAGCGTGGGGCGGGGGGGTTCGTCAATCGGGGTTGGCCGGCGGGCAGTTTTTGATCGCGAATTGCTGAACACTGTTCCAATACCCGATGTTTTCAAAGCGACAGTTGTCAGCGGCCAGCTTTCAGGAATCAGCCAGAATGACGACCCTTTTTATGAAGCGCGCATGACCCTGCCCCGAAAACTGTTCCGCGATCCCGAGCGGGCCAAGCGCAACCGCGAAGCGCTTACCGGACACATCGGTGCGGCCGTCTGGCCGGCCGTCGAGACGGTGCTACGCCGGGAGTTGCCGCGGACCGCCGATGCGGACATGGCCCTCAACAACTTCGAGCGGCTGCTGGCTGTGCCGGCGGCGCGGGAGCAATTGCCGGCGATGCTCGAGCAGCGGGGTCGGGGCTTGGAAGAGACCCTGCAACTGTTGGCCGCGTCGCAGTTCTTCGCGGACACCTTGATCCTTTACCCCGAGGCGTTGGAAATCGTCCGCGCGGCCCCGCGCCGCAACCCCTCGACGGAAGAACTCACGTCGATTTTGCGGGCCGCCGTCGATGCGGCGTACGACGACAACGGCATCTTGCGGGCCTTCCGGCGCTACCGCCAATTGCAGACGCTGCGCGTCGGCGTCAACGACATCCTCCGCGATCGACCTCTCGAAGAGATCACGCGGGACCTCGCCCGGATCGCCGATTCGTCGTTGAAAGTCGCGGTTCACACGGCGCTGATGAACCAAGTGAAGAAGCTCGGTCAACCGATGACACCGGCGGGTCAGCCGGCCCGCATCGTGGCGCTCGCGTTCGGCAAACTCGGCGGCGACGAACTCAATTATTCGTCCGACATCGACCTGATGTTCGTCTACGACGAAGACGGCGAGACGACGGGCAAGCGCGCCGGCGCCGCGCCCAATTCCGAGTTCTATTCCCGCGTCGTCACCGAAGTCATCCGCCTCTTGGCCTCGCACACCGACCGCGGTTTCGCCTACCGCGTCGACCTCCGCTTGCGACCCGAAGGCCACCGCGGGCCGTTGGCGCGCTCGTTGTCCAGCACCCTCAGCTACTACGACGTCATGGGCCGCACCTGGGAGCGGCAGGCGCTCATCAAACTCCGCCACGTCGCCGGCGATTCCCCCCTCGGCAAGCAAGTGGTGAAGGCGCTCCAGCCGTTCGTCTACCGGAAGTATTTCAGCTTCTCCGAAATCAACGAGGTCAAGGCGCTGAAGCGGCAAATGGAACTCCGGGCGACCCGGGCCGGCATCGACGACCTCGACGTGAAGACCGGCCGCGGCGGCATCCGCGACATCGAATTCACGGTGCAGTTCCTGCAGTTGCTCAACGGCGGCGACCTCCCGGCCGTGCGGCAGCGGAACACCCTGCTGGCGCTCGAAGCGCTCGAAATGGCCGGCTGCTTGACCCCGCAAGAAACGTACATCCTCGCCGACGCGTACCGGTTTTTGAGGAAGACCGAACACCGTCTGCAATTGCTCTTCGACTGGCAAACCCACCGGTTGCCGACCTCGCCCGACGAACTGCGGAAGTTGGCCCTCCGGATGGGATACGGCGCGGCGGTCGCCGCGCCGGTCCCCGAGGCGGCGCTCCCCGTCTCGGAATTTCCGGCCCAGCGCCGCTCCCCCATCGACGAGCGGCCGGGCGCGACGTTCGATACCCGCGCCCTCGCCATCGAGCCGCTCGAATTGTTTTTGAAAGACTACATCGACAAAACCGCCGTCGACCGGACGATCCTCGACCACCTGTTGCATCAGACGTTCGCGGAATCGGAAGGCCGAGCCGAACCCGAGTCGGATTTGATCCTCGATCCGAACCCGGACGCCGGGGCGATCCGCGCGGCCTTGGGCCGCTACCCGTTCCGCGACATCCCCACGGCGTACCTCAACCTCAACCGGCTCGCGCAAGAATCGGTGCCGTTTCTCTCGCACCGTCGCTGCCGGCACTTCCTCGCCAGCATCGCCCCGCAATTGCTCCGGGCCCTCGCCGCGACCCCCGACCCGGACGGCGCGCTCAACAGCTTCGAGCAGGTCACGGCGTCGCTCGGGGCCAAAGCGGTCTTGTACGAACTCTTCAGTTTCAACCCGGCCAGTTTGAAGCTGTACGTCGATCTTTGCGCCTACAGCCCGTACCTCTCGGCGATTCTGATCCGCAACGCGGGGATGGAAGATCAACTCCTCGACAGCCTGATGCTCGACCAACCGCGCCGCGCGGGGGAACTCGCGGCCGAACTCGGCGAACTGCTGCGCGGGGCCAGCGACCCCGACCCGATCCTGCGGAGTTTCCAAGACGACGAATTCCTGCGCATCGGCGTGCGCGATTTGCTGGGGAAGGCCGACATCCGCGAGACGACCGCCGCGCTCAGCGCCGTCGCCGATACAATTTTGAACGCGGTGTTCGACCTCGTGGAACCGACCGTGCGATCCCGGTTGGGAAGCCCGCGCGGGCCGGGCGGCGACGAGTGCCGCTACGCGTTACTCGGCTTGGGAAAACTCGGCGGCCGGGAGATCAGCTACCACAGCGACCTCGATTTGCTCCTCATTTACGAGGGGGACGGGCTCACGCTTTTGGGGGACTCCCAAGGATGCGAGCCGACGACCAACTTTCATTATTTCACGGAGTTGGTGCAGCGCGCCATCCAACGGACGAGCCGCACCGGGCCGCTCGGCCGTCTGTACGAAGTCGACATGCGGCTGCGGCCGACGGGGAAATCGGGGAGTTTGGTCCTGCCGCTCGAAGAGTTCCGGCGCTACTTCGGCGGGACCGGCGCGCAACTCTGGGAGCGGCAATCGCTGACGCGGGCCCGGGTGCTGCGGGGCGACGGCGAGTTCGCCGCGGTGGCTTTGGAGTCAATTCACGCGGCGCTGCTCGGCCAACCGTACCATCGGGCCATCGCCGAGGAAATCCGCTCGATGCGGGCGCGGATGGAAGCGGCCGCGAGCCCGAGGAGCTTGAAGCGGGCCGCCGGCGGGTTGGTCGACGTCGAGTTCCTCGCCCAGTGGCTGATGCTGCGGCACGGGGCGGGTCACCCGGCGATTCTGCAACCGAATATTTGGGACGCCCTCGACGCCTTCGCAGCGGCGCGATTGCTCCCGGGCGAACAAATCGAGACGCTGCGGCGGGGCTACTCGTTTTTGCGCTTCGTCGAAGCGCGGCTGCGCATCGTGACGGACCGCCCGCTGACGGAAATCCCGGAGGATCGGGACGACCTCGAAAAATTGGCCCGCCGCGCCGGCTTCGAAGCCGAAGACGGGACGCCGGCGGCCGCGGTGTTCCGGGCGGAATTGAACGCCGTGCGCGGCGCGATCCGCGCGGTCTACGCGGCCGCGCTCGATTCCCCACCGCCTTGAGCCGGTTGGGGTTCAAGGGCCGGCGGCGATCGGCTAAAATGTCGCAGAACCATGACTGAAATCGACTGGCAAACGACGACGACCGGCGCCAACACCATGCGGCGCTACATCTGCACCCGGACGAGTTCGCGCAAGCTGCAACTGCTGATGTGCGCGGCCTGCCGGATGGTGCTCGGCCACCTCCCCGCCGAACGCGTCCGGCCGATTTTGACCGCAATCGAGAACTACGCGGAAGGCGCCGCCCCCCTCGACGCGTTCCGGCGCGCGGACACCGACGCCCAGCGCCTCGAGCGCGAAGCCGACGGGGGCAATCGCCTCACGGCCCATTACGCCGCCGCCGTCGCCCTCCGCGCGGCGGTGAGCACCCCGCTCGACGTGGCCATCCACCGCAACTTCGGGTGGGTCGAAGCCGCCGCCGCGCGGGACGCCGGCAAAGGGTTGGGCGAAGCGGCCGCGAAGGTGCGCCACCGCGAACTCTGCGACCTCTTCCGCGAAATCATCGGCAACCCGTTCGCCCCGCGGACGGCCGTGCCGGTTTGGATGCAAACGGCCGAACGGCCCCCCCCCGGTTGGTTGATCCGCGTTTCGGAATCGGCCCGGGCCATCGCCGCGGCCATCCATCGCGATCAGGCTTACGACCGCTATCCGATCCTCGCCGACGCGCTCGAGGAAGAAGGCTGCACCGACGAAGAATTGCTCCTCCACTTCCGGATTCCGCAACTCCACGCCCGCGGTTGCTGGGCCCTCGATTTGATTCTCGGCAAGAATTGACCCGACTGGGGCCGATTGGGCGAGGTGCTACGATTGCGCCCGCCATGCGAATTGCACCGGCGCCCCTAGTCGATTTTTCTCACCCGATCTCATCCGCAGCGCGATTTTTCCACCGAATGGCGAATGAGTAATCGACGCGGCCGCAATTTTCAGGTGAAGATTCTCGCGCGGGAGGCACATTCCTGCCATTTTTTGATCGGCCTGAAAGTATTTCGAGTCTGGGCATGTATCCGCGCAGACATTCGGAAACATTCTGCCTAGAGTACTCCCAGAGTTCATCTGAGACGGTGAACTTCACACTCGAGGAGATTCCTATGCGTCTGCGACTCGAAATTCTGGAAACACGCGAAAACCCGACTGGGCCAGTCTTGGTGGATCCGATTTGGGCGCCGCCGCCGCCCCCGCTCCTGCCACCGTCGGACACGCCGCCGGCGCCGGCACCGACCCCTCCACCGCCCGTGCAGATCGAACCGATCCCGGGTCTCCCACCGGTCAATCCGTTCCCGCGAACCTGATCCGACTCCACTCTCCCCGAGTTCGATCACGCGAAACACCCCCGGACTTCCGGGGGTGTTTTTCGTTGGGTCTCTCGTGGCCTCAGGCCATGAAGTTCCGCGGGTCTTCGATGGTCCCCGTCAAAGCGCTCGACGCGACCGTCAGCGGCGAGGCCAGGTAGACCTTCGCCTCGCGGTGGCCCATGCGGCCGGGGAAGTTCCGGTTCGTCGTGCTGATGCAACTGATCGGCGTGTTCAACCGGCCGAAGGTGTCCGACGGGCCTCCCAAACAGGCGGCACAAGACGCATCGCCGATCTTGGCCCCGGCCTTCAGAAAGATGTTCCGCAAGCTGACGCCGCCGATCATTTCCGTATCGAGCCCACGCGCGACTTCGGTCGTCGCGGGCACCACGAAGGTGTCGATGCACACCTCTTTGCCCTTCAAGATCGCCGCCGCGGCGCGGAAGTCGGTGAGCTTGCCGCCGGTGCAACTGCCGATGTACGCCCGGTCGAGTTTCGTGCCTTTTAACTCCGTCACGGACGCTTTGTTGTCCGGGCTGTGCGGCTTGGCTACAACGGGTTCCAACTTCGAGACGTCGTACACGTACTCGCTGAAAAACTGGGCCCCGGTCTGCGGTTTGAAGATCGTGTAGGGCTTGCTCCCCGTCTTGACGCCGCGTTCGTCCACGTATTTCGTCGTCACCGCGTCGGCCGGAATGATGCCGTTTTTCCCGCCGGCTTCGATGGCCATATTGCACAGCGTCATGCGTTCTTCGATGTTCAGCGCGAAGACACCGTCGCCGTCGAATTCCAAAGCCCGGTACGTCGCCCCGTCCACGCCGATATCGCCGATGACGGCGAGGATCAAATCTTTGGCCATAAGATATGGTGGCAGGGTCCCGGTGAAGACGACGCGGATCGTCGGCGGCACTTTCAGCCAAGTTTTTCCGGTGCCGAGGACGAACGCCGCATCGGTGTTGCCGATGCCGGTGGCGAATTCGCCGAAGGCCCCGGCGGTGCAGGTGTGGCTGTCGGTGCCGAGGAGCACTTCGCCGGGCCGCGTGTGCCCTTCCTCCGGCATGGCGATGTGGCAAACGCCCTTGTAATTCTCGGTGCCGACGTCGTAGTAGTACTTCAGCCCCTGTTCCTTGGCGAACTCGCGCAGCACGTCGACGTTGCGGTTCGCCATCGGGTCGGCGGTGAAGATGTAATGATCGGGGATGATGACGAGTTTATCCGCGTCCCAGACCTTCGCGTTCGCGCCGAATTGCTTTTTGAAGATGCCGATGGTTCCCGGCCCGCAGACGTCGTGCGTCATCTGCACGTCGACGTCGACCCACACGGTCTCACCGGCGCGAACCCCGTCGCGTCGGGCGGCCTTCGCCAACACTTGTTCGGTCATCGTCATCGACATGGCGGGCCTCGGTCGGCGGGAGGGATACTTGTATTGTACGGAGACGCGGAGTCTTCCTGGCGACCGGCCGATCTGGTAGGATATCTCCACCGCCGGTTCCACGTTTCGTCGGGATTTGCCATGCCCCCACTCGCATCGCCCGGTCGCCGCGACTTCTTGAAAATCGGGGCGGGCGCCGCCATCGGTTTCGCGGTCCCCGCGACCGGCTCGGCCGCGAACGCCCCGGAGGCCCGCGCGCATTCGGTGATCCTCGTCAACCTGACGGGCGGGTTGAGCCACCTCGATTCGCTCGACATGAAGCCCGATGCCCCGTCCGAAATCCGCGGGGAGTTCGGGTCGATCGCGACGGCGGTCTCCGGCATCCGGATCTGCGAACACCTGCCCCGGCTGGCCGAGCGGATGAAGCGCTGGGCGCTCGTGCGGTCGCTGTCGCACGGGGAGAACGGCCATCTGCCCGGTAGCCACCGCTTGCTGACCGGCGCGACGATGCCGAACCAGCGCGGCACCGACCTCGACAACGTCCTGTCGCGCAAAGACTGGCCCTGCTACGCCGCGGGCTTGGACTACCTCCGGCCCCGGCGCGACGGCATCCCGAACGGCGTCACGCTGCCGCATTCGCTGATCGAAGGGCCGCTGACGTGGCCCGGCCAGCACGCCGGGTTCCTCGGGCCGTCGCACGACCCGATGCTCGTGACGCAGGATCCGAATTCGCCGGACTTCCGGATGGACGCCTTCGCCCTCCCCGCCGGGACCGACCGGACCCGGCTCGACCAGCGGAGGGATCTGCTGGAGCAATTGGGGGCGGGCCGGAGCAGCGATCTCGCGTTCCGAGATCACCGGCGGCAGGCCTTCGAGTTGCTGGCTTCGGGGCGCGTGGCGGACGCCTTCAAACTCGAACTCGAACCGGCCAAGGTCCGCGACCGTTACGGCCGCAACCCTTTCGGCCAATCCCTCTTGCTCGCCCGGCGGCTGATCGGAGCCGGCGTGCCGATCGTCCAAGCGAACATGGGAATCGTCCAGACCTGGGACACCCACACCGACAACTGGGGCAAGCTCAAAACGCGTTTGCTCCCGTGGCTCGACCAAGGTCTCGCCGCCTTGACCGACGAATTGGAATCGATGGGTTTGCTCGATCGCACGCTCGTCGCCGCACTCGGGGAGTTCGGGCGGACGCCGAAG
>JAYSYN010000177.1:0-14083 GCA_043727575.1 Fimbriiglobus sp.
CTGATGGTCTTGGGCGAAGATTCGATCTTGCCGGCGAAGTTGAACGACACCCTCAACAAGGAACTCGGCTACGGCAACGCCCGCATGACCCAGGGCGGCCTCGCCCCCGGCGGCGGGGCCGGTTCCAAAACCCAGCAGTTCACCATCAACGCCGAGTTGTATCCGCGTCTGCCGGGCGACTTCAAACGGAAGCTAGCGGCGCCGCCGCCCCCCCCGAAGATCGTCCCCGCGGCCCCCAAAGTCGAAGAGCCGCTCTTGGATCCATTCGAAGGGGGTGGCCCGTGAACATCTCGTCCCGCGAACGCGTTTTGATCGGGGTCGTCGCCGTCCTCGCCTCCGCGGCCATCGGCTACGCGTTCGTCTTCATGCTCCTGTTCCCGCTGCTGGAAAAGCGCAAAGCCAACCGGGCGCTCGAAACCGAGAACGCCGCGGCCGAAAACGATTTCGGCGCCACGCAAGCGCGCAACAAAAAGGTGCTGGCGGGCATCTTGCCGCGCAGTCTCCCCGCCGACCTCGACCTCGGCAAACGCGAGTACCAAGCCGCGCTGACGCGTTTGCTCCTCGAAGCGAAAGTGCCCGCCGGCTACACCGTGAAGGAAAAGGGCCCGGACAACCGCGGGATCCCCGAATTGATCAAAGGCCGCCCCGCCTATACCAAGATCGCCTACACGATCACGATGGCGAAGGTCGACCTCACCACCACGATGGCCTTCCTCAAGAAGTATTACGATCTGAATTTGCTCCATCAGATCACGAATTTCACGCTGAAGCGCGACAACGCGTACGAGATCGGCGACGACAAACGCCAAGCGAAAGAGCGCGCCGACTTGACCGTGATGATCGTCACGGAAGCGTTGGTGCTCGACGGCGCCCCCTCTCGCAAGACACTGCTGAGCGCCCCCGTCTCGGCCGGGTCGGTCTTCGGTGCCGCCGGGTTGTTCTCGATGGAAAACACCACACCCGACATCGGCCGGGGGATCGCCCCGTATCAGATCAGCGAAATCTTGGCGAACCCGACCCGCGAGTACGCTTACGTCGTCGGTAAAGACGCGGTCCACGGCAAACTGCCCCCGCCCCCGGCCGTCGTCAACAAAGACAAACAGCCGCCCAAGGTCGATCCGCCCGGCCCGGACATCAGCGCGTACATCCGTTTGGTTACGCTCGTGAAATCGTCGGACGGTTCCGCCCACGTCGAAATCTTCGACGTCTGGAACAACTTGGACTTCGAGATCAACATGCAACAAAAGGGGGAGAAGCTGACCATCGAAGCGAAGCGATACCTGAAGATGAAAAAGAGCGACAAGCGACCCGATGGCCGGATGGAAGACCCGGCGTTCCCCAAAGAGGGGAACCTGCTGGCGTTTTCGGACGAGAAGTCGAGTACGAAGCACCTTTACAAAATCTACGGCGTCGACGGCAACGCCCTGATCCTCGGCGAGACCGAAGGCAAGGAACCGGTGAAAACCGGCCCCGGGAAAACGAAGCCAGCTACGGACTCCAAACCAGTTGCGGTCCCGGTCGAGAAATTTTACCGTTGGGAAGTCGGCGCCCCGCTCAAGGGCATCACGGAGATGAAACCCGACGAGGCCCAGAAGGCGATCCAACGGGCGCTGGGCGGCTTGCTCGAAGCTTCGGGAGTGCCGGCCCCCACGCCCCCGGTACCCCCCGTCGATTTGGAAGTCGCCCCCAAACCGCTCGCGGTGGACGTAGGCAAGTGAGAGTCCGCTTCACTCCTTGCTCAGGCTTTCGTCCAAGTTGAAGAGCAGATTACAGAGCGAGCCCAGCGCCGCGAGTTCGACCGGGTCGAGCTTCGCGTTCGCCTGGGTCGCCCCGACGGCGAGGAGTTCCTTCGCGGCGTTCGGGTCTTTCTTGTACTGCCCGCGCAAACGTTCGAGCGATGCCAGCAAAATCGTCGCCTCGGCCGGTTTCGGCTCGCGCCCGAGGATCGCCCGGACGGCCGCGGCGATCCGATCCGCGTCCTTTGCCTGCGCGGCCATCAACTTCTCGGCCAAGACTCGGCCCGCTTCCACGAAGGTCGTGTCGTTCAGGGTAAGCAGCGCGTGCAACGGGGTGTTCGTGCGGCCCGACTTCACCGAGCAGACCAAGCGCGGGGACACGTCGAAGAACATCGTCGGGCCGACGATGCGCCGCCAGAACGTGTAGACGCTGCGGCGGTACAATCCCTCCCCCGTGTCGGGGGTGTACTGCTTGCCGCCGAAAGTCGCTTCCTCCCAAACGCCCCCGGGCTGGTACGGCTTCACCGGTGGCCCGCCGAGTTTGTCGACGAGCAACCCGCCGACGGCGAGGGCTTGATCGCGGATCATCCAGGACGGCAACCGGTAACGCGGCGCCCGCGCCAGCAGGCGGTTCTCCGGGTCGCGTTCGCGCTGCTCCTTCGTCGCATTCGAGCTTTGGCGGTAAGTCGAACTCGTGACCATCGCCTTCACCAGACGCTTGACATCCCAGCCCGATTCGACGAATTCGACCGCGAGCCAATCGAGCAATTCCGGGTGGCTCGGGCGTTCGCCCTGCACGCCGAAGTCGTTGCTCGTCTTGACGAGGCCGGTGCCGAAGAACTGCTGCCAGAAGCGGTTGACCGTGACGCGGGCCGTCAGCGGGTGTTCCTTGGCGACGAGCCAATTCGCCAGCGCGAGGCGGTCGGGTTTGTTGGACTTCAACGGCGGCAATACGGCGGGGACGATGGGGCCGGCCTTCGCGCCGGGCTTGTTGTACAGGCCCTTCGCGTAGACGAACGAGTCCCGCGGCTTCGGCAAATCCTCCATGACCATCACTCGGGGAATGCCACGCCGGATACTCTCGCGGGACTCGACGGCCTTGCCAAGGTCGGCGAGCTTGGCGGCGTAGGGTTTCTCCGAACCGAACTTCTTTTCGATCGCGTCGATCTGCGCCTTCGTCCGGTTCGCCGGGACGACCTTCAGCGCCTCCGCGATCTCTTTCGGCAAGTCTTTCGGCTTCTCGATCTTGGCTTCCAACTCCGCGACTTCCGCGCCCAGCTTCGCGGCGGTGTCCGTCGCCTTCGCCAGCGCCGCGGTTTGTTCCAAGGTCGGCCATTCCAGCGTCGGCTTGGTGAACGGATCGCCGCCGCCGCCGGTCACCGGGGTTCGATTGAAGAACGCGAACAGCCCGTAATATTCCTTCTGCGCGATCGGGTCGAACTTGTGGTCGTGGCAGCGGCAGCAGTTGAACGTCAACCCGAGCCAAACGGTGGCGACCGTCTCGGCCATGTCCATGACGTAATCGACGCGGTTCTCGTCGGGGATGCGGCCGCCCTCGCCGTTGATCGGGTGGTTTCGCAGAAAGCCCGTCGCCAGTTTTTGCTCCGGGGTCGCGTGGGGCAGCAAGTCCCCGGCGAGTTGCTCGACGGTGAATCGGTCGAAGGGTTTGTTGTCGTTGAAAGCCCGGATGGCCCAATCCCGCCAAGGGTACATCGTCCGTTCGCCGTCGCCTTGGTAGCCGTTGCTGTCGGCGTACCGGGCCGCTTCGAGCCACTCCCAGACCATGCGCTCGCCGAAGCGCGGCGACTTCAACAGCCGGTCGACGACCTTCGTGTACGCCTCGGGGGAAGCGTCATTCAAAAACGCGTCGCGCTCCGCCGCCGTCGGCGGCAAGCCGGTGAGGTCGAGCGTGACGCGGCGCAGCAGCGTCTCGCGGTTCGCTTCGGGCGACGGCTTCAACCCTTCTTGATTCAGCCGATCTCGGACAAATGTATCGATGGAACCCGGCTTCCGGACCGGGGCGATGAAGGCCCAATGTGCGCCCCAAGTCGCTCCGGAGTCGATCCACGCCTTCAGAATCGCGAGCTGCTTCGCCGGCACCGGTTTCTTGACGTGCGGCGGGGGCATCACTTCGTTTTCATCCGTCGAAACGATGCGCAGGATCAGTTCCGAATCGCCGCTCTTGCCCGGCGCGACGACGGGGTCTTTCATCCGCAGCGCCCCCTCGGCCGTGTCGAGCCGCAAGTCGGCCTTCCGCGCCTTGGCGTCCGGCCCGTGGCAAGCGTAGCAATTCTCCGACAAGATCGGCTGGACATCGCGCGCGAAATCCGGCTTGTCCGCGGCGCGGACCTGCGAAACGAACAGCGCGGCTAGCAGAGCAACGGCCGGGCGGATGGGACGTCGACCGAACATGGGTGAGACCTCGGGCGAACGGCAGGTAGGCAATGACTCGCACTCGATATTCTTCGCCCCAACGGGGCCGACGTCTACAGCCCAGGGCGGAAGCCCTGGGTGCACGTGACAATTTTCCCTCGCCCCGAAGGGGCCGGCGTACGATGCGGGAGCGACGCCGGCCCCTTCGGGGCGAAAACTTCCCCGTCCAGAAACCCAGGGCTTCCGCCCTGGGCTGTAGACGTCGGCCCCGTTGGGGCGAAGAGTGCGATGTCATTCAACACCCGACCTTCGGGCCGATCAATCTCTGGGCGCGAATCTCAGCCGACCCTCAGCGCAAAATCGGGTCGATCCAGGCGAAAGTGGCGGCTGTAGTAAGGGTCACCCGCTTTCAGGAACTCGCCCCATTTCAGGTGGAAGAGATCGATCTCGCGTTTGAATCGCTTTTGCTTTTCCTCGGTGTCCTCGGGGCCGCGCGTCTTCGATTCGAGGTGGTACAACTCCGCGTCGGGCGTCCAGACGATTCGATACCCCTTGGCCAATACTTGCAAGCAGATGTCGACGTCGTTGAAGGCGAGTACGAATCCTTCGTCGAAGCCGCCGACTTCGTCGAAAACCGTCTTCTTCATCAGTAAACAGGCCCCCGTGACCGCGGCGACGTTCTGAGCGTATTGCAGCCGCTGCATGTGCCCCGGCGCCGACCGCGGGTAATTCAAATGCGAGTGCCCGGCGACGCCGCCCAGTCCGATGATGAGCCCCGCGTGTTGGATGGTGTCGTCGGCGTAGTACAGTTTCGCCCCGACGGCGCCGACGCCCGGTTGCACGGCCCGCTTCACGAGTTCTTCGAACCAATCCGGAGTGATCGCTTCGATGTCGTTGTTGAGGAACAACACCAATTCCCCCTTCGCGGCCCGGGCCGCGAAGTTGTTCACGGCGGCGTAGTTGAAGGGCTTCGTCCACTCCAGCACCCGCGCGCGCGGATCGAGTTTCAACTGTGCATAATAGCCGTGCGTCGCCGGGAGAATACTGCCGTTCTCAACGACGATGAGTTCGTAATTCGCATAGCTCGACTTCGCCAAACTCTCGATGCAGCGGGCCAGCATTTCCGGATGATCTTTATTCGGAATGATGACCGTGACCAGCGGCTGCGATTTCAACAAATAGATAACGTGGTACATTCCGAGGGCGAGGCCGTCGTGTACCGACGCCTCGACGCCGGTGCGGGCCAAGTGCTCCGCGATGGCCTTCTTGCCGTGGTCGTAGGCGTAGTTCTTGCTCCCTTTATTGAGGGCCGTACTCGCGGCGTGCATCCGCCAGTGGTAGAGCACCTGCGGCACGTGGACGATCCGTTTCGCCACTTCGCCGGCCCGCAATACGAGGTCGTAATCTTGGGCGCCGTCGAAGCCCGCACGGAAGCCGCCGATCCGTTCGACGAGGTCGCGCTTCAACACCAACAGGTGGCAGATGTAGTTCCGGCTGAGCAGCGTCTCCGGCGACCAATCGGGTTTGAAGTTCGGTTCGACGCGCTCCCCGGCCGTGTCGAGTTTGTCTTCGTCGCTGTACAAGAACTCGGCCCGCGGATCCGCGGCGATCGCCGTCGCCATCTCGTGGAAAGCGAACGGGGCGAGGGTGTCGTCGTGGTCGAGCAGTGCGACGAAATCGCCGGTGGCTAGCGCCAGGGCCGCATTGCTGTTCCCGGCGATGCCGAGGTTCGTTTCGAGGAATCGCACTTGGATGCGCGAATCCTGCGCGGCGAACTTCTGCAAGATCGGTCGGACGTGCTCCTTCGGGCTGGCATCGGCGAGGCAGAGTTCCCAGTTGGAATACGTCTGCGCCAGAACCGATTTCACCATCGCTTCGAGGTACTCGGCCGGCGGATTGTACACCGGCACCACGACGGAAATCTTCGGCGCCGCCGCGAACCGGACGGCCCGTTGTTTTTCCAATTGCGACACGTTCGGTTCGTGCCGCGCGATCCAGCGGCGGTATTCGTCCGGCGGCGTCGATTCGGTGAGGTGCCGTTGCTCCGGGGGCGGTCCGTTGCGCGCGGCCCGCTTGCCGAGCGCCCAACCGGCGGCGCGGGTGACCATCTTCAACGAGGATCGCAACATCGCCCGTCGGCGGGTGTGCAGCGGGAAGAATCGCGCCGTCACTTTCTGCACAGCACCGGCGAACTTGAAGGCCTTACCGGCTTGGATATTCGCGAGCGCGGCCGTGCGTTGCTCCAGCAATTCCGTACGCCGACTCAGCGCGGCTTCGAGTTGGCCGATGCGGCGTTCGGCGATGGCCAGTTCGGTCTGCGGTTCGTTCATGGGGTGGTTATACCCCCGCCCCGGCTGGCGGGACAAGGGGGAGCGGGACCGGTGGGCCCTGTCGTGCTCGGCGGCGACGGTTGTCGAAGATGTAATACACCGGCTCGCTGAAGCGGCTCTTGCATCGCGTCTCGTCGCTCAGTTTCGCCCGGCCGCCGTAGGCCCCGTTCGCACTCCCGTTGCGCTTCACGGCGCCGACCCGCACGAAACCGGCGTGCTCGAAGACCGGATTTGCCCGGCCCATCGCCGACAGCGTTTCGATCCAGTCGACATCGCAGAATTCGCACGCCCGCCGGATAAACTCCGACGCGAGTCCCGCGCCGCGGTAGGTCGGGTGGAGCACGACCCGCTGCAGCAGCCAGAGCCGTTCGTTCAGCGATTGCATGGCCAACCCGGTGCGCGGATTTTTCAAACCGAAGTAGCGGCTCCTCAAGGCGAGGGACGCCGCGGGGGTGCCGAAGACGACGATGCCGATCGGCGCGTCGCCGTGCCACAGCACGATCACGCGGCGGGTGTAAGCGAGGTGGTGGCTGCGGTAATGCCACCGAGCGAAGTGCGGCCAATCGCGGCGGGTGCCGTCCGAAAGCCAGAGTTGAGCGTGGAAGGAGATGCGTTTTTTTTAACTTCCCGATGTTCGACATCGATGATTCCGTCGCCGTGGCAACGGATGCGGATATCCGGATCCAAATCGTCGGCCAAGTCTTCGTGGGTCGTCGCGCAGAGGGCGCCGACGCCGGTCCGCGTCGCGGTTTTCCGCAAGTTGTAGGCGACGACTTTCGCCAGCGTACGGTCGAGTACGGCGCCGAATTCATCGAGCATCAGGAACTTCGCACCACGGGCCAACCCGAAGGCCAAGCGGAATCGGTAGCGCTGGCCGTCGCTCAGTTCCGCCGGCGTCCGCAGCATCAATCGGGCTTCGCCCAATCCGGCCGCGGCCAGCGCCGACAAGCGCTCGTCCAACGTCCCCGGCAGCGCGTCGATCAACGGCACCTCGGGCAATGCCAGCGTCGCCAGATCCAGTGCGTTCGCGCGGCGGCCGAGTTCGCGCAGCAAGCTCGATTTCCCCGAGCCGCTCGGCCCGGTGAGGAGCACGACGGCCCCGCTGGGGATGTCGATTTCGAGCCCGGCCGCGACGACGTGCGGTGGTTCCTCGGGCGAGAGCCCGAACAAGTCGCTCACTTCGCCCGCCAGCAACGAGCGGGAGCGCGGCCGTACGGCGTAGCGGATATCGATGGGATTTGGCATGGGGCACCCTTGTTCGAGAAAACTGGACGCTTGTATATAATCTCCAAATTTGGGAAGTCAAATTATAAAGTGGCGGTACGGGGGTGGGTAGCCGGTGTCCGGGACGGGTGTAGCAACGATTCTTGGCGTTTTCGTGGGTCACCCTCGGCGTGACGCCAGGCCCGTACCGGATGCTCACCGGCGTCACGCCGAGCGTGACCTACGAAAACCGTTCTTCGCCACACCTCCAAGAATTGTTGTGATACCCCTGAGTAGGGTATCACAACAATTCTCGGAGATTCGGTGAACGACTCGGGAATCCGAGCCATGGGATGACACCGGAAATCGGACGCAAGTCCTTGCGGCGCATAGGTCGTTCCGAAAATCGGACGTCATTCCACGGTAGGGTGGGTGGGTTGACGCCGGAATGACGACTCCGAGAATCGTTGCTACACCCTCTGGGACGATTTCTTCCAAAAGATTTTCGACGAGATCGCTCTATTCGCTCCGCGAATCAATCGTTTGTACTCGATGATGCGATCCACTCGTCGAATTGCTGCGGATTGTCGGTCACGCACTCCGGACAGAACACGATGCTGACGTATTGGAGGTAACGACCCACGACGGGGTCGCCCCGGTAGATCGTCGCCGAGCAGTTTTCGCAATGCGTGTGGCCGCCTTCATCATGGGACGACCGCCATCCGTGCATCGGCTCGAGCGAGTGCCGGAGAATTGGATGGTACGTGGCGAGGTGCTCGAGACAGTCGGTCGTCAATTTCATGTCACCTCACCTCCGCTGCGGTAACCCCGTGTAATCCTCGGGATAGACCGCATCGTGCTCCGACGGGGCATACGTGTCCCGGTAGACGTCGGCCCGCGTCGGTCTCGGTTCCCCGGCCACCGCCACGGCGGCCGCGTCGGCTTCTTGCTTCGCTTCTTCCTTCAGCGTCCGCACGGTGTCCGAATCGATAGCCCCGCCGTCGAGCAACTTCTGCTCGAAGAGAGCCACGCAGTCGGCTTCCTCCCAGTTCCGCTGGGCGCCGCTGCTGCTGCTGTGCCCGTGCAACCGGCTCACCATCGCCTCCAAGATGAACGGTTTGCGCTCCCGGCGGACGTAGCGCATGGCCCGGTCGACGGCGTTCCACATCGTCACGGGGTCGTTGCCGTCGCGGACGGTTTCGTGCCGGATGCCGTAGGGCTGGCCGCGCGCCGCGATTTCGCGCACCGCATGTTGGTCGGAACTCGCCGTCGAGATGCCGTAGCGGTTGTTCGCCACCACCACCAGCACCGGGAGTTCGTTCCCCGGGCGACTGCTCCAGAGCAAGCAGCTTTCGAAATCCCCTTCGGCCGTGCCGGCGTCGCCGCTGACGACCAAACTCAGCCCTTCGCCGCCGTGGCGCTTTTGGGCGAGCGCCGTGCCGGGGGCCATGACGCACTGCACTTCGATGACGCTGGTGACGGGGACGACGTTCCAGTCGGGGATGGCGTAGTGGCCGACGAAGTTGCGGCCGCGGCTGTGGGAATCGAGGGCGGTCATGGCCAGTTGGCGGACGTGGTCGAGCATCGGCATGCCCATGCCGAGGAGGATGCCGGAGCTGCGGTAGTGCAGGTGGAGGTAATCGTGGGCGGGGCCGCGGCCCTTGTGGATTTGCAACCCGAGGCAGACGTTGAGGGCCTCTTCGCCGGGCCCGCCGATCCAGAAGTAGGCCTCGCCGGACTTGGACATCTTGATGCTGCGCTCTTCGAGCGCCCGCGTGCGGATCATTTGGCGGAAGACCGTCAGCGCGACCTCGGTGCTGATGGCATCGCGGCCGCTGCGGATGACGGCCGGGGGCCCGGCCACCGCGATCCCCCGCCGGGTGGGGAGGTCTTCGGGGGGTTCGTCGCGTTCCAGGGTCGGCGGCATCGTGCGATCATCCCGGACAACGGTGGGCGGTCGGGACATTTTGGCCGAGGGCGGCCCCACTGGCCAGCCGACTTTTCGCCTCTACCGAATTCTAGGGCGCAGAGTACCCAACATGGTGGGAAAGCGCACGGTGAGGAGCATCACCGCCGTGCCGCATAGGCTTTCCCGGGCTGTTCCCTAAGATTTCTGCTCGCCCAGCGAACGACCAGAGACCCGCCCGCGCCGGACTCCGTATGTCTTTGCTTTGCCCCCGCTGCTCCCGCGTCCTCCAAGACTCCGCCGATTCGGCCGAGCCGCCGCTCTTCTGCATGTTCTGCGGCCAAAAACTCCGCGATTCCGCGAGCACCGGCGAAGAGACGATGGGCTACGAACCGGCACCGGTCGAAGCCCCGTACATGGTGACGCGTTCCCTCGACGGCGGTGCCGTGGCGACCGCGCCGATCACCGAAATGGCCCCGAACAGCATCGGCGGCTACCGATTGCTGAAGTTCATCGGCGCCGGCGGCATGGGGAGCGTCTACGAAGCCGAGGCCGATTCCTCCGGTCAGCGCGTCGCGGTGAAACTGCTGTCGCGCCGTTTGGCGGCGAACCCGGCGTCGGTCGAGCGATTCCGGCAGGAAGGCCGGCTGGCCAGCCAGATCGCGCACCCGCGTTGCGTCTTCGTGCTGCGCGCCGATACCGACGCCGGCCGGCCGTACATCATCATGGAACTGATGCCGGGGCGGACGTTGAAAGATTTGGTCGACGACCGCGGTCCGCTGCCGGTACCCGAGGCCATCGTCCGGACGCTCGACGTGATCGACGGGTTGATCGAAGCCCACCGCCTCGGCGTGATCCACCGCGATGTGAAGCCGTCGAATTGCTTTTTGACCGAAGACGACCGAGTCAAAGTCGGCGACTTCGGGTTGTCGAAGTCCCTCGGCGCGAACGCCCCGGAAAAGCACCTCACGCACTCCGGGGCATTTCTGGGCACGGTCCTGTTCGCATCGCCGGAGCAAATCCGCGGCGATCCGGTCAGCTACGATTCCGACGTCTACGCCGTCGCCGCGACGCTGTACTACCTGCTGACCGGGCAGGCGCCGCACCAGCACGAGAGTTTGACGGCGGCGCTGGCCAAAGCGATTTCCGAAGCCCCGCCCTCGGTGCGGATCAAGTGCCCGCTGGCGACGATCGAACTGGATCGGTTCATTTTGAAAGGGCTGGAGCGCGACCGCGAACGGCGGTTTCAATCGCTCGAAGAACTGCGCGAATCGCTCTTGGGTCTGCTCCCCGAGCGGCAAGTGCCGGCCCGGCCGCGGGCGCTGTTTTTGGCGTACATCCTCGACTACACGATCGTGCAAGTCGTCCTTGTGCCGCTGGAAATCCTCCGGCAAACACTCGGCGACTCGGTGGCGGGCCCGGAACAGCCCTTCGAAGTGATTGCCGTCCCGTTGGTCCTCTCGTTTTTGTACCACGCGTTATTCGAGGGGTTGTCCGGGGCGACGCCCGGCAAGCGCCTCCTCAAACTCCGCGTCGTCAAGCTCGGCGCGACCGGCCCGCCGGGGCTCCTCACGGCCGGGTTGCGCAACCTCGTTTACAAGGCGGTCTGGTTCTGGCTGTTCGCCGCCTCCGGCCTGCCCGCCGGATACCTCGGGCCCCTGGCCACGGTGCTGCTCGCCTCGGTCACCGCGCTCAGCGGGTTGTTCCTCCTCGGCTTCCAGCTGCGCCGCACCGCCCACGGTTACCGGGGCATCCACGACTTCGCCGCGCGCACGCGGACGGTCCAACTCCCGCGGCTGTCCAAACGCAAGAAGCTCGTCAGCCCGTACCCCAACCCCCTCGACCGGATCATGAAGTCGCTCGCGCCGTTGCCCGAAACCCTCGGCGGGTTCGCCATCCGCGGCAAAATTTGCGAGATCGGCGACGGCGGCGAAGTCTGGATCGGCGAGGATCCGTCGCTCGGCCGGCGGGTCGTCCTCCGCGTCGAACCGCCGGGCGTCGGTGACGACTCGCTGTTCGACGAACCGATCGTCCGGCCGACGCGCCTGCGCAGCGTCGGCCACGGCACCGTGGCCTGGGGCGGCGGGGAGCGCGCGTGGATCGCCTTCGTCGCCCCGGCCGGACACCCCCTGGCGGACGTCGTTTCGCCGACGAACCCGCTGGCGTGGGCCGAGGCGCTGCCGATCCTCGAACAACTGGTGGGCGAACTGGACGACGGCCGCGAGGATGGCAGTTCCCCGGACGTGCTCTCCCCCGAACAAATTTGGGTCGAACCGGGCGGCCGGTTGCAGCTCCTCGATTTCCCGATGCCGACGGGCCGAGCCGTGGCCGCGGGGGAAACGAAGTCCCGGTATCCCGGCGGGTCGTTCACGCCGCTGGGCTTCGCGAAGCAAGTGACGGCGCTGATGTTGGAAGGCGCGGCGCGCACGGGGCACGGGCGCATCCGGGCGCCGCTGCCGGGGCACGCCTCGACCATTACGAATCGGCTGTTCGACGACCGCTACGAGTCGCTCGGGGAACTGCGGGACGACCTCGCCGCGAACCAGAGTCTGCCGCCGTGCGTCACGGCCGGAAGCCGCGTCGCCCATATGACCCTGCAAGGGATCTTGCTGAGTTTCGGGCTGTTGATGATGCTCCTGACCGGCTTCTTCAATTTCTTCGGCGGCCTCACGATCGATCAGACGGGGCGCGTCCCGACGCGGCTTCTCGAAGCGTTGGATACCGAAGACCGCCGGGCCGTGTTCTTGTATCGCGTGGCGGAGGCCGAACCGGCCGATTCCGAACGGCGCCTCCGGTTGGAAGCGGCGCTCTCGCCGGAAGGCTTCCCGGAGACGGAGCGCACCCTCCGGTCGCACGCCGAGCGACGGGAAATCGAAGCCGCGAAATTCCACCGTCGTTTGAACGGCCCGGAGCGGTCCGTCCTCGCGCTCTGGTCGGAATCGAACATCAATCGCTTCTCCGCCCAGTCCCTCCCCCCGGGATTGGTCGATTCGCAAATCCAACTCGCCCGGACGCCGGACGACGATCCCGACGGCTTCCGCAAAGTGGGGCGGCGATTCCTGCTGACATTTTTCATCCTGCTGGTGATGTGGCCCTTCGCGATTTGGCCCGCGTTCGCATTCCTGTTCCGCGGCGGACTCGGCTACTGGTTCTCGGGCATCGCCCTCGTCGGCCGCGACGGTCGACCCGCCGGGCGATTCCGCTGCGCCCTGCGAGAAATGCTCATTTGGCTCCCGCTGACGGCGCTGCTGGCCGCGTCGCTGTTCCTCCAATGGGAATGGCCCGACCGCGTGACGCTGCGGACGCTGCTCTGGCTCGCCGGCGTCGCCAGTTTGCCGATCTCGTTCTTGATCGCTCTACGGGACCCCACCCGCAGCCCCGCCGACCGCGCGGCCGGAGTCTTCTTGGTGCCGCGGTAAAGCCGGCGGTCATCTCAAGTCGCCGGGAGTCGACGGTCGATGATTTCCTTCCGTCCCGATCCGGAGGATCGCCATGCGTCGCACGTGGATACTCGGTTTGCTACTCGCTTGCGGTGCGCCCGCGTCGGCGGCGGATGCCCCCGAATACGAGGCGCTGTTGAAAAAGGCCGTGGTCCTCCGGCCCCCGGCGGCCGACTTCGCCTGGCAACAAATCCCCTGGCACATCGACGCCGCGGCGGCATTGAAGGAAGCCAAGGCCGAGAATCGGCCGCTGCTAGTTTGGTTGGCCGGTGGCCGCGATCGCGACGGCAGTCCGCTCGAGCGCTGTTGAGGCTACGCCGCCGGGCTCCGTGCGGGCCCCTTGAACTCGGACGCCGCCGTCCGATTGATCGCGAAGAACTTCGTCCCCGTGGCGCTGAACACCGACCGCTTGCCGAAGGATGCCGACGGCGACTTTTTCCGCGAATTGATGAAGCGCTGGCCACAGGGATTGTGGGTGGTCACGCCCGAAGGGAAAACGCTGGCGTTCCATTACCACAAGCCCGACGCTAAGAAGAACTACGCGCAGAATCAGAAGGCGTGGGTCGACAATACCGTCGCGATGCTCGAAGAGGGCGTGCTGGCCGCGGGGGAATTGAAGCCCCGAAACGCGCGGGCGGTGAACCCGTTCCCGGATCGCGGATTGGGCCTCACCAAAGACGGCGGGGTCCGGCTCGCCGCGACCGTCGTCGGCTTTGGCCGCAATGGCCAACCGGAAGGGGCGCCGGCCGTCGATAGCGCGATCCTGACGAAAGAAGAATGGGCCGTATTCGCGCCGCCGGCGGGGAAAGAGTCTTGGTCGATCCCCGAATCGGCGGCGAAGAAATTCGCGGTGGCCCTCGCCCCCGTCACCGATTCGATCTTCGTCCCGCGGGCCAGCGATGTGACCGCCGCCGCACTCGCGGCCGAGGTTCTGCGCACCGACGACGAGTGCATCGTCGTTCGATTGACCGGGAAATGGGAATCGAAGCACTTCCGCGACGGCGACCCGAAATTCCCCATCGCCGCGAACGCGACGGGGACGGGCATCGCGGTGTACGACCGAAAAAAGAAGGCTTTGCAATCGGTGTTGTTCGT
>JAYSYN010000178.1:0-4666 GCA_043727575.1 Fimbriiglobus sp.
CGAGCCGGAACAGGTCTTCGTCGATGCTCTGAGTTCGCCGAAGTATTACGTCAAAGGAGAATACAAAGCGATCCGCACGGTCATGGCCGAGTATTTCGCCAAGAAATACGACGCCGAAATCCGGGCCGCCTTCGACGACGACTACGACGCTCTCGCCAAATTTTTGAAGGACAACCCCGATGTCCGCGACACGTTCTTCACGGCCCTCAACGACGACGACAACATCCCGGAAGCGCTGACGATCTTCCGCGCCATCTACAAACTCGGGCCGGACAAATTGAAGGCGCATTTGAACGTCGCCATCGCCATCTGCGTCGTCTGGGACAAGCCGAATGCCGTGTACGATTACGTCGGTCACCAGTGGCGCACCCGCAGCACACTGCCGGTCGATCCGAAGACGATCGGATGGAAGGAAAACTACGAGTACTTGCTGGCGCACGAAGGCGACCTCAAAGGCGTCGTGCAGAATCTGCCTTGGGAGTTCCTCGTGCACATGGTCAACAACCGCACGCCGCAGGCCGAGCGCGATTGGGCGATCAAGAACTACATCAAGAAGCGGACGGGCATCGGGGCGAATTACAAAGAGATCGTCTACGACGACGAGATGCTGCGCACCGAAGGCATCAAAGGCGTCGGCAAGGCCGACTGCCGGCTGACGGGCCAAGAGTACACGTTGGCGGGCATCAAGAAATACGGCGGCGTCTGCGCCCACCAAGCCGATTTCGCGGCCCGCGTGGCCAAGAGCATCGCGGTGCCGGCGGAGTACATCAGCGGCGAGGGGAACAGCGGCGGCCTGCACGCTTGGGTCATGTGGGTCGAAATAAAAAGCGTGACGAAAGAGAAGATCGACTTCGCCATGATGTCCGAGGGCCGGTACTCCGGCGATCAATATTACATCGGCAATTTGGTCGATCCGAAGAGCGGCCAACCGATGACGGACCGCGATATGGAACGCCGGTTGACGACCGTCGGCATCGCGCCGTCGCACGCCCGCCACGCCGACTTGATGATGCGGATGTACCCGTATTACAAAGAGAAGAAAGCCCTGACTGGGAAGCAGCAACTCGCGTTCTTGAAGGGGGTGTTCGAAATCTTCCCGCAGTGCGAACGGGCTTGGATCGAGATGTCCAAACTCGCCCAAGACGGCGAGACGATCGTCCCGCTCGACGCCGTGACCCTCGCCAATCGCGTCTTCACGAGCTTCAGCAACTTCCCCGATTTCAGTTGGGCGCTGTTCGACCCGCTGCTGACGAGCCAGAAAGACAAAGCGCAGCGGAGCGCCGTCTTCGAGAAGGCCGTGCTGAAGTACGAAGCGCTCGGCCGGCCCGACTTGGCCTGCGCCTGCCGGTTGAAATGGGCCGAGTACCTGGAAGACACCAAGGACTACAAGCGCGCCGCCGACGGCCTGGCCCAGACGATCAGCAAGTTCCCGGCGGAGGGCCGCTACGTGCCGAAGGTGATGGACAAACTCGCCGAAGTGTGTTCGAAGTACAAAGACGGCACCAAGAAACTCGCGAAGTTCTACATCGACTTCTTGGCCATCGTCCCCAAGACGCGCGGCAACACCGTGACGGCGTACGCGGTGAAAGTCCACCGGCAAGCCTTCGATTTTTTCCAAGCGAACAACATGCCCAAAGAAGCCGCGGCCGTCGGCGCGGAATTGAAGAAGCTGACGGGCAAGTAGCCCGGCGAATCCGTGACCCCCGTAGTGCCGGTTCAAGTCGATGATTCAATCGATCAGCTTTTTCCGGCGCAGCGTGTGGTGGTAGTTCTGCGCGAAGCGGTGCGCCTCGTCGCGGACGTACATCAGCAATCGCAGGGCCGCGGCGTTCTTGCCGAGTTTGATCGACTCCGCCCGGCCGGGCACGAAGATTTCCTCTTGTTGCTTCGCCAGCGAGATGACCGTCGGCGGGGTGATGCCCATCGCTTCGAAGGCTTCGAGCGCGGCGCTCAGTTGCCCTTTGCCGCCGTCGATCATCAAGATGTCCGGGAAGATGCTGCCGTCGTCCGACATCCGCTTGAAGCGCCGGCTCACCACTTCCCGCATCGACGCGAAGTCGTCGATCCCGATGACCGTTTTGATCTTGAAGCGCCGATAACCGTCTTTGAAGGGCAACCCGTCGAGGAACGACACGAGTGACGCCACGGTCTCCGAGCCTTGCAAATGCGCGATGTCCATCCCTTCGATAGTCCGCGGTAACTTCGCCAAGCCGAGGACCTTTTTCAGCCCGAGCAGCCCCGCTTTCGGGTCGATGTGGAAGACCTCCGGCTGGGCGTGTTTGTCGACATCGCCGCGGAGTTCGAGCTTTTTCAGCGCCGCGATTTCATCCCGCATCCGCCCGGCCTTTTCGTACTGCATCGCGGTGCTGGCCTCGAGCATCTCGCGCCCCATTCGCCGCAGCAGCTTCGTGCTTTTACCTTCCAAGATCATCACGAGCTTCTTGATCTGCTTGCGGTAGTCTTCCTTGGTCACCCGCAAATTGCACGGGGCCGTGCACTGGCGAATACTGTGCAACAAGCAGGGGCGGTAGTAACGCCACTGCGGTTCTTCGCTCTTGATGTCGAGCGTGCAGGTGCGGAACTTCAACACGCGCTGCAGCACGCTGATGGCGTCCTTGAGCCGGGCTTTGCTGAGGAACGGCCCGTACAAGCGCACGCCGCGGCGCTTCGGTGTCCGCGTCACTTCGACGCGCGGGAATTCTTCCCGCGTCCGGATTTGCAGATACGGGAACGACTTGCCGTCTTTCAAGTCTTTGTTGAACTTCGGCCGGATGTCTTTGACTAACCGGTTCTCGCGCATGAGCGCATCGACTTCATTTTCGCACGGGATAAAGTCGATATCCGCGATCTGCTTGACGAGTTCGCACGTCCGCGGGTCGATGGCCGCTTCCTTGTTGAAGTAACTCCCCGCCCGGCTTCGCAAGCTCTTCGCCTTGCCGATGTAAATGACCGCCCCCTTGGCGTCCTTCATCAGGTAAACGCCCGGCGTCTGCGGGAAGGTTTTCACCTTCTCCGAAGGAATGAGCATCGGTTCGGAGTCGGGCATGGTGTATCCGTCCTGGATCAATTTCGTCCCGTGCGGCGTGAGTTTCACCGGCCACGAACGCATTCTCTATCTTACGCCGATCGCCCGCGGCCGATAGCCGGCGGGCGCTTCACCCGTAAGTTTTCCTGGAGAACACCGCGCTCCCGCATTCGAGATGTCCCATGTCCACGCTACTCGATCGCTTCCTCCGCTATGTCGCCATCGATACCCAAGCCCGCGAGCATGCCACGGAGTACCCGAGCAGCCCGAATCAACTCGTGCTCGGCAAAATGCTGCGCGATGAACTCCTCGCGATGGGGTTGAAGGACTCCCGCCAGACGAAACACGGAATCGTCCACGCCACGATCCCGGGGAATGTGCCGGGCGTGCCGGTGGTCGCCTTCAATTCGCACGTCGACACTTCGCCCGAAACGACCGCGGCGAATGTGATGCCGCAGCTCCACCGCAACTACGCCGGTGGGGACATCGTGTTGCCGGGCGACCCGAGCAAAATCCTCCGCGTCGCGGACAATCCGGAACTGCTGCATCTGCACGGCAAGACCATCATCACCACCGACGGCACCACGCTGCTCGGGGCGGATGACAAATCGGGCGTCTCGATCATCATGGAATTGGCGAAGGCGCTCGTCGAGAATCCGACCATTCCGCACGGCGATATCAAGATCGTCTTCACGTGCGACGAGGAGATCGGCAAAGGCGTGCTCCACCTCGAACCGTCCGAGATCGGGGCCGATGTCGCTTACACACTCGACGGCCAGGGTACGGCCGAAATCGAAGGCGAAACCTTTAGCGCGGACCGCGCTACCGTGACGATCACCGGCGTGAACATTCACCCGAGCATCGGCAAGGGGCGGATGCTCAACGCGTTGAAGCTCGCGGCGAAGTTTTTGGAGATGCTGCCGCAGGACAGCCTGTCGCCGGAGACCACGGCCGACCGCGACGGCTTCGTGCACCCCTACACCATCGAAGGGGGCGTCGGGCAGGTGAAGCTGCAATTTCTGCTGCGCGATTTCGAGACGCCAAAGCTCGCGGAGCAAGCCGAGATGCTGAAGGGCTTCGCACGCCAGTTGATGGCCGAGTACCCGAAGGCGACCGTCGATGTGGCGGTGGCGGCCCAATACCGCAACATGCGGGACGGCATGGAGAAGGAACCCCGGGCCGTGCCCTTCGCGCTCGAAGCCGTGCGCCGCGCCGGGCAGGTACCGAAGCAGTTGAGCATCCGCGGCGGCACCGACGGCGCAATGCTCACGGCCAAAGGGTTGCCGACGCCGAATATTTCCTGCGGGGAACACAACCCCCACAGCCCGCTGGAATGGACTTGCCTCGAAGAAATGGAGGCGAACGTGAAGGTGCTGATCGAACTGGTGCAGTTGTGGGCGGGGCGGTGAGTCCAAAATGGTTCCAGCGAGAAGTCACACACCCTCCCGTGGAACCATTGCAAAAAGCTGGAATCATTCCCGTACCCCCGACGCGGCATCGAGTTGCGGACAATCGGTGAGGCTTATCGAGACTGGGCGACTCCACGCCGAGCGCAGAAAGTCGCTTTTCGCTCCGCGAAAAGTAGTTCCCCCAACCGGCGGGTTCCGCGATTCTCGGGTTCGCCGAGCCGCTTTTCGCGGA
>JAYSYN010000179.1:0-4630 GCA_043727575.1 Fimbriiglobus sp.
TAGAGGATACCTCGCGGCGCAGCCGGTGGGATCGAACGCACCGATCCGTACACCTGCGCCGAGGTTACCCTGTGCCTGCGCCATTCGCCGACCGCCCCGACGCGGTCCACTGCATCCCGCCGCTTCCGCACGACGCGGAGGGCCGGGCATGAGCACCCCCATCGCCACCCGCTACAACCCCGGCGATCCCTGCCCCGTCTGCTCTGGCGGGACCAAGGGAACCTCGGCGCAGGTGTACGGATCGGTCGTTCGATCCCACCGGCTGCGCCGCGAGGTATCCTCTATCATGATCAATTGGCCGGCCGCGCCCGGAATGACGCAAAAATCACCGATAAATTTCCAAACCGGCTTTTTCGAAGTGCTTTTTGAGCCGCTCGATCCGGCGCAGCAGCGTGCTCCTCGGCCATCCCAACTCGCGGGCCACCTCGGCCACGGAACCCGTCAGCAGCCGGAGGGCGAGCGGTCGGAGGTCGTCCGGTAGCGCGGCGATGGCGTCTCGCAAATCGAGGCGCAGGTCGCGCGTCGACCCGTTCGCGCACCGCCGCCGATCCGAGGGTTCCGCGATCCCCGACTCCTCGAACGACCGGCGCAGTCCGAGCCGCTCGTCGCGGCTGCGCCGACGCCGGATTTCACCGGCGATCCGTCCCAAGACGCCGCGGGCGAATGCCTCGAATGACCCCCGCCGGGGATCGAAGCGAACGCTGGCCCGGTGGAGGCCGAGCCGGAGTTCCTGGGCGATGTCGTCCCCGTCGAAAGCGAGGGCATCGACGGTCCCGCGCGGCCATCGAGCCGTACGACGGATCCAACCGCGCAGCGTGGGGTGCACGGGGATCGAGTCGGGGTCGGACACGGGGGTCTCCTCCTGCGGAGGCGGGCATGGATGCGGCGATCGGGAACGGGGTAGGTTCAGTCGGTCGAAGGGATCACCACTCGACCGCTTCGTGCTCGCACGAGAACGGGGTGCCGTGCAGGACGCGCAGCATCGCGAAGTCCTGGTCCCCCAACCGGTCGAACAGGCGCAGGAGATCGAGGTGCTGGTGCTTGAGCAGGAAGTCGCCCTTGGTGGCTTCGGGTCGCGGGCCGTTCTCGGCGGCGAACTTGTGCTCGACGACGATCTTGGGCATCGGGTCGAAGACCGGCTCGCCGCGGCGGATGCAGAGCCCCTCGATGCGGCCGAAGTTGAGTTGCTGCATCAGGCGGAGCAACCGCCGGCGGGCGGGGCTCAGGGACAGAAAAGTGGAAGCGGATACTTGCATGACGCGAGCCTCTTTCAGAGGTCCCGGCGGGGGTGAACGCAGTGTGCGTCCGGTCGCCCTGCGGGCCTCTACAGGAACGTGACGGCAGATCAATAATCGTGAGGTTCTGGAGCGATATGCGAGAAGTAAATCGGACTTAAGGTCATTCGCTACCACGACTTTGAAAATCCGACCGACGAGGGCTTCAAACGAGGGACGGCGAAGGACGGCGGCCGTCCCGCCGTCCTTCACCTGTGCCCAGGTAGACCGTAGGTGTACGGCTCCCCTTCACCGCCGAACAGCGCCCGAACGGTGATGCCGAGATCGATGGTCCGTCCCTCGTCCCGGAACAGCGAAGACTTGTCGGCGGGCCCGTCTACCAGCTTCGCGAGTCTCCGACGGAAATCCACGAGGCTCTTCGTCAGGTATTTGGGCGGTGGCGACTTTCCATCCAGCAACCGTTCCAGCAACTGCTTTTTGGATATGGTCCGCCCGTCGCCGGCGGAGCAGGCCAGATCGAGTATCGCCGTCCAATGTTTGCTGAGCATTCGGACCTCCGTACCGCTGCTCAACTTGACCCGGGCGCCCGAGGCGGGTGCCTTCGCGAATGCCAGGACGACCTTCCCTTGAACACCGATGCCGAACTCCGACCAGAGCGGCACCTTCAGTTTCACCAGGGCGGCTTTCCCGGGTACGGATCCCGCGACACCCGCCGGAACGCTCGCACGCTCCGCGTTCACGCTGCAGAGCGTCGCGGTGATGTGGACTTCCGACGCGGCGGGCTTCGCGGTGTCCTCAGCGCGCTTGCGGAATGCCATTCGCACCGCCTCACGCTCGTGCTCGATCGCGGACCTCAGCTTGTTCGCATGCGGAATGGCTCCGCTTTTCCACTCGTCGAACAGTGCTCTCAGCCGTGCGGTGGGGATTCGCTTCGAAAGCATCGGCTTCAAAAAAACATGAAATGACCGGGTGACGACGCGAACCAGTGCGGCGGCGCAGAGCCCGTAGTGCGGGCCGAACTCCGAGGGAGAAATCCGCGCCTCGATCCGCGTTCCACGCGCGAAACGATCCGCAGTTTCGAGTTCCTGCCGCGATAAGCGAGGCGGAGCTTGGGCGGTCGCCAAGTGGGCGGCGGCCTCGCGTATCGCCCAGGAGAGGTCTACGTTGGCACTCGGGTCGAATCGGTCGATCATCCGCTGCAACAGCATCCCCACCGCATCGGCTCGCTCCGAGAGATTCGCGTAATAGATCTCCATCAGGGCTTCGTCGGGCGGACGCCGCAGATACGCTCCGACCGCCGCCGAATATTCTTCGCCGGAGATCTCACCTCGATCGTACCGGCGTTGGGCTTCGGCGACAGGCCCGTCGGGATCGAGCAGCCCCGTCCTGAGGCGGAAGGAGCGATCCCCGTTCTGGGCGTGCATTCGGGCGAAACGCTCGAGCTCGGCATCGTGATTATCGCCGACCGCCCGGTGCGGTTGACGTTCCAGGAGCTCCTCCGCCGCCGCCCAGTTCACCGGCTTCAATTCGACCACAGCCACCCCTCGGAGTCGGGTGCATGGCCGGCACTTCCCCAATGCCACCATCACCCACTCCTCAACGATCCTCGAACACTGGGCGAACTTCGATGTCAGTTGCGGCGAATTTTCGTCGTTTTTTTTTGGAATGAGGAATGACGACGAACGAAAAGACCGCCCCTTCCTGAGGCGGTCTTCGGCAGGAAGGGTGAGTGCCGTTCGGTAGCATCCCCGCAACACCCCGGCGATCTTCGCACCCATTCGTCCGAGTGCGAGGTCGGTTGCGGAGAATTCCATCTTTACTCCGGCGCGATTCCTTCCCACATCCCCCGCTGCTCCGCCCACTCCCTCGTCGAGGCGATCGGCAGCACCTGCTGCAGGATCACGGCGTCCCGCCCCGCCATTGTCCGGGGCAGGAACAGCAACTCCTCCTGAATGTCCGGGGCCAAGTTCAGCAGGTTCAGGATCTGGCTCACCCGCGCTCGGGTAACATGCCCGAGCCGGGCGATCTCGGTCTGGTTCTCCACGGCCCCCGTCCGCAGCAACTCCTCGCAGTGCAGGGCCAAGGCCATCAGCCGGGCCACGCGGGGCACACGGCCCGGTTCTGTCGGCCGGAAGGGCGCCGGCCCGGTCGCGAGCACCTTGCGGCACCCGCGGCCCCGCCGTTCGAAATGCACCTCGATGGTCAGCGGCGTGCTCATACCTGCTTCTCCTTCTTCGAAATCGCCAGTTCCCCGGCGAGCGTCTTGATCCCGGCCGGGCGGAAGGTGACCGCCACCGTCCCGGCCGCGCCGTCGTAGTCGACCTGCCCCACCAATAACTGCACCACCCGCACCTGCTCCCGCGGGGCCAAGGCTCCCCACAGCGGATCGAAGGCCGACAGGGCCAACTTCGCCTCGTCGGGGTCCAACCGCCGGTTCTTCGCCGCATCGATCTCAGCCCGGATCAATCGCAGCCGCTCCTCCCCGTTGGCCATCTGCTGTTGCAACTCGGCCAAGCGGGCCATCGGCGATCCGTCCTTGGCCTTCGCCACCTCGCCGGCGAGTTGACGAATCTCGGCCTGCCAACCCCGGAGTTCCTTCTCCCGCTCGTGCCGCTCGGCCTGCAACTCGACCGCATGGGCTTCGTCCTGCCGCCGGGCCTCGGCGAGTACATCCTGTAGCACTTTGGGATCGCGACCCACCCGCTGGATTTGGTTCACCACCAACTCTTCGATCTGCCCCGCCGGGATCGACTTCGAGGGGCAGGTGTGCCAGCCCCGCTTCTGCGCCGAGCTGCAAACGTAGTAGCGATACCGCTTGATCCCCCCGGCCTGCCGCGTCGAGTGCGAGGGGGTCATGGCGCAGCCGCAGGGGACGCAGCGCAGGATCCCCTTGAGCAAGGCCCCGAACCGATTCCGCACCGGGGCGCCGCCGGTCCGGCCGTTGCGGCCGAGCAGGGCTTGCACCCGCTGCCAGAGGTCGGGCTCGACGATGGCCGGATGCTCGCCGGGGTGGACTTCCTCCTTGTAACGTACCTTGCCGGCGTAGGCGACGTTGGTGAGCAGCTTGTACAGGCTCGTCCGGGTGAAGCCCTGCCCGCCCCGTTCGATGCCCTTGCGGGTCGTCCAACGCTTGTTGACCCAGCGCTTGTCCGCCAGGGCCAGGACGGCCGGCATCAGCGACTCGCCGTCGAGGTAGAGTTGGAAGATGGCCCGCACCCGCTCGGCCTCCGGTTGATTCACCAGCAGCTTGAACCCGGCGGGGTCGATGTCGTAGCCGAGGATGGGGTGCCCCCCGGCCCACTTCCCTTTCCGCCGCGTCGCCGCGATCTTGTCCCGCGTCCGCTCCGAGATGATCTCCCGCTCGAACTGCGCGAAGGACAAAAGGACGTTGAGCA
>JAYSYN010000180.1:0-4626 GCA_043727575.1 Fimbriiglobus sp.
GGGTCACGTCCGCGAATATCTGTTGCGGTGCCCACGCGGGCGGGCCGGACGAGATGCGGCTCGCGGTCGCCGCGGCGAAGCGACACGGCGTGACCGTCGGCGCACACCCCGGCTACGCGGATCGCGCCCGCTTCGGCCGCGCTCAGATCGACTTGGAACCGCACGAGGTCAAGAGCCTCTGTTTCCGACAGATTGCGGCACTGATGGCGGCCGGGGCGGACGTGAGATACCTGAAGCCACACGGGGCGCTGTACCACCGGGCCATGCGCGACGAAGGCACGGCGTGGGGCGTTGCCCAAGCCGCGGAGGCCTTCGGCCTGCCGTGCGTCGGCCTATCGGGGTCGCGCTTGGCGGAGGTCAGCGAGGCCTTCATCCCGGAGGGTTTCGCCGACCGTCGCTATTCACCGGACGGTGCGCTCGTGCCGCGCGATCGACCGGACGCCGTCATCGAATCCATCCCGGAGGCCTTGGAACAATTGGAGTGGTTGATCCGCACGCAGGCCGTCCGGACGATTTGCGTCCACGGTGACAACCCCGCGGCGCTAGCATTGGTGCCGGCGTTGAAGTCGCACCTGCTCGCCCTCGGGCACCGGGTTCAAGCGTTCGCGTGAGCTTGCTCCTGAACTTCAACCCGATCAAGTGCGTCGTTTTCGCCTGGATTCCGTCCACGGGTCGCCGCGCATGTGGTAGCCGCCGTGTTCGGGGCTTTCCCAGAAGCCGGGGCGGTCGTCGGCCATGAACTCGATCCCGCGGACCCACTTCGCGCTCTTCCACGCATAGAGCTTGGGGATCACCAAACGCACGGGGTAGCCTTGGTCGGGTGCGAGATCTTCGCCGTTGTGGCGCAGGGCGAAGATCGCATCGTCGTCGAAAAAATCGGCGAGCGGCAAGTTCGTCGTGAAGCCGTACTCGCAGTGGACCATGACGAATTTCGCTTCCGGAGCGATGGCGATTCGCTCCCGCAATTCCGCCGTCGACACCCCTTCCCAGAGATTGCCGAGCTTGCTTTCGCCCGTGACGCAGTGCATGTCGGCGAACATCTGGACACGCGGTAACGCCGAGAACTCCGGCCAGGTGAAAGTCGCCACGGCAGCGACAAATGGTATCGGGAATACTGTGAGGTCCCAGGTCGCGTGGTCGAAGACCGGGACCTCACCCCAGTGCAGCACGGGCCATTTCCGCGTCTCGACTTGGTTCGGCGGCAACCGCTGTACGCGCTGTGTGTCCGGGCTGATGACAGTCTTGGGTGGGGTCATTGCAACTTCCGAAACCGAAAAGGTTTATTGCGGAGTAGTAAGTGCGAAGATAGGTACACTTGTGCTATTTCAGTACTACGGCCGTATCCTTCTGTGCCGATTTGATTCCTCGCTGATACGAGATCGTCGGGTTGCCAAATCCTATCACACAATATGATCGTTGAGGAAACTCCCCATCGACCTCGACTTCGTGAAAAGTCAGGTCCTTGAGATAGGCGACCACCGCAATTCCAGATTTGGGTGATAGGGGAGAAAATTGGACCGGAGATTCGCGCAGATCCCACGTTCGCTCTAGGAGTAAAGATAGGCGAGTTTCGCATTTAGGCTCGATGGTGATTTTCTTTCGATTTTTCCATGCCCCGAAGTTGACGTAGCGGCTCATGGCATCGCTTCCAAGCTCCCATCTGCATGTGGCCTGATCCGAGAAGATCATGCGGCGAGTTGAGCTCTCCAGTTCACGCTCCGATGCGGATAGCGACTTGTCGAATAAGGACTGGATTGACATTTGCACTTCAACACCGTCATCGAAAATGATGATTGACTTGTAATGACAAATTAAGATGCGACCTTCAAAGAATGGGCGTAGTTTTTGACTCCATTTTTGGATACTATATCCGCAAGCGACCCATAGATCTGGGTGCAGTTGACCGGAGCATAGCGTAGATATTAGGACAGCAGCAGTCGCCAGAATGCTCATAGCGCTACCTTTTATTTGGGATTCTTGGCTTTTTCACGATTTAGAATGCCTTCGATTGCGTCCATGCATTTAGGAAATTCGAAAGAAACAATTCCGTGGTCATTTCCGCCTGCTCATGGCCCCTCTTCTTCCTCTGCAGCAAAAAACTCTTATCCCCATCACGCTCGTCGGTCCGCGAGTCTCGCTTTCGCCCGGTCCAGGATCATCGCATGATCGAAGGCGAGCGTCGGCAGATCGTCGATGGGGAACCACGCCGCGGCGGAGGCGTCGTCGGCACCCTTCGGCTTCAACTTCTTTCGATCCACCCGGCCCAGAAAGGCGACGGTGACAGTCCAACCGCGCGGATCGCGGCCGGGGTCGCCGGCGGTGTGCAGCGGCTCGAGGTCCGGCGCGGCAACCATCGTTTCTTCGAGCAGTTCTCACGCGGCGGCTTGCGCCAACGTCTCGCCTTCCTCGACGAAGCCGCCGGGAAAGGCCCAGCAACCGGCGAACGGGTCGCGCTTCCGCCGGATGAGCAGCACGCGCGGCACCGCGTCGCGCGTCAGCAAAACGACGTCCACGGTCAGGGCGGGGCATGGGTAATCGTAGCTGTGTTTTTTCGCCATGCTCAACTTTCTCGGGTCGCCAGTTTGTACAGGTGCGCGGCCGCGCGCCCGCTGATCTGGCCGTGCTTCATCAGTTCCGCGGCGATGCTTTCGACGGCGGCCCAAAGGGCATCGTCATTCATCAAATTCTCGACTTTGGACAGCATCCGGCGCTCGTATCGGTCGAGTTGTTTCTCGGTGGCGCGCCGCAAGGCCATTGTGCGGGCGTGCCGCAAATCGCGTCCCGCGGCGGCGCGGTCGTAACGCCCCGTATGCCGGGCTTCGGCGGCCATGCCGGCCAACGAGATCAAGATTTCTTGTTCGACGAAATCGACCGAGCCGCGCTGGACACCTTTGCGAAACTCGCAGATGCCGAGGTGGAGTTGATTCGGCAGCACGCTCACGCGGTGGATGGGCCGGTCGTGGGCCAGCGCGACCACGGCGTGGCCCGCTTCGTGATACGCCGTGGCGATGTCGAACGCCGGGGCGGACTCTGCTGACATTCGAGTGTCACCGGGGGGAATTCGGAACGACGTTGCCGAGGAAATCCGAGAGCTTGCGGGCGATCCGCGCGACCGGCACCGACAGTTCCGCACGGATCTTCAACTCCCCGGTACCGTCGACGGTCAGGCGTGCGACCGGCGCGAGTTTGTCGGCGGCGCCGAGGGTCTCGCGGACGAGGTCGCCGATTCCGTCGAGATCCGCCTTCGGCCAACCGGCGAGCTTCTTCGGATTCACCCGGAGGTCGACGGCGCTCGCAGCGCCCGGCTTCAAGCCGGGCAGGCGCCGGAGGAGTTCGACAGCGTTCGTCCCGAAAGCGACGTAGAGGGCGTCCTTGTCAAAGGCGACGGCGAGCAGCGCGTTCTCGCCGATGAGTTCTTTGAGTTTGTCCGGTAGAAACGCTTTGAGGGCGACCGTGTGAATCGCGAGTTCGCCGACCTTCACCGCGTTCAATTTCAGGGCTTTGGCGAACCCATCGCGGGACTCGCCGAATTCCTCGGGCGGGTTTTGGGCCCACGCCGCCAACGCTTTCAACAGTGCGACCGGGTCGGTATGGGAAAGCGCGAAGGCCGCGCCGCCGAAGCCGGATTTGTCGGGCGCGGTCAGGACGGCGCCGAATTCCAGCGTGCCCGTTTTGGCGGGCGGGATCATTCCACTCAGGAGCGCGACCAAGCCGGATTCGAGTTCCTTGCTGAACTGCCCCACGAATTCCGAACCGAGCACTTTCAACGAATCGCCGAGCGCCTTGCGGGCCTCGGCGTTCCAATTCGGTTGTTGGATCAGTAAGACCGCGGCGGCATCGGACCAATCGGCGAGGCCGCCGAAGCGATTCGCCGTCGGCTTCCGCGCCGAGATGTCTTTCGCGAGAGCCGACCCCTTCTTCGGCATCACGGCGATCTCGACCGAGAGTTCTTTCGCTCCCGGTTCGCGGTCGAGTCGCACGGTGATCGATTCGCCATCCGCGAGCGCGGCCTTCGCCAACGGCTCGAACGATTGCCCCCATTCGGCGAGGGCCTTTCCCGCGGCGCCCACGAAAATAGGGAAGAAGCCGAGTTCTTCGATGGCTTTGGCCATTTCTGCGAGCGCCGACTTGCGGAAGGCGGCATCCGTCGAACCGGGGCGGAACGTCGCGGTCAAAAGCGCCGGATCGTTCGCATTCGACAAATCTTTCGCGTCGGGCAGCGTCTTGGCGTCGAGATCTTTCGGGCCGCCGTTGAACACGAAGTACGCACACTCGCGGTGGAAGCGGAAGTAGAGGACGTCCGCGTCGTCGTCTTCGCCGATTCGGTACAGCGATTTGTCCTTCGGGTCGGCCGTGGCCGTGCGGTCGAGGCGTTCCAAGAGACCCAAGAACTCGGTCTCCTTCGTGATCGGCACGATGGCGAAAAGTTTGGCTTCGGCCGCATTGCCGGTCAGCGGAGCGTAGGCAATGAGTGGCTTCGAGAGATCGACGCCCTTCAAGCCATCGTCGTCGAAGGTGGTCTCGAGCCAATCGTCGAATTCGTCGGCGAAGGGGTCGCCCGCCAGTTTCGCCAGCGCCTTCGCTTCGCCGATCAGCGCCCCGGCGGAGCGGGACTGCACCACGAGC
>JAYSYN010000181.1:0-4570 GCA_043727575.1 Fimbriiglobus sp.
GGCCCGCTCGTGGAACTCCTAGCCCTCTGCGACACCCCGGAGTGGAACGACCTCTGGACCGCCGCCTAACGCCGTGGCAAAATCCGGAGGGATACCCTGGTTCCGCCGTCACGCGAATTCCACTTTCACCCCGAGCGAATCCAAGATGTCCCGCAGCGCGGGGAGTTTCGATTCGTCCACGGCCAGCGCCGTCGGGCCGAGGCGGTCTTCGATGCAGTCCTTGGTCGTCGGCCATTGCATCAAGCCGTCGGCGATCTCCGGGTTCGGCACTTGCAGCACCAAGCGTTTCGTCGCCAGCGACGACGGGGCGGTCGGCCCCAGTAAGAACATCCGTCCGGCGGCGGGGAGGGCGGCGCCGGTGCGGGCCGCGAACCAGACGTCGAGGTCGTCCAGTTTGTACCCGCTCTGCGCGGCCCGCCGCAAGCTTTCGGGGGTCAGTCGGAATCGGCGGACGGTGTTGCCGTCCGAGGGGACCGGTTCCGCGAGTCGGCCGATCTCGGCTTCCAGTAGCAAATCGGTCTGACCGGGGTCGAGGTTCAGCGTCACGCCGTCATCGTCCACGGCGATGCACTTCGTCGGTTTCGCTTCGTAATCGCGGTTGCCGATCAGTCGGAGGTTCTTGTAATCCGGGTCGGCGCCGTCTGCGCAGAGCCCGATGCGATCCGTAATTCGCACCGCGATCATGCCGCGGGAAATGGCCACGTCGAGATCGGCGGGCGAAAGGAATTCGACGAGGGTCGCGGACGAGTAGACCGTGATCCGCTCGCGTTTGTCGGCCCAGCGCTGCAACAGGTCCATGACCGCGGCGTGGACTGGGCGGACGCCGTGCTGATTGAGGGTCTGCACCATCCCCGCGAGCGTCAGGCCCGATTCCAAGCCGCGGTAGGTCTGTTCGGCGGTGAGTTCGAGGGTGCATGCCGGACCGAGCGATTTCCAGCGGGCGAACCGGCTGAGGCGGGCGATCAGCGTCGGCGTCAACCCCTGGCGGTAGGCGATGATCTCGGCGTTCGGTTGAACCATGAGCGTTTGCAAGAACGCGGGCGCCTCGGCCACTTTCGGGCCACCGGCGAAGAGCGAGCGGCCGAAGGGGCTGAGGCGGAGAAACCGGCCCTCGTGCTCGACGACTTCGACGATTCCCAAGGGATAAAATAGGCCGAGTAACAGCGACTCGACCCACGGCGTGCCGCGTTGTTGTTGCACTTCGGCGGTCAGTCCGTTTTGCCACGCCGGGTGGTGCTCCCAGAGCCAAGCGGCCAGCGGTGCCGCTTGATACCAATCCCCGGCGGGTGCGGTCGCCAACAGCAACAAAAGCAGAATCGCGGACGACGGCAGCGCGGACAGCTGGT
The DNA here is from genome assembly GCA_043727575.1 of Fimbriiglobus sp. Classification (GTDB taxonomy): domain Bacteria; phylum Planctomycetota; class Planctomycetia; order Gemmatales; family Gemmataceae; genus JALHQU01. Next base: position 1,347 of record JAYSYN010000181.1, read on the forward strand.
TCTCGAGGACGCGGTACCCGAGCAGCGGATCCCACGCTTCGAGGGTGGCGATCGCCGCGAGCAGGGCGACGAGTTCGTCCGCCAGCGGGCGATTCGGTTGCGTCCGGGCGACTTTCGGCAGGGTCAATTCCCCGTCGACCACCGCGAGTTGCTCGGTGCCCAACGCCCAGAACAGCGTCAGGACGCCGATGTCCGGCAAGACGGCGATGTGATCGGCAGGCGCCGCCGCGAGGAGTTCGTGCGTCTGCAAGCGTTGGAGATCGCGTTTGAAGAGCGCCCGCGTTTGGGTCGTGCGCATGGCCCCGTCGGCCACCAGCTGTCCCACGGCCGCGAGGCGCAACGGCCATTCCAAGCCGTCGGAAATCCGGGTAAGGCTCGACTTCGGCGGGCCGTCCGGGGTCGACAAGTTCGGCAAGCCGAGCGGGTCGCCTTTAGCGCGTTCGGCGACGCCGGGGAGCGCGAAGACCTCGGCGTTCAACCGGGGTTCTTGGCCGAACCACTGCTGGAAGCCGGCGAGCGGGGAGCTCTCGAACTCGCGCACGGGGAAGAGCAACCCGGCGTCGAGGAGCGCTTGGATCGGCGTGAAACCGTCGGTGCTGCCGAGCGCGGCGAGCATCGTGAGCAGGTGCCCGACCTTCCAAGTGGGTCGGCGCGATTGGCCCAAGATCGCGAGCGCCGCGCGGCCCGGGGCCGATTGATCGGCGATGCGGCGATCGACCACCGGGGGATTGGCCAACGCGGCCAAGATGCGCTCGGTGACTTCGTCGAGGGGGATCGGGTTGCGGGGCTTGAGGATCGCCCCCGCCACGCTGCGGCGCAGGGTCTCGGAGTAGCCGTCGAGGGCCATCCTGGCGCGTTCCACCCAATCGTCAGGCTCGGTAGGCATTCGGGTATTGTACGAGGTTACTTTCCGACCACTTGCGGGGTGTGGCCCATCTTGATGAGTTCGTCGAGGACGGCCTCGATCCGCCCCGGCCGGATGAGCAAAGCGCGTTCCGAAAGCCGGCCCAGAACCTCCCCCGCCAGCTTCTTGCGCGCGAGCAGTTCCTCGGCGAGCACCGCGTCTTCGGTCATCACCAGGCAGACCCGGCGGTGCAACTTCACCGCCATCCTCGCCGCGATCGCTTGGGACATCTCAAACCTCGGAGGTGGTCGGCTCGAACTCTTGTTTCTTCGCGGTCCGCAGCACGTCCCGTTCGTCCAAGATCGCGTAGGTGTAGCCCTGCTCGGTCAAGAACATCTGCCGGTGGTGGGCGAAGTCGAGTTCGCGCGTGTCCCGCGTCACCAGCGTGAAAAAGTGGGCGTCGCCGTCGCCGCTGCTCTTGGGTCGAAGGATGCGACCGAGTCGCTGGGCTTCTTCCTGCCGGCTGCCGAAGGTCCCGCTCACTTGGATCAGCACGTTCGCATCGGGCAGGTCGATGGCGAAGTTGCCGACCTTCGAGAGCACCATGTGCCGGAGTTCGCCGGTGCGGAACTTCCCGTACAAGTCTTCCCGATCTTTGCTGACGGTCGACCCGGTGATCAACGGCAGATCGAACCGCTTGGCGATGGTCCGCAATTGCGCGAGGTACTGCCCGATGATCAGCACGCGTTGATCCTTGTACTGCTCGAGCAGTTCCGCGATCACCTCATCTTTGCCGGCGTTTTCCGACGCGATGCGGTACTTGTGCCGCCAATCGGCGACGGCGTACTCCATGCGGGTGCGGTCGTTCGGCAGGGCCACGCGGATCTCGGTGCAACTCGCCGACGCGATCCAACCTTTGGTCTCGAGTTCGCGCCACGGCACGTCGTATTTCTTCGGGCCGATGAGCGTGAACACGTCCCCTTCCCGGCCGTCCTCGCGGATCAGCGTCGCGGTCAACCCGAGCCGTCGGCGGGCTTGAATTTGCGCCGTCACGCGGAAGACCGGCGCCGGCAGCAGGTGGACTTCGTCGTAGATGATTAGGCCCCAGTCGCGCTGCTCGAAGATGCCGAAGTGCGGGTAGTCCGACAACTTCGGCGCGGCGCTCGGTTCGTCGTCCGGCTCCTCGATTTCGGGCACCGGCGTCCAGGCGGCGTTGGCGTAGGCGTCCTCGTCGCTCACCGGCGCGAGGCCGGTGTCGAGGGCCCCGTCGAGTTCGATTTCGGTCGCCGCTTTCTTGCGTTTCTTGCCGGGACGGTAGGTCACGATCTGGTACGTCGCCACGGTGACGTTGCCGATCTCTTTGTTGTCCCCCGTGTATTCTTTCACGGTTTCGGTCGTGAGGTCGGTCTTGTCGACGATCTCCCGGACCCACTGCTTCACCGCCGTGATGCTCGTCGTCAGCACGAGCGTATTTTTTTGCAGCAGCGACATCGCCACGATGCCGACAATGGTCTTGCCTGCCCCGCAGGGTAGCACGATGACGCCCGACCCACCGCGGACGTCGCCGCCGGCGTAGAACACGTCCGCCGATTCGCGCTGGTAGTCGCGCACGGTGAACGGCAAACCCGACGCGGCGATTTCGCGCAGCGCGATCGGCAGCGCCGCCCCTTCGGTGTAGCCGGCCAGATCCTCCGCCGGATAGCCGGCCAAGATCAGCGCCTGCTTCAGCACGCCCCGGTTAAGCGGGTCGACGCCGAAGCCGTCGTCGAAGCGTTCGCCCAGCAGATCCTTGAGTTTCTTGTTGCGGCCCAACTCCATCAGCAGCGGTTTGTCGGTGCAGACGAGCTTCATATTGCCGTCGTCGAGCCGGACGAGTTGGACGCGGCCGTAGCGGCCAACCGTCTCGGTGAGGTCGGCCAGCAAGTTGCTCGGCAGCGGGAATTTGGTGTAGCGCTGCAACACGCCGACCATTTCCTCGGCGGTCATCCCCGCGGCCGCGGCGTTCCACAGCGACAGATTGCTGACGCGGTAGGTGTGGATGTGCTCGGGGCTTTTTTCCAATTCCGCGAAGGGCGCCAGCGCATCCCGCGCTTCGGCGTACTTCGGATTGTCGACTTCGACGAGGATCGACCGATCGGCTTGCACAATCAGCGGATTGGTCGGATCGAAACTCATCGCGGCCGGCATCGGTGCGGCCGCGGTGGGCGTGGTCTTCAGTTTCGGTGGCATGGAACCTTGTCGCTCGAATTCGGAAAACCTCAAGCCTGCTTATGCTATCGACAACGGCGGTACTGGGACAAGGCGAAGTGCCGGAAGGACGGCGGCAACGATCCTCGGGGTGCAACCAAATTTTCTGGGGATCGCCGATCGTCGCCTTTCG
>JAYSYN010000182.1:0-4566 GCA_043727575.1 Fimbriiglobus sp.
TTTGTCGTCCGGGGTCCAATGCCAATCGCCGCTGGCGGACTGGAAATGCACCGCGATCCGGCACGGGAATTTCAGTTGCGGCTTCAAGCTCCGCGCCGCGGCGATGGACGAATCCGAGATCTGCAAGGAGCCGTCGTTGAGGCGTTCTTGGAGGGCGTTCCGGTCGAACCCGTGGGCGCAACCGAACAGCAATACCGGCGCGAATAGCGCGAGACGCTTCCGGAGAAACATGGCGATCTCCGTGGAAATTCGAGCCGGCCGACAGGTGAGGAAATGGCGGTAGCGGAATAGCGGATCCGAATCAAGGTCGTTTTGATGGAGGGTGTGGCAAAGATTCTTCGAGTTTGTACCCGCAGGCGGTCTTCGGAGGGGACTCGTGGCGCGACGTCGATGCGCATCGAAAACACCTCGGGAAATTGCTTTTAACAGAGTGTGTGACACCCCACTCTGGAAGCAATTAAAAGAATTGGAACAATCGCTTTGGGACGCGTGCCGGGAACGCCCGCCAAGAAGCACGGCGAGACGATCTCGCCAAGGCCGGATCCGCGTTGTTGACCCAGGCCCCGCCCAGTTCCAGCCACCTCCGAGAATGGTTGCTACACCCTCGATGGACCCGAGCGGGGAACAGCGGTCCTTTGTGGGATCGGGCCCGTGCGAATTCCCCATAAGACTAATCACTTCCGCGGGGTCAGCGTTTCGATCCAGGCCTTCGGCAGCACCAAGGGCGAACCCGGTTTCAAGCCGAGGGCGCGGATCAGTTCCGCCGGTCGCACGCCGGCGGTGAGGACGCTCGCCGCCAAGCCGCCCGCGTATCCGGCACCCACGGCCGTTCCCGAAAATCCGAAAGCTTCGCCGTTCGTCAGCAAGTCGGGCTTGCCGCTGAGCGCGACCCCGGGACCGGTCCCCGTCACGGACAGGGCCTTCGTCGGCTCGGCCGCGGACGATTGGCCGATGGTGAGGGCGGCCGGGGAATCGCCGGGGATGCCGACGCCCCCGCCGGTCGGAACGTAGGTCTCGAATCGCACCGTGCCCTTCGACGCTTGAGCGGTATCGAGCAGTTCGACAAAAATTCGCGGACGAATTTCGAGGCCGCGCTTCAACGCCCGGACCGGGCCGGCCGCGGCGAGGCCCCCTTCGACGCGGAGGGCGTAGACGCCGTCGGCGGGCAGAGTGACATCGAACGAAGCCTCGTAGGTACCCGAACCGTTGGTCGAGGCGAGCCGCACCGGAATTCCGAGAGTCCGGGCCACTTCGACGAAATCGTCGGTGGCGTGCGCCTTCGCCTCGGGATCGACTTGCTTCAGCAACCGCAGACGCAGCAGGAACGCCGGCTCGACCGGTAAGAACGCGTTCTCGTTGTGGGGTTCGCGCCATTGCACCGAGACGCGGACTTGCAGATCCTTCGTCAGCGACGCGATCGTTTTCCCGTCCGCCGCGGCGTATTGGAAGAAGTTCAGTTCGGGCGTCCACCTCTTCGCCGGGATCGCCGTCGACGGCGTGAATTCCATCGCGCCGTTTTCATCGCGGTCCAAGAACGGCCCCGTCCAGATTTGGCCCGTCGAAATGCTGCCCGCTTGAATCCACGCGGGAGCCTGCGGTCGTTGATTCGCGCGGATCGCGCTGCGGGCCGCGCCGACGGCGTATTTTCGCTCGAGGTATTGGCTCAAATCGCTCAGCCCGTCGTGCGTATGGCCCGATTCCCAAACCAACGTATTGACGACGACGTTGGCGCCTTTCAAATCGGCGAGGCCGTCTTTGAGTGCGGCGAAGCGATCCGACAGAAACTTGAACTTCCCTTCCCGCTTCTGCACGCCGGCCAGTTCGGCCGCGGCGTCGTCGCGTTCTTTCTTGATCTTCGGATCGTCCGTGAGGTTCGCGAACGCCTTGCGATAGCGTTCGGCGGCGGCGCGTCGGTCGGCGAGCAAGCGGTCGGCCAACACGGTCATTTCTTCCGTCCGCGCCATCAGCGCCTCGGAAAATTCCAGTTCGCCGACCACCGCCTTGGCCACGGTGAACGGCTGATGGAACGACATCGGGTCGATGCGCACGCAGACGATCTCCGCCTTCGGGGCTGCCGAAGCCGCGGCGAGCGCGGCGGCGGTCCCGGAACCGGCGCGCCCCGGCAGGGCAGTGAGAGGCTGCAGCGTCGGCAACACTTCGCCGGTGAGGTCGAAGAATTTGGCTTTCGGCAACGAAGCGGCGAGGCCGGGGAACTCCGAGGCCAAGACGACGATGCGCACGCCGGCGCCGTCGTAGCCGCGCTTGTGCAGTTCGGTCAAATTCGAATTCCGCGCGAAGGTCGGCGCGTCCGTCGCCCCGGGTGCGGGCTTGGCCGTTTCGCTCGCCATCCGGGGCAAGCGGAGATGGCGGACCTCGCCGTATTCCGCGACTTTCGAGGCGAGGGACGCCTTCGGCAAGCGCACCGTCGCCACTCGGCCGACGATCCCTTCGACGCTCGCCCCGCTGGCGAGCAATCGCAGCGCGAGGCGTTCGTCCCGCGTCGTGGCGCCGAGGTCGGATTCGAACACCGCCTCGACGACGATCGGTTTCTCGGCCCGCGTCGGATCGTCGACGATCGCTTTCAACTCCGCGGTGAATTTGCCAAGGTTCGCGGGCAGCGCCAGAGTCGGCACCTCGGCCGGGAGGTCGGCGAGGACTTCGATGTACCGCAGCGGCACCGCCGAGTTGAACGGCACCGGCAGCGCATCTTTCGAGTTCGCCGCGAAGAGCCAGCCGCCGGGGAGCGTGCGCAGATCTTTGAGCAACTTGGGGACGACGCCCGCCGGGATCGCCCCGCGGATCATGCCGAAGCCATCGTGGTCGTATCCGATCGATTCGACAAACCCGAGCAACCCGAGATGCGCAACGGTCTGTTCGTGCAAAATCCTCTGCTCACGGGAACCCAAATTCTTGGGGATCAGCGCGCGGATTTGAACCGGTTTCTTCGCGTCGACGGGCAGCGTCTCACCCGCCTTGCGGACGATCACCGTCCGGACGGCGTCGAGGTTCAGCAGGGTCGGGGCATTCTTGGCCGGGAGGCTGCCCGATTTCATTTCCGCGAGCGGATCGAAAATTTCGAGGTCGTCGTTGAGATAACGATTCGGCACGAAGCCGAGTTTGTCGAGTTCGGCCGTCATCGCTTTGTATTGGCGGATGCGTTCGTCGCGGTCGGCCCGGATGCGGTAGCGAAACTCGACGTCGTACCGTTCCGGCGCTGTCGGGTAAGCAACTTGGGCCGACGCCATAGTCGACGTGAGGGCGATCAAGACGACGGCGGCGGCGGCGATTCGAACGGACATGGGCGATCCTCGCATACGGGGAGACGCACCTGTTAGGATGCTCTCCCGGGGCGGCCTTGCCAAGCGCAGAGTCGGAAATATGCCTTGCTCATCAACGCTGTGCCGTCGGGACGATCGGGAACGGACGAAGTCGATCCCGGATACCGGTCGGTCGCACGAATCGTTGGGAATCGGAGGAAAGTAATGGGTTGGCAGGGCAAAACGGTCGTCATCACCGGGGCATCGAGTGGGATCGGGTGGGCGCTCGCGAAAGAACTGGCGGCGCGGGGAGCCCGCGTCGGAATCTTGGCCCGCCGGCCGGAATTGCTGGGGAAGTTGGCCCAAGAAATCCGATCGACCGGTGGTTTTGTCGAATCGGAACCGGGCGACGTGACGGAACGCACGGCTCTCGCGGCGGCGATTTCCAAAATCGAATCCCGCCTCGGTCCGACGGATGTTTTGATCGCCAACGCCGGTGTCAGCGCCCCGAGTGGCGGCGATCCCGTGAACAGCAGCGCCGTCGAAACCATGATGCGCGTGAACTATCTCGGCGTCGTCTACGCCTTCGAGTCGGTCTTGCCGGGGATGCTCCAACGCGGTGCGGGGCACGTCGTGGCGGTGTCGAGCCTCGCGGCGTATAAGGGCCTCCCCGGTTCGGCCGGGTACTGCGCTAGCAAAGCCGCGGTCAAAGTATTTTGCGAAGCGTTGCGGATCGAACTGCGACCGCGCGGCGTGGCCGTCACCGCCGTTTGCCCCGGGTTCATCCGCACGCCGATGACCGCCGCGCAAACGAACCCGATGCCGTTTCTGATGGATGCCGACGCCGCCGCGAAACGGATCGCGGACGCCCTGCTCCGCCGGCCGGGCGTCTACAATTTCCCGTGGCTGATGTACCGCTTGATGAAAATGACGCGATGGTTACCGGACAGTGTCATCCGCCGCAAAGTGCTCCCGCCGGCGACAAAATCGGGAACGGTGTAGCGGTGCCGTTCGCGAATCCTACAACACTAGCTGGCAAGACTCCGAGGACGCCGAGGAACAGTCGTGAGCGAAGTCGATCCGCAGGCCATGAAGGCGGCCATCCGCGAGCAAGCTCGCAAGAACCGCGTGGCCCAGAAGAACAAGGAAGAAGCGAGCCGGCAGATCTGCGAAGAGTTTATGGCGATGCCGGTCTACGCCGCCGCCAAGATCGTGCTCTGGTACGTCGACGCCGGCAGCGAGGTCCGCACCCGGCACATGCTCCCCGAGGCGATGGCGAAATCGGCGAAGGTCATCATCCCGTATTGCA
>JAYSYN010000183.1:0-4562 GCA_043727575.1 Fimbriiglobus sp.
GCGGTTGACGACCACGCTGGCCGGGTGGCATTGGCTGGCCAGCGTCACACTCATGCTCAAACAGGCGTTAGGATGGGAAAGTCAATAACAGCCTCTAGACGACGGGCTGCGATCCGCTAGAATTTTCACTTCCCGAATTTCTATCGGGGAAGCTGATCGAACCGCGGTGTCGCCCCATGCTTTGCGCTGGCGGCGGCGATCCAACCGGACGAGGGGTCGGCTCTACACCAGACGGGCGACGCGCCCAAGGAACACGCCATGGCGTTGGGTTTACTCGGTTTCAAAGTCGGCATGACGCAAGTGTTCGCCGCGGACGGTTCCGCCGAACCGGTGACGGTGATCGAAGTCGGGCCGTGCCCCGTTCTCCAGATCCGCACCCAAGGCGCCGACGGATACGAAGCGGTGCAAATCGGCTTCAAAGACAAATCGCGGAAGAACGCCCGCCGCTCGGAACAGGGGCACGTCGCCTCGAAGCTCGAATCGAAACGCAAAGCGGCGCGGCTCAAGGGGGGCGTGCAACTGCTGGCGAAAGCCGACTGCGAACCGCAGCGCCACGTCCGCGAATTCCGGATCGCCGGCACCCCGACCGTGGCCGTGGGCCAAGTGCTGAAAGTCGCCGATGTGTTCAAAGATTGCAAAGCCGTCGATGTCGTCGGCACCTCGAAGGGCCGCGGTTACCAAGGGGTTATGCGCCGGCACAACTTCGATGGTCTCCCGGCCGCGCACGGTGCGAAGAAGGTCCACCGGCAAGCCGGGTCGACATCGTCGCTCGCTAGCAACCGGGGTAGCGGACGCCCGAAACGGGGTTTGAAGCGCGCCGGTCAGTACGGCAACACCCGCGTGACCTGCCGCAATTTGAAAGTCATCAGCATCGACGAAGTGAACAACCTCATCCTCGTCCGCGGGGCGATCCCCGGCTTCAACGGGGCTTTCGTGATGGTCCGGCCGACCAACAAGATGACCTCGCGCCACGGTAAAGTGGCCGCGGTGGCCGAGTCGAAGACGAAGGTCGTGTTGCAGAAGAAGGGCAAGTAGTCCACTTCCGGGCCGAGGGCATGGGCCCTCGTCCCGGGAATTTCGATCGATCACTTCTTGACCGTCAGCCCCGCCCGATCCCGCATTAATTTCGCCGTGTCGGCTTCGCTCAGCACGAAGACGTCCGTACGGCCCGGTTCGTTCACTTTGGCGTAGACCTGCTTGCCGCTCGAACCACCGACTTCGCCGCCGAGTTGCAGCGACTTCGTGACTTTGCCGTCTTGCATCGACAGCACGATGACGCGTTTCGGCTCTTTCAAGCCGTACAGTTCGAGGTTGGCGTCCTTGTCGGCGACGTAGCGTTCGGCCTTCAACTGCGCGAGCGCCGCGAGCATCTCCGTGACCTTGGCCGCATCGTACACGTCGGTCAACTTCTCCGGGTCGGCCCAGATGGGGCCGGCTTTTCGCAACACGAAGTTGGCTTTGCCGTCGCTGATGGCGAGCAGGTTGACCTGCGACGCATCGACCCCCGTCCAAGCGGCGCGTTTGCGGAATTCGCCCAGCAGTTTCCCGCTGAGGCCGGCGTCGAGCAGACCGACGAGTTCTCCTTTTTCCACCATCGCGTGGGCGCGCGGGCCGTCTTGTTCCGAGGCCCCGACGAGGACGCTGAGCACTTCTTTGTCGTTGAACAGGAACTTCACCTTGGCCCGGGGCGCATCCAAACCGAACGGTTTGAGATCGGCCGGCTTCTCGGCGACGAGTTCATCGGCGCGGAACTTGGCCACGGCGTTCACGAGTTCGTCGAGGTCGGCCTGCTCCGCCTCGGCCGCGACGGGCGCGGTCATTTTCCAAGTGCCGTCGACTTTCGCGAACGTCGCCTTGCGATCCCCGCGTTCGAGGATGACCTTATCGGCATCGACGAATTTGGCGGTGTTCAGCGTGCGCTCTTTGAACTTGATCGGCTCGCCGAGGAGCTTGTTGAGCACCGCCCCGGAGACGACCTTCACGATCGGTTCGCCGCCGTCGGGGATCTTGACGAAGCGATCCCCGTTCGGCTTGGCGTCCTCGACCGGCTTGCCGATTTGGATCACCACCGGCTTGGCGCCGTCGGTCGTCAGGGTCACCTCCGCCACCGGCGCGTCCAAGCCGAACGGCTTCAAATCCTTCGGCCCGATGGCCGCGACTTTCGTGGCCCGCAACCGGGACAGGGCGTCCGCGAGTTCCTCGGCGGTCAGCGGGTCGGCGGGGAACTTCGCCGGTTTCTGCACCTCCCACTTCTCGGCGACTTTCGTCAGTTCGAACACGTCGGCCCCTTTTTTGCGCACGAGGCCCGTGAGTTTGAAGGGGTCGAAGGCGAAGAGGCCGCGGTCGGCGAGTTCGAGTTTGCCCCGCGCGAGTGCGGCCGTGGTCGCGCCGCTGACGACGCCCACGGCCATCTCGTCGCCGATGCGGATGTAGCGCTCGCCGGTCGGTTCTTCTTTGCCGAGCTTCAACACCACTGGTGCCGGCTTCTCGGAGGTGGTCAGCGTGAACGTGTACTCCGGTTTTTCGAGGCCGTAGTCGGCCCATTTGATGGCGGGGCCGAAGGCCGCGAGGCGGAGCACCGGCGGATTCGTGGCGTTGAACACCAAGTTCGACACGAGCAATTTGTCGAGCGGGAATGGTGTACCTTCGGGCTTCCAATCTTGCTTGTCGGCCCCGAGCAACGTCAGGCTCGATTCGGGAGCCGGCCCGGCAATCTGCACCTTCGTGACCTTGGTCGGATCGAGGATCAGGAGGTTGCGGTCGAGCCAGGCGAGCGCCGGTTTGTCCGCGGCTTTGAAGGCCGCATCGGCGACGACGAACACGGCGGTGTTCGGCCCGGTCGTCAGTTTGGCGTAGCGGGCGTTCGGTTCGTCCGCGATGACGTTGCCGATTTGCAGCGTTCGCGTCACGGGGGCTTCTTCGGGCGGCGTCGTTTTGGAATCGGGCTTCGGTTCGCGCACCGTCACGGTGACCGCGAGAGCGGGTTTCTCGAAGCCGTGTTTCGCCTCGGAGGCCAGCGCGTCGTAGCGCAGGGCTTGCAGTTTCCCGAAGAGGGCCGTCAGCGGGAAGACGTCGTTCGCGGAAGCGCCGGCGTCGAATGGCCCGCTGAGTTTCCACTTCGCGCCGTCCGGGGTCAGCTTGTACTTTTCGGCGCCGCGTTCGATTTCGAGTTGGGTCACTTTGTCCGGCGTCGCGCTCCACAATTGCAGGGGCAGCAGATCGAGCGAGCCCCGGTCGAGCGAATCGGCCAGCGTCTTGGCGACGGTGAAGATCGGCCCGGTGCCGTTGCGGCGGGCGTAGATTTCCCCGGCCTTCGGCATGGCGATGACGAGCGACTCCGGCACGGCACCGGGGCCGGAGAAGCCGAGGTTGACGGTCAATCGGCGGGCGTCTTTCAACTCGGGTTTCGCGCTCGGTTTGAATCCGTACTTGTCCGCGAGATCGGCAGCGCTCGGATTCTCATCGACGTAATCGACGGCTTCGAGCTTGGTCAAATCGTCGATCAGCTTCGCCACTTTCCCCGCGTCGGCCGGGGTCGCCACCGGCTTGACGAGTTGCCAATCGAGGCCTTTGTCCGTCTTGGTCGACGCCAATTCGAGCAGTAATTTGTCGGCGTCTTTATCCATCACCTTCTTCGATTCGGTGACATCGAGTTTCGTCAGTTTCAATTCGGCCGTGTCGTACTGTTTGCGGCTGCGGTAGGCGACGGCCGGGCGCTCAACGAGTTTCGCGATAGCATCATCGACGAAATTCACGCGATCCCACCCGGCGACGCGGACGGCGATCTTCTTCTTCGCGGCATCGGCCGCACCGAAGTTCAGGACGTAGGTCCGGCTGGCTGGGGGCGTGTCCCCCTCGGGGACTTTCGCCTGCGCGACGACGGTGACGGTCGTAGTCTCGGTCTTGGTTCCGTCGGCCGCGTCGGTTCGGTCGGCCGGGGTTTTGGCTTCGAGCTTGCCGAGTTGTTCGAGGAAATCGCCGACCTTGCCGGCATCCGCGAGGCGGTCGCCCAAGTACCAGCGATCTTGCTTGTCTTCGTCCTTCTCGGCGTCTTTCACCCCGAGCTTGCGCGTGAGCACGAAGGCCGGCGCACCCTTCAGCGCGATCCGAACTTCGTTGACTTCCGGGGTTGCGAACCGGGCGAGCGTCGCGTCGCGGAGGTCATCGGGGGCGAGGAACAGCCCGTCGATTTTGTCGGCCTTCACTTCGAAGATCAGCGGGTTGTCCTCGAACTTGGCGAAGTAGTATTTCTCCTCGACGATCCGCGGCATCGGCGGCGGGGCCATCGGCCCCATCGGGATGCCCGGCTCGACGCGCGTGCTCAGGCGCGAGACGTTGCCGATGCCGCGGATCGTCGAGGAGAAATACTACTTCGCCAAGTTCGAGGATAACCCGCTGGTGTTCGAGGTGAAGGCCGACAAAATCGACGGCCTATTCCTCGCCCCCGACGATCTCCGCGATGCGGCGCTCGCGCGCTTCACGACGCCGGAAGTGAACGAAGTGCGGATCGCGCTGAAGGGTATACCGGCCTTCGTGCTCACGCGCAAACTCGGGGTGAAAGA
>JAYSYN010000184.1:0-13722 GCA_043727575.1 Fimbriiglobus sp.
GGCGCAAATCGGCAAGGTGAAGTCCGAAGCCGGCGGGGAAGTCTTCTCCGCGGCCCGCGAAGAGGAAGTCCTCGGCAACATCTTGAAGGCGAACAAAGGACCGTTGCCCGAAGTCACGCTGAAAGCGATCTTTCGCGAACTCATCAGCGGCTCGCGGGCGATCCAGTCGATTCAACGCGTCGCGTTCTTGGGGCCTGACTACAGCTACAGCCACTTGGCCGCCATCGAGCGTTTCGGCCAATCGAGCGAATATTCCCAAGTCGGCTCGATCCAAGCCGTGTTCGACGAGGTCGCGCGGAAACACTCGAACCTCGGTGTCGTGCCGCTGGAAAACAGCACCGACGGTCGCATCGCCGATACGCTCGATTGTTTCATCCGCAACCCGACGGTCCGCATCTGCGCCGAAATCCGGATGCGCGTGCACCACCACTTGCTCGCCAACTGCCAACCGGCCGAAATCCGCCGCGTTTACAGCAAGGCCCAAGCGCTCAGCCAGTGCCGACAGTGGCTCAGCAAGAACCTGCCGAATGCGAGCATGCACCCCGTGAATAGCACGGCCGACGCCGCGAGATTGGTGCAAACCGAGCCATTCGCCGCGGCCGTGGCCAGCCGGCAAGCCGGCGTCCGCTACGGGTTGAAGACGATCTTCGCGTCGATCGAAGACCACCCCGAGAACGAAACCCGCTTCGCGGTGATCGCGCTGCAAGACAGCCCGCGCACCGGCACGGACAAAACCGCCCTGATTTTCCAAGTGTCGCACACGCCGGGCGCCCTCGCCGACGTCTTGACCATCTTCAAGTCGAACAAAGTGAACCTGACTTGGATCGAGTCGTTCCCGTACCGGGAAGCGAAAGGCGAGTACGTCTTCTTCGTCGACTTCGAAGGCCATACCGACGATGCGAAGGTGAAGAAGACGATCGGCGCCTTGGACAAAATCTGCGACGCCGTGACGCCGCTGGGGTCGTATCCGGTGTCGGCGACTACGGAAGAGTAATCACATTTCGGATTGGGATTTCGGATTGCGGATTTCAATCCGAAATCGCCAATCCGCAATCTCCCTCAACTTCTCCCCTGAATGAAGCGATAAAATGATCCTCGTCCTCCGGCCGGATGCCACCCTCGAACAGATCGATCACGCCGTCGAGCGGATCAAAGAACTCGGTTTCACCCCGCACTTGAGCCGGGGGGAGCGCCGCACCATCATCGGAGTCATCGGCGACGAAACGAAGCCGAACGCCGAGATGTTGTTGCAGATCCCGATGATCGAGCAGGCCATCCCGATTTTGAAGCCGTTCAAGCTGGCATCCCGCGAGTTCAGCAAAGAAGACAGCTCGGTCTACGTCGGCAAAGTGAAGATCGGCGGCGGCAGTATGGCCATGATCGCCGGGCCCTGCGCGGTGGAAAATTACGAGACGATGGACACCGTCGCGAAGTACGTCAAAGCCGGCGGGGCCAACATCCTCCGGGGCGGGGCCTTCAAACCGCGCACGAGCCCCTACGCCTTCCAAGGCATGGGCGAAGACGGCTTGAAAATCTTGAAGGACGTCGGCCAGAAGTACGAACTTCCCGTCGTCACCGAAGTCATGGATCCGCGCCAGGTCGATCTGATCGGCCGCTACACCGACATGTACCAAGTCGGCGCCCGCAATATGCAGAACTTCGATCTGCTCAAAGAACTCGGGAAGACGAAAATCCCGGTGCTGCTGAAGCGCGGCATGAGCGCCACGGTGAAGGATTTGCTGATGTCGGCCGAGTACATTTTGGCCGAGGGGAACATGGGCGTCGTCCTGTGCGAGCGCGGCGTCCGCAGCTTCGAGGACAGTACCCGCAACATGCTCGACCTCAGCGCCGTGCCGAACGTGAAGGGGCAGAGCCACCTGCCGATCATCGTCGACCCGAGTCACGCCACCGGCCGGCCGGATTTGATCCCGAGCATGTGCCGGGCCAGCGTCGCCGCCGGCGCCGACGGCGTGCATGTGGAAGTCCACAACTGCCCCGAAAAGGCGATGAGCGATGGGCCGCAGGCGCTGTTGCCGCACCAATTCTTGGATTTGATGGGCGATTTGCACAAACTCGCCGACGCGATGGGCCGGAGTTTCTGGAAGGAAAGCGCGGCGTAACTTTGCCCGCAGTGCGAGGCGACCGGTCATGAAAAGGAATGCGATGCCGACGCCGAAATGCGTCTTGTTCCTCGATGGTTTCGGGTGCAACCCCGCTGGATACAAACCGCGGTTCCTCGCCGGGCTGGGCTATCGAGTCGTCGCTCCCCAGCTTCCCGACCTCGATTTTGCTGCGGCCGTGGAAGTCGCGGACCGAGCGGTTGCCGAATCTTCCCCGGATGTCATCGTCGGATACTCCCGCGGGGCCGGTGTTGCGATGATGCTGAACGATCGCCGCACTCCGCGGTTCTTGATCGCTCCATCATTGCACTGGATCCCCAATGGGCGCGGGTTCGAAGGCCGATTGATCGTCGTCCATTCGGCGCTCGGAGACAGCCCCCTCGACGGCATTCGCGAGCATTTGCACGCTGCGGATTTTCGGGGGCCGATCTGCGGATCGCCGGCGACGATCATTCCATGATCGACCCGGACGCGCTCGCGGCGATGACGGCTGCCCTGAACGAATTGACCGCGGAGGCAACCGCATGATTGATGTCTGTCTGCCGCGTGACGGTTCCGATGCCCAGACTTCACCGGGACCGGTTTCCCTGCTGCCCGACGGCCGGCACATCCTCACCGCCGCCCACAACTTCACCACTCGGGGCACCGGCAAAATCGTTCCATTGGTCCAAGCCGATTCGTTCAGAGAGCCACTTTGCCGGTGACGTGCCTTCGATCCGCGCAAGTCGTTGCTGCACTGGAGCAACCGACTGAAAATCCCGTCCGGATTGCGATTCGTCCAATTCTTCCAAATGCTTCCAAAGGGGGTGTCACACACTTCCTTGGAAGCATTTTCCCAGCCCGGCTTCACTTCGGCCGTGCGACGGCTAGGTCGACGGCGGATTGACGATCTCGAGAAGTGACCACACCCGAACAAGCCTTGATGCTGTTTTGCCGTGAGGCGCCGACAAACCTTGCCGATTCGGCCGGTTGAATTGAACCTGCCGCCCCGATCCCGCCGATAACTCCGGTGTTCTCCCAAATTCATGCGGGATGCACCACGATGTTACGCGGGTTGTATGCGGCCGCGTCGGCCCTGGATGTCGCCGAGCAGAAGCAGGAAGTGCAGGCGTACAACCTGGCGCACATGTCGACGCCGGGCTACCGCCAACGCGGCCTGACGTACGAATCGTTCGACCGCGTCCTCGGGCGGACCCAAGAGCCGACCGGCGACATCGTCGGCGCCAAAATCTCGGCCGTCTACCACGATTTCCGCCCCGGCGCGCTCCAAAGCACCGGGCACCCCTTCGACCTCGCCCTCGCCGAACCGGATCAATTTTTCGAAGTCGCGGGGCCGAACGGTCCGCTCTACTCGCGCAACGGCGCGTTGCGGCTCAGCACCGACGGGCGGATCGTGACGGAGTCGGGCTACACGCTGACCGGCGTGGCCGGCCCGATCACCGTCCCCGCGGGGACGAGCAACGTGAACATCGCCGGGGACGGCAACGTGACGGGCGACGGAACGCCGCTCGGGCGCGTCCGGTTCGTATCCTTCGCGGATGCCAAACAACTGACCGCCGTCGGGCCGACGCTTTACTCCGCGCCGCCGGAGGCCGGGGTTCGCACCGTCGAGGGACGCGTCCTCCAAGGCTACCGGGAAACTTCCAACGTGAACCCGGCCGAAGCGATGACGGGGCTGATCGTATCGGCCCGATATTACGAAGCCGCGCAGCGGGCCCTGCGCACCATCGCGGAATCGGTGCAATTGAACACGCGGCCGTCCGGGTCTTGATTCGAACGAATAGCACGCAAGGAGGCGGACGATGATCAAGGCTCTTTTCACCAGCGCGACGGGTATGAACGCCCAAGCGACGGTGATCGACAATACGTCCAACAACTTGGCCAACGTGAACACGAACGGGTTCAAAAAGGGCCAGGCCGACTTCCAAGACTTGATCTACATCAACGAGCGCTCGCCCGGAGCCGAGGCCGCGCAGGGTCTGCAAGCGCCGGTCGGATTGCAAATCGGTAGCGGGGCCCGCGTCGCCGGGATCACGAAGGTATTCACCCAAGGGAACCTCGTGAACACGCAGAACCCTCTCGACGTGTCGATCGAGGGGCAGGGCTTTCTGCAAGTGACCCTGCCCAACGGTGAGACGCGCTACACGCGGGATGGAGCGCTCCGCCTGAACTCCGTCGGCAACCTCGTCACGACCGACGGCTTTTTGATCTCCCCTCAAGTGACGATCCCGCAAGAAGCGGTGTCGGTGCAGATCGCGACCGACGGGACGGTGTCGGTCATCAACGCCGGGGCCACGAACACCACGAGCGCCGCGGGGCAACTCACGCTCGTGCGCTTCCCCAACTCGGCGGGCCTGAGCGCCGAGGGGCGCAACTTGTTCGCCGAGACCGCCTCGTCCGGGACGCCGATCACGGCGACCCCCGGCCTCAACGGCACCGGGATGATCCGCCAAGGTTACCAAGAGCGGTCGAACGTCGACGTCGTCACCGAACTCGTCGGTCTGATCCTCGCGCAGCGGGCTTACGAGTTCAACACGCGGGCCGTGCGCACCGCCGACAACATGCTGCAGGCCACCTCCGAACTCGTCCGGTGACACCGCCATGACCCGCGCTCTCGCCCTCGGAATTTGGCTGTTGCTGCTCCCCGCCCTCGGGGCAGCGGAGCCGCTCGTCATCGAACTGCCGCCGCGGGCGAACCCGCCGTCGTGCTCGATCACGGTCGGCCACGTCGGCAAGATCAGCGGCGGCACGGTCCACAGCCGGGCGAAGGTCGGCCGGATCGACCTCGCGGAAATCGGCCCGAAAGAATCGACGGCCGTCATCAGTCGCCGGCAGGTGGAATTCCGCCTCCGGCTCGCGGGGTACGACGAAGCCGACTTCGTGGTGGTCGGCTCCGAACGCACGACGGCGCATGTCGTGCGCCGGCCGATCCCCGCGGACGATGTCGTCGCAGCGGCGAAAACCGAACTGTTGATCCGCTTGAATTACCCGAGCGCGGACATCGCGGTCACAACGTTGCAGAATCCGAGCGTGAAACTGCCCGAGGTCGCGGCCGAAGACGACGTACAGATGATCGCCGTGCCGCACGCGGGCACCGTCAGCTTAGGTCGCACGCAAATGGACGTGTCCATCTTGGTCCGCGGCGAGACGCGGCTTTCGCTGCCGGTCTTCTTCGAGACCAAACTACTCGCGTCTGCGCCAGCGATCCAACGCGTCGGAGCGGTGGAACTCAAGGTGCCCGAGGTCGGCAAAGTCGTCATCGTCAAACTCCGGCAGCGGGTAAAAATGTTCGCCCAAATCGGCGACTTGCGCGTCGAAACCGTCGGCGAGGCGATGCAGGACGGCAAGTTCGGGCAGTCGATCCGCGTGTTGAACATCGATTCCAAAAAGACCATCTCGGCGCGGGTGACGGGCCCGGAGACCGTCGAGGTGGAACTCGCCGGAGGCGGATCATGAAGCGCTGGTTATTGGTGATGCCCCTGTTGCTAGGCCCGGTGGCGTCGGCCGCGAAGGCCGACTCGATTTGGGACCGTCGCGACCCGCGCTACGCGGAGTTGTTCAAAGACAACCGCGCCCGCAGCGTCGGCGACATCGTCACCATCGTGCTGAACGAAACGACGACGACGAACGACCGCGAGCAGCGCGCCAACGACAAGCGCAATCAGACGGGCTTGACCATCACGGGGGCGAACGCGCTGAACACGGCCGGGGCCCTCGATTCGCGTCGGCAGTTCAACGGCGGTGCGCAGCTCACGAGCGGGCGGACGTTCACCGACCGGATGGCCGGGACCGTCGTCGACGTGATGCCGAACGGGAACCTCGTGATCGAGGGCTTTCGCAGCCGCGTCGTCGCCGGGGAGGAGCGCGTGCTGCGCATCACCGGCGTCGTCCGCCCCGCCGACATCGGCGCCGGCAACGCGATCCAATCGACGTCGATCGCGAACGCCCGCCTCAGTTACACGGGACGCGGGCCGCAGACGCGCTCCGTGAATCAGAACTGGCTCGGGCGCGTCGTCAATCGCGCCTGGCCGTGGTGATCGGCTCGATAAACCTCACCCCCAACGGGATTTCCATATGCCGCGTTACCTGTTCGCCGTCGCGCTCGCGCTCCTCGCCGCGGGGTCGGCGTCGGCCCAAGTCCGCATCAAAGACATCACCGACATCTCCGGGGCGCGGAACAACCAATTGATCGGATTCGGCCTCGTCGTGGGGCTCGATGGCACCGGCAGCCGGAGCACTTTCACCCAGCAAATCGCCGTCGACATGCTCCAGCGTCTCGGCGTCACGGCGCAGATTTTCAGCCAGTTGCCGTCGGATGCGGTGATCCGGTCGACGAGCATTTCCGCCGTGATGGTGGTGGCGAAAATCGGGCCGTTCGCCCGCAAGGGGGGCGAACTCGACGTGACCGTCTCGGTCATGGACGATTCCCGGAGTCTGCAAGGCGGCACCCTGCTGATGACGCCGCTGCGCGGGGCCGATGGTCAGACCTACGCCGTGGCACAAGGGCCGGTGTCGGTCGGCGGCTTCTCCATTTCCGGCCAAGCCGCCGGGGTGCAAAAGAACCAAGTGAACGTCGGCCGGGTGGTGAACGGCGCGATCGTCGAAAAGGAAGCGCCCGGGGAATTCGTCAAGAACGGCAAGTCTCAGTTGTTGTTGAAGCTGCCCGATTTCAACACCGCCCGGTTGATCGCGCGGGCCGTCAACGAACGCTACGCATCGGCGGCCTTGGCGCTGGACGCCGGCTCGGTCACTTTGTGCCTGCCGGCCGATTCGGGCAAAACCGCCGTGCAGTTCTTGGCCGAAGTCGGCTTGTACGAGATCAAGCCCGACGTCGTGGCCCGCGTCGTGATCAACGAGCGCACGGGGACGGTCGTCATCGGCGAGAATGTTTCCATCACGCCGTCGTCGGTGACCCACGGGAACCTGTATCTGCGTGTATCGGAAAACACGCAGATCTCGCAGCCCAACCCGTTCTCGCAAGGGGTGACGGCTGGCGTCCCCCGGACCCAAGTCGGGGCGTCGGAAGAAAAAGCCCGTTTGCTGGTGCTGCCGAAAGCCACGACCGTGGCCGATGTCGCCAAGGCGTTCAATACGCTCGGCGTGACACCGCGCGATCTCATTGCGATCTTCCAAGGTTTGAAAGAAGCCGGGGCGCTCCACGCCGAAGTCATCTCGCAGTAGGAACTTTCACGGGGGAACTCAACGATGGTCGCTTCCAGCTCGTTCATGACGCTGCCGAATGTCCAGATTCCGCTCGTGGCCAAGGCGGTCGACCACGACGCCCCGGCCCGGATCGCGAAGATCGCGGAGACCGCCAAGGACTTCGAAGCGACGTTTCTTTCGCTGCTGCTAAAAGAAATGCGCTCCACCTTAGAACCCGAAGGACTTTTTGCCGGAGATACCGGCGATGTTCAGGGGGGGATGTTCGATCTTTACATGGGCCAGCATTTGGCCAACGCCGGCGGCGTCGGTTTCGCCGCAACCCTGATCCAGCAACTGCGCGGCACCTCCTATGCACCCACCGCCCATACCGGAACTCCGCTCGGCCGCGGAGTCGTTGCTTGAGCAACTCCGGCTCGAGGAAGATCTCCTCGCCGCGACGCGGGCCTCCGTACAAGGCCTGCACGCCGCACTGCGGCATGGCGATTTGCCCGCGCTGAATGGGTTTCACGCCCATCAGGAGCGTCTTGCCTTCGAGATGCAGTTCCGGGCGAAGGAGCGCGAAGTCGCTTCCACGAACCTTTCTGGCATGGTGGGCTTGCATCGCCCCGGCGCATCGCTTCGGGACATCGGCGAGCGCCTCCCCACCGAACAGGCGGCCCTACTGTCGGCTCAACGGGACCGCTTGCACGAGTCCGCGCAAATCATCTCCCAGTTTCAAAGCGCCAACGCAAATCTGATCGCCCACCTTCGATCTTATTTCCGTGGAGTCCTCTCCACCCTCGCCATCGAAGGCACCCCGGTCCGCTACGGCCCCTCCGGCTCCCGCGTGATCGGCGCCCTCGGCGCGGCGATCCACGCGACGGGATGACACACCATGAATGCGTTCAACATCGGCGTCTCGGCCCTAGCCACGGCCCAGCGCGGGCTCGACTTAGTCGGCCAGAATATCGCGAACGTCAGCACGCCGGGATACCATCGACAAACGCTCCGGCAAGCGAGTCGGGCGACCATCGGCGAACCGATCGGAACCGGCGTCGTCGTCCGGGGGTACGTCCGCAGCGAAGCCCCGAGCCTGCGGACCGCGATACTGAGCGGCCAAGGTGCCGACGGTTTGATCACGACGCGCCTCGACACCCGCCGGCAAATCGAAACGGCCCTCGGCACCAGTACCGATTCACTCGGCACCCAGCTCGATGGCCTCTTCAATAAACTCGAACAACTCTCCGCCCGCCCCACCGACAACGCCCTCCGCCGGGATGTCATCCAAGGCGCCAGCGATGTCGCCCAGCGGTTCCAAGCCATCGGTCAAGAAGTCGACACCATCCATCAAAACGTCGGCCAAAGCCTCGTCCAGCAAGTGAACGAGGTCAATGCGTTCACCAAGCAAATCGCCGAATTGAATTCGCACATCGAACTCGCCGAAAAGATCGGGGACCAACCGAACGACCTGCTGGACCAACGCGACAAGCTGATCGAAGAAGTCTCCAAACGGGTCGACATCCGGTTGGCGCAGCAGCCTTACGGCGTGGTCAACGTCTTTTCCTCAAGCGGTCCGCTCGTCATCGGGCAATCGGCGCTCGTGCTGCAAACCAGCTATTCGCCGGGCAACCAACTCACGATTTCCTTCGCCGGGACGACAGCCCCGATCGCCGTGCAAGGTGGTAGCGTCGGCGGGTTGCAACAGGAGTACAACACCGACATCCCCGCCACCCGCGGCCGGCTCGATGCACTGGCCCAGCAAGTCATCCGATCCGTTGACCATGCCCAAGCGACCGGCATCGGGTTGAACGGACCCCTCACTTCGAGTTACGGCGTTCGCCCCGTCGATGACCCGGCGGCTTTACTCGCATCGCAGAATCTGCCGATTCCTGTTCAGGCCGGGAATCTGATCATCAGCACGACCGACCGGGCGACCGGCAACCGCACAAACGCGACCGTCGCCATCGACCCGGCCACGCAAAGTCTCAACGACATCGCGACCGCGATCACGACCGCGACGGGCGGTCGTGTCCAAGCCTCGGTGAACGCCACCACCAACACGCTCGAATTCCAAGCCCAAGCGGGATTCGCCTTCGACTTCGCCGGCCGCAGCCCGAACCCGCCGGACAACGTGGTCATCGGTGGAACGTCGATCCCCTCGGTCGGCGGGGCCTACACCGGGGCCGCCAACGATGTCTACAGTTTCCAGGTCTCGGGCAGCGGGACGATCGGTGTGACGGCGGGACTGTCGCTGCAGGTGACGAACGCCGCGAGCCAAGTCGTCGCGACGGTGAACGTCGGTTCGAACTACACGCCGGGCACGCCGATCATCCTCGCCAACGGCGTGACGGTCACCCTCGGGGCCGGGACCACGAACAACGGTTCGTTCACGTCCCCGGTGATCTCCGAACCGGATACGGCCGGGGCTCTCGCGGCTTTCGGCGTCAACGGTCTGTTCCGCGGCGTCTCCGCCACCGACATCGCCGTCCGACCGGAAGTCGTCGCCGACCCCGCCAGCCTCGCGGCGTCGCGCACGGGACAACCGGGCGACACCACCAACCTCGCGAAATTCGCCGCGATACGAGATCGAACCTCGTTTGGCGGCACGCGGACCATCAGCCAAGAGTTCAGCGACATCGCGGCCGCGGTCGGCACCGATGTCCGCTCGCTCGACGACCGCCAGACGGCTCAAGCGGGTTTGCTGCGGAGCCTGACGAACCAAGAGCAGGGCATCACGGGCGTCGATATCAACGAGGAAACGGTCAAGCTCCTCGACTACCAAAAGTCGGTCCAAGCCGCGAGCAAGTACATCTCGGTGGTGAACGACGCCCTCGAATCGATCTTGAACATCATCCGCTAACCCACCCTCGGACGAACACCCATGGACGTACGCGTCACCGGACAAACGCAATCGGCCAACGCGATCGCGAACCTCCGCCGGCAACAATCGGCGGTGGCCAAATACCAAGATCAGATCACCAGCGGCGTCCGCATCAAGGTCGCGTCGGACGACCCGAGCGCTTACGTCGCCGCCGCGCAGACCCGCCGGACGAGCGAGCGGAACCAGACGTACCAAAACACGATCACCTCGGCGACGGCCGACCTCAACAGCAGCGTCGCGGCGCTCATCGATGGCAAATCGATCCTGACGCGGGCGAAGCAGATCGCATCCCAAAGTGTCGATTCGACGCTCGACGCCACCGAGAACGAAGCCCTCGCGTCGGAAGTCGACACCTTGATCGACGGCTTCCTGCGCGCCGCCAACACCCAGAGCGAAAGCGGTCACTTTTTCAGCGGGTCGAACAGCACGACGCCGCCGTTTCGCATCGCGAGCACCGACGCCAATGGCCGGGTCGGGTCGGTGGCGTACGACGGCGATTCGAGCCGGGCGAAGGTGCTGATCGGACCCAACGGGCAGACGGCCGAGACCAAGTACGTGGGCTCGAACGTCTTCCAATCGCCGGGCGGCGACTCGTTCGCCGCGCTGATTTCGCTGCGGGACACGCTGCGGGACAACACGCTCACGTCGGTGGTCAAAGCCGCGGCCTTCACCGCGCGCATCGGCGAAATCGAATCGGCCAGCCAGCGGTTGAGCAACACCATCGGCGAACAAGCGGGTACGCTGGCCAGCCTCGACGCCATCTCGTCGCATTTGGTCGACGCCAAGTTGACCGCCGACTCGCGCTTGAACGATCTGGAATCGACCGACATCGTCGACGCCGTGATCAAATTGAAAGAGCAAGAAGCCGCGTTCCAAGCCACGGTCGCGGTGTCGAGCAAACTCATCCCGGCCAGCTTGCTCGATTACATCCGGTGAGGTCCTCGCTTCTGCTCAATGGAAGACGCGGCGCTTCAGTGTGCCGCCCGTGACTTCGTGGACAGGGGCGATCACCAAGAAGGCGCCCGGGTCTTTCGCCATCACCAGCGCTTCGAGGCGCGTCATCTCGAGGCGGGTGACGACGCAGTACAGCACGTCGCGTTCGACGGTCGAATAGCCGCCCCGTCCCCGGAAGATCGTCACGCCCCGCCCCAGTTCCGTCAGGATCGCCGCGCGGATCTCGGTGTTCGAATCGGAGACGATGGTCACGCCGTTGTACGCTTCGATGCCGTGCAACAGGTAGTCGATGGTCTTGGATGCGGTGAAGTACGTCAGCACCGAGTACATCGCCGGTTCGACGCCGAGGGCGAACGCGGCGAGCGCGAAGATGACGACGTTCAACCCGAGGATGATCTCGCCGACCGTGGCGAACGTGCGTTTGCTGAGGACCACCGCGAGGATTTCGGTCCCGTCGAGAACCCCGCCGTTGCGGATGGCCAAGCCGACGCCGGCGCCCACGAAACACCCGCCGAAGACGGCGCCGAGCAGGTTGTCTTCGGTCGCCTTCGGGAACGGGATCACCTCGACGGCGAGCGCCAGCGCCGCGATCGCGAAGAAACTTTTGATCGCGAACGCCCGGCCGATCAACCGGTGCCCGATGAACACGAACGGCCCGTTCAACAGCACCAAAAAGATCGCCAGCGGCGCGCCCGTCTTTTGTGTCAACAACATCGAGACGCCGGTCACGCCGCCGTCGATGAAGTGGTTCGGCAGCAGGAAGCAGTCGATGCCGAGCGCCGCCACGAACGCCCCGGCCGCGAGCCAGAGGTAGTCCAACAGGGGGCGGAATTCACTCACCTTTTTCCGCCCCGCTCTCCAAGAACCGCATTTGGGCGAGGGCCAGCAGCGCGGTTTGATCGGCCCGGATGTTGCCGTTGGTGTGCGACCCGCAGACGCCGCCCAGCAGGTACTGCGCGCGGAAACTCTTCTCGAAGTGGGCCGTCGAATCTTCGGTGAATTGTAAGCCGCGGGCGAAGCCGAGGGCGGCGACGCTCGCGCCGCGGTACTTGCCGTAGCGGGTCGTGTCGGGCACTTGCGCGGCGAGGGTCGTGGCGCAGGCCATGGCTTCGGCGAGAGCCGCGCCGTCCGAGCCCGGTTCGGTCTGCCCCGGAACGCGGAAGCCGCCGATGGTTCGCAGTTCGCGGGTTTCCCCGGCCGTCAACTGACAGCCGCAGAGGTGGTCAGCCATCTCGCAGGCGAAGTCGGCGACGGCCGCCGTCTTCGTCCGGAGGTACTGCTCGCAGACTGCGGGCAGCATCGACCCGGCCAGCGCCGGGTTTGCGCGGGTTTTGAACCACTCGCGGTAGTGCTTCATCCCCGCGATCAGCGCGTCGCGCTTCCAAGGTTCCGTCTTCGCGCGGTCGCTGGCCAACAGCGCTTGGAAGCATAGCCCCGGGTAAAGATTCGCTCCGTCCGGGTCGACCTTCGCCGCCGGTTCGGCGCCGTCGGTGTAGTGCACCGAGCCGTCGGTCCGCAGTTGCTTCTTCAAGAACACCGCGAGTTTCTCCCCTTCGGCGATCAGCTTCGGATCGGGCGCGGGCAGGTCGTGGATGCAAAGGATTAAAATCGCGGCCAAGCCGACGCGGTTGCATTTGGCCGATTCCAAAATCGGCGTCCGGCAGTTCGCGTCGGTCGCATCGGCCTTCGTGAGGGTCAGCAGCGTCAGCACCGCTTGCGCCCCGCAAGCCGCGAGTTTGTCGTCGCCGGTGAATTTCGCCGCGCGGCAGACGCCCCAGCAAGCGTAAGCTTGGTTGAGGTCGTTCAACCCCTCGAGGGGCCGGGCCAGCGCCGGGTTCAACCCGCCGAGGAAGCGGCCGTCGGATTGATTCCGCCGGACGAGCCACGCCGCGGCGGTCCGGGTGCTTTGGACGCACTGCACCGTCTCTGCGGGGAAGCTGCGCAAGTTCTTTTCGAAGCGCTCGATCGGCACGGCCGCTTTGGTCGCGGATACCGGGGTGATCGGCCCGCCCGGGCGCCCGATCACACTCGGGGGCAAATACGCCGGTGGGGCGGGCGTCACTGTCGGCGGCAGCGGCGCCGGGGTCACCGGCGGTTGGCCGACCGCCACCACGAGGCCCGCGCCGAGAAAGAGAATTCCCGTCAAAGATACCAGCAGTAATCGCGCGCGCATGGCCGAGCCTCCTTGCCCGTGAGTTGCAATCGACCGGTAGTGGAATGAAAATCGGCCGCGAACGCAAGGCGAAGTGGGCGGACACCCTCAGCCGCAAAGTTGCGAAATTGGCCGCCCCGCGATTGGAAAGTTGCAATGCCGACAGACTATTCTATATTTATCGCACTTCGGAGCAGCTCTCTCAAACATACAGGACAACCGATGGAAATTAGAATAAGCGACTACCTGCTTTTGACTGCCTCCTTCCTTTCGTTCCTCCTGTCGGTGAGCCTGTGGTTTCTAGTCAATCACGATGCAGGGGCATTCGTTGGTCTGTGGGTTCCATCCATCCTCGCATTCGGCTGTTACTACAAAACACTGATCAAGAGGAATTAAAATGTCGATCGAGCTCTTCGTGTTTATTGCCGGTGTAGTTGTAACACTTATCATGGTCGCCGGCTTAGCTTTTACAG
>JAYSYN010000185.1:0-4543 GCA_043727575.1 Fimbriiglobus sp.
CTTCGTCGCGGTGAGCGCGATCCTCGCCGACGGGGCTTTCTCCAAGGCGTCGTCGATGGCCGTGCGGAACTCGCCGTACTTCTTCTTGGCCCCGTCGATCCGCCCGCCGCCTTCGCCGACGGGGGTTCCGTTGAGCAAGAACGTCGGCGCGCCGCCGATCTTTTTGGCATAGAAATTCTCGGCGCGATCCATGCCGTCCGGGCTGGTCAGCGGGTCGGGACCGGGGACGTGGAAGTGGTACTGCAAGAAAATCGCGTCGGACGGCTTGTAGGTTTTCAACAGGCCGTCGAAGGCGATATCGACCGCGACGCACGGCGGGCACTCGGCGCCGGTGAAGACTTCGACGAGGGCGACGCGGTCGCTCTTCGCCTTGCGGCCCGCGAACGCCGGCGTCTCGAACTTCAGCATCGTTTTCTCGTATTCGGCCGCGTCGCGGGTTTCGAGCTTCGCCAAGATCGCAGCGTACTTCTTGATTTCGTCGAGCTTGTTCGCTTTCGCCAAAATCTTGCCGAGGGACTCGTACACGGCCATTTGCAGCGCGGCGGGGTCGGTGTCGGCCAGCATGCGCTCGGCCCGGCGGACTTGGGCGAGGGCGACCTCTGCGAAGCCGTCTTGATCGACGAACGCATCGGCGAGGCGCAGGGCCACGGTCCGTTCCCAGCGCGGCCCGTAGTTCGCCGCGACCTTGGCGAGCTTATCGGCGATGCCGCGGGCCTCTTCGACTTTCAGTTTCTTCTCCACCGCTTTGCCCGCGAGCAGGAACCCGGCGTCGAAAAATTCGCCGCCCGTTTCGAGCTGGGCGAAATCTTCGCGGGCCAGTTCGAAGGCGTCGGTGAGCTTCTTCAACTTGGAGGGGTAAAGCTCGACGAGCTTGAGCGCCCCGCCCCCTTGGCTCAAGGAACCGACGAGCTTCTTGCCGTCTTTGGCGAGGGCGCCGTCGAAGTTCAAAAACTCCCGCCCTTGGATTTCGAGGGCGAACGTCACGGCGTCTCCGTTGACGGTCAACGCGGTGATCTTCGGTTCGACGCGGGTCGGCTGCGAAGCGCCGATGTAATCGCCGACCCATTTTTTCTCCGACTCGGAAAACATAAATAGCATCGTGATGGTGGTATCGCGGTTCTCCGCGCGCTCGGTGAAGCGGTACTTCCAGTTGCCGGCAACGGACGGTGTCTGAGCCGGTGCCCAAGATGCTCCCGCGAGGAGGAACACGGCGGCGAACCAACAGCAACGGGCAAGCATCTGGGATTCCTCGGGGTCTGCGATGCTGATATAGCTTATCCGAAATCCGGCCGAGGACGGGGAGATGCCAGAAGTGGAGTCCGGCGCGCGGGATATCCCCCGCCGCACGTTCGCCGATTCGCGGTGGACGACCCGACCCGCCGCGGCCGTAGCCATTCTCGCGACGCTCGTGGGCGTCGGCTGGAGGATGATCGATCTGACCGAATGGCCCTTCCCCTTATTTCAGCCGGTGCAGTATGAGTCGGCACTCGCTTCCCGTTCGATTTGGATGTCGATCGACTCGGATGCGCGGACCCCGGAACGACTCGAGCTTTTCCGCGAGGAGCGGTTTCGCTATGTCGTCAGCCCACCGATTCTGCCCGCGCTCACGGCCGTGGGTTACACCATCGCCGGCGAAGAAATCCCGTGGATCTCGAAGGTGTTCGCGGCGGGTTTCTGGGTCGCCGCCGCTTGGTTCCTCCGCGCGGCCACTCGCAATCTCACGGGCAGTTCGTGGGCCGGCGTCGCAGCGTTGACCTATTTGCTTCTGGCTCCGTTCGGCTTGATCATGGCGCGGTGTTTCCAAACCGAGTCGGTCGCCGTGTGCGGTTCGGCGATCGGCGTCTGGCAGTTGACCCGCCGCGACGGCTTGGGAAGCTGGCGAGCCGTTGTCCTCTCCGGAATCATTTGCGGCGTTTTGGGGCTCGCGAAACCCGGCACACTCTTTCTCCCGCTGACAGGGGGCGCCGCGGGGCTACTGGCACTGCACGGTGCAAGCTCGTTGCCGCCACGCACGACTACTACGACACGACACTTTTGGTCCCGGTGGCACTCGGGATCGGCTGCGCGGTCGCGTTCTCGATTCGCACGGCCACGAGGGTATTCGGTGCTTCGCGGCGGAACGACGCGTTGATCGCCGCGGCCGTCCTCTTCGGGCTGGTCCGGTTCGCCGTGGTTTCCACAACCCCGTGGGTCGGCCCTTCAAGGCTATCCCCCGGCAATGCGGCGGGACTGGCCGGCTTGTACGAAAAAGAAGCCGCGTTCGCCCACGCCGCCAAACAGACCCTCGCGACCGTGCGACCCGGTGCGCGCGTGGTCGCCCTCGCCGACGCATTGGCCTTCGAATATTGGGCGAATATCCGAGTCGCGCAGTGGCCGCGCAATTCCGATTTGGCGTTCTTGCGATCGAACGGTACGGAGCTGACGGGGTTGATGGCGGACATGGTCGCGTCGGCGGTCGCGCAGGGGATCGAGTATTTCGTCGTTTGCGAACTCGATGAATTTCGGGCTCAGCCGGAGTTGCGAGCCGCGATTGCCACCCGAGGACGGTGTATCCTCTCGACCCCGGACTTGCTGATCTTCGAACTTCGTTAAGCTTGCCGCTCAACTGTAGAATTCTGAGACGCGAAGGCGGAAGCGGGAGATCATTCACGGCCGATCACCACCCGTAGCCGAGGTTGCGCAATTGCGTTTGCAGCGAGTCGGTCCAAGGGTAGATGCTCGGCTGGGCGGGGTTGGGCACGGCCTCGTAGCCGGGGGAGCGCGGGAGTCCGGCGATGTTGTAGATCGTGTTGTCGCGGGTCACGAGGGGTAGCAGGTACGTCCCCGGGCCGGGGAAGCCTTGGCCCGGCACCCCCGCTTGCGGGAGGTTCGCCACGTCGATTTCCGCGCCCTCCGCCGGACCGTTGGCTCCGATGCGCCGGGCGACTTTGACCCGGCTCGCCGGTTTGCCGTCGTCGCCGGAAACTTCCGCGACCACCAAGACGTTCGCTTCGGTCAGTTGCGCCCGCGACACCGGTGTCACTCGACCTTTGTCGAAGACGGCCGAGGATAGCCAGACCATCCAGCCGAGGAACGCCACCGCCGCGACACCCAAGCGAATCCGCGCACCGGTCATGATTTCCCCTTGGCCGGCTTGCGAGGGACGGTCGTCAATTCGAACCCTTCCCGCAGAGCGGCATCGATGTCGAACAGTTCGTGAAAGTCGTCGGGGACGTCGCGCTCGGACTTGCTGAGCCGCTCGCCTCGGATGAGGTTGAAGACGATGTTCCCCATGTCGTCGGTCTTGCGGATGTTCCACAACCGGAAGACGACCGGGGCCATCATGCCGAATTCCCGCACGGCCATGTCGCAGGCGCCGCGGAGCAACTCGGCCCCGCTCACGTGGTAGTCCGTCTGGGGGTCGTCTTCCTCGCGCGGGCATCGGTCGAGCAAGTCCTGCGTGAACGACACGGCCTCGCACAGGAATTCGTACGCTTCGACCGGGTAGCGCGCATCGTCCCGGATGAGGTCGTACAGTTTTTGTTCCACCGTGAACACTCCGAGCGGGGACCGGCTTCGCCACGTTACAGCTTCGTCAACACATCGTCGGCCAATACCGGTTGGCGGCGGCCGTCTTCGAACTCCACCAGCAGTCGCCGGGCGAGGATTTCCTGCGCCAGCACCTTCCCTTGACCGTTCTTCGTCAGCACGCGGCTGCCGATCGGCGGCAACTCCATCTGGTGCGCTTCGTAAACGTCTTGCTCGAAGCGCAGGCAGCACTTCAGTCGGCCGCAGCGCCCGGAAATCTTATTGGGGTCGAGCGTCGATTTCTGCAATTTCGCCATCCGCATCGACACCGGCGGCATGACGATCATGAACGAATTGCAGCAGACGGGCTGACCGCAGTCGCCGTAATCGGCGAGCAATTTGGCTTCGTCCCGGACGCCGATTTGCCGGAGTTCGATGCGGGCGTGGAACTCGCGGGCCATGCTTTTGACGAGTTCGCGGAAGTCGATGCGGATCTCGGACAGAAAGTAGAAGATGACCCGTTCGCCGCCGAAGAGGTGCTCGACGTCGGCGATTTGCATCGCGAGGCGGTGCTCGCGGATCAACCGCGTGGCGATGTCGTATTCGCGCTTCTGCGCTTCCGCGATGTTCAGCATCTGCTGCCGGTCGGTCTCGGTGGCGCTGCGCAAAATCTGCCCGTGGGTCGGCTCGGGGATCGCCGCGACCGTTTGCGGCGTGGCCGGACAGAGCACCGTACCGACCTCTTGGCCGCGGTCCGTTTTGAGGATCACCGTCTGCTGGCGGTTGAAGCCGGCCTGCGAAAACGTGGTGTACTCGCCGACGTAGCGCATCGCCCCGTGTCGGACGAGGTACGACGCGGTCTGCGGCAGGCCGGGCTTGGCGATTTTCTGACTCATGGTGGACATCTCGGCGTGCCGTCACGCGTGCAGTTCGACGACATCCTTTTCGTGCAAGATATGATCTCGGCCGACGGTTTGCCCGTCGAATGCGCCCGAGCCCCAGACGCGGGCCGACTTCACCGTCTCTTCGAGGTCGT
>JAYSYN010000186.1:0-13688 GCA_043727575.1 Fimbriiglobus sp.
GCCCGCTCGTGGAACTCCTAGCCCTCTGCGACACCCCGGAGTGGAACGACCTCTGGACCGCCGCCTAACGCCGTGGCAAAATCCGGAGGGATACCCTACAAACCCCCTTGCCTTCGCCCCTTTTGCCTGTTAAGGTTTCATGAGCGGCACTCCCAATTCTGGGAACCGTTTTTTTCTAGTTCTCTCTTCTCCGAGGTGGTTATGACCGTCTCTCTCTCCCGTGGTCGGCGTGGATTCACGCTGATCGAATTGTTGGTCGTCATCGCGATCATCGCGATCTTGATCGGCCTGTTGCTCCCCGCCGTGCAAAAGGTGCGCGAAGCCGCCGCCCGCATGAGCTGCAGCAACAACATGAAGCAACTCGGCTTGGCGATGCACAACTACGCCGATAGCCAAGGTGGTGGCAAGTTGCCCCCCGCCGTGGTGACCACGCAACAATGGAACTTCAACGACTTGGGCATGGACTTTTACACGACCGCGATCGGGCCGAACTGGGCCGTGTTCCTGCTCCCGTACATCGAACAAGGCACTGCGCTCACCGGCACCAACGCTAACCCGAGCAACTGGCGACCGAGCAACGGTGCCGACAACTCGTGGATCAACGTCCGTTCGATCAATTTGAAGACGATGCGTTGTCCATCCGACACCAACGGCGACGTGCTGTTCAGCGGGTTCCGCAACGGCGGCAACATCTCCGGCCTCAACAACTGGGCCCGCGGCAACTACGCGATCAACGCCGGTGGTGGCGGCTTATATGGTACCGCCATGTACAACGGCGGCTCGCAAGGCACGTTCGCCGGTACCTCGTCGGGCATCTCGTGGCCGACCGACCAGCTCAACGGTGGCGGCATGACCCTCGCCACGATCCCGGACGGTACCTCGAACACCCTCATGATCCAAGAAATCCGCGTCGGTGCCAACAACAACGACCGCCGAGGTTCGTGGGCACTCGGCCAGCCGGGTGCCAGCGTCGCCGGCGGCGGCGCCGTGGGCGATTGCTCCGGCCCCAACGACGGGACCTCGAGCAAGTTCCAGTATTGCGACGATATCCTCCTGCCGGACGGCGGCGGCTACCCGCAACAAGGCCTCGGCGCTTGGGGCGGTTGCTCCAACGGCCAAGCCCAATCGCGCAGCCGGCACACGGGCGGCGTCATGGGTTGCTTCGCCGACGGCTCGGTCAAGTTCATCCGCGATTCCATCACCCCGCAAACTTGGGCGATCATCCAAGGCGCCAACGATGGCCTCGTGATCCCGAGCAGCTTCAATTGATTCTCCTTTAGAGCATCAAACCCATGGGCGACTGCGAATGCGCAGTCGCCCATTTCCGTAGATGATCCATTTTCCCACCACTCCACCGAGGACATCATGCTGCGACTTCTCTCCCGTGCAACTATCCCCGCGCTCGCCCTCGCGTTGCTGACACTGGCCGGTTGCGGCCCGAGCGGCACCAGCGTCACTGGCGACGTCACTTACGGCAGCGAGAAAATGATCGAAGGGGACAAGATCGTTATCACGCTCGAAGCCGACGGTCGAAACTACAGTACGGACGCCGATGCGGCGGGCAAATTCACGATCGTCAACGTGCTCCCCGGGACTTACAAAGTCAGAGTGATCCATTATTCGGCCGCGACCACCCCCGGCGAAGGCAAAGGCAAAGCGGCCATCCCCGGCGCAGCCGGTCCTCCCGGCTCGGGTAAAGGCTCGCCCGTCGGCAAAGGCCCACCCCCTGGCGTCCAGGGCAGCGGCAGCCCCGAAGGACCTAGCATGGCGGGCCCGAATGCGCCCAAAATCTACCCCGAAGAATGGACGGTTCCCGGTGGTCCGTTCAAGCTCGACATGTCTAAACTGAAGAAGTAACTCGGGGTGACAAATATGGGAATGCGACGTCGGACAATCGCCCTCGCTTTGATCGCGACGGTTCTCCCGGCGCTCGCATTCGGTTGGTATTACGCTTTCTTGCGCGATACCGGCGACCCCCAACTCGCGGGCTTTGTCAAATCGAAGCCCGCGTTCTCGGTCGTCTTCACTTCCCGGTCGGAACCCGCCTCGTTCCGCGCGGCTTCCGAAATCGGCGATTATTCCCCGACCGCCATCGGCGCGAAATCCACCGGACAACCCCAGTGGCAGGCCCGCGACGGACGCCTGCGCATCCTCACCCCGCAAGGGCATGTCCGCGAACTCACCTACGGCAAACAACTCCCCGACGGCGCGACGCTGACAGACGTCATGAGCCCGAGCGTCTCGCCGGACGGCAACACCATCGTCTTCGCCGGTCGCCGCACGAGCAAATTCGGCGGGCGCTTCCGCATCTACTCCGTCGATCTCGACGGCGAAAATTTGAAGCCGCTCACGGGCGGTTCCGACGACCCCGGTTGCGTTCGTCCGCCGCCGCTCCGCTACGGCGGGTCGGGCGAAAAGCTTCCCGAAGACGAGCGGCGCGCTCTCGACTACGACGACGTCGACCCCGCGTTGCTCCCGGAAGGGACGCTCGTCTTCGCGTCCAGCCGGCAACCCGATACCAACGGCCGGGATCGCCGCGCGACTCAGATCTGGGTGAAAGAGCCGAAACAAGCGCCGCGACCGCTGACCGCCAGCCGGGCCAACGATCGCTGGCCCTACGTCGCCGTCGACCGCTCGCTCGTCTTCAGCGTGTGGAGCAAACAGGACGAAGTGATTTCGGCCGATGGCACCGGGCTGGCCCGCAACGATCCGCACGGCCTCACGTCTCCCACCGATCGCTGGTTCGGCGCGACCATCACCCCCAATGCCCAGAATTTCGCGCAGGTCGTCAAGGTGCAGAATCCCGTCTGGCGCCCCCGGCCACTCGAGAACGGGAACATCGTCTTCATGACGACCGCGCTCAACGCCCCGACGCCGTTCACGCCGTCGAACGAAAACCCGGAACTCGATACCTTGCGGGTCGCACAGGCGCCGCTCGGATCGGTGACCTCGGCGCCGAGTTCGCTCTCGGCCGGGACGGAGTTGCCGGCGCCGAAAGAATCGCCGTTGCGTTGGCTGAATGTCCTCGCCGAGAATGGCCGGCCGTACAGCGTGGCCACGCCCAGCCCCATTCCCGGCGGCGTGCTCGTCGCGGCGGCCCCGGTCGGTCTGGACGGTCGGCCGAAGCCCGGGGATTACGGCCTTTACCTCGCGGAATCGGGCGGTTGGTCGGCTGACGGCGGCGAAGCGACGGCCAAGATGACCCCGCTGTTCGACGACCCCGCGTTGATCGATGCGGAGCCGGTCGCGGTGTACGAACGGCCCATCGAATCGGCCAAGAAGGGGCTGCAGTTCCCGACCGCTTGGGCGCCCGACGAGAACAAATCGATCCCGCTCGCCAATGGTAAAATGTACTTTGGGCCCGCCGGGAAGGTCGAAAATCGCCAGCTCACCGAAGTCGCCACGGGTCCGTTCCCCGGTCAAGAGGCGACCGCCGGCGGTCCTCGGATCTTCGCGCCGTTCGCCAAAGGGAGCATCGAGAAGATCGCGTTTTACGCCGCGCACCGGGATCGCTACGACGACCCGGACAAGGTCATCGTGCCCGGATTGCTCGAGAAACTGCTGGAAGTGCCCGTGAATCGGAAAGACAGCACCTTCGAAGCGACACTGCCGACCGGTTCGCCGACGTTGCTCGTCGGCCTCGGCGCCGATGGCAAAGTCGTCACGGCCCCCGTGCCGGGGAAGGGCGCATCCTACTACGCCTTCGCCGGGGATCACGTCAGCGGCATCCGCGCCGGGGGCTTCCATTTCTGCACGGGGTGCCACACCGGTCACACATTCACGGGAAACAATATCGCAGAGCGTCGGAAGTAGATGTCGAAGACCGACTCTTCGACCGAATTTTTCTCAAAATAGAGAACCTTCGATTGACAACCAGCCGGGGTGCCGGCTAAAGTAATTAAAGTCCGATGAAAGCCAATTTCTCATATCCTTTGGCTCAGTCGGACATTCGGGTTTTCTCATATTCACCTTCTGTTCGAGGTTCTTTCGATGCGCTCCTCTCTCCCCGCTCGCCGATCGGCTTTCACGCTGATCGAACTCCTCGTCGTGATCGCGATCATCGCGATCCTCATCGGCTTGCTGTTGCCAGCCGTGCAAAAAGTCCGCGAAGCCGCCGCCCGTATGAGCAGCAGCAACAACCTCAAGCAAATCGGCATCGCCTGCCATTCGTTCAACGACACGTACGGCGCGTTGCCGAACAACGGCTCGTGGGATCACGGCCTGCAGTGGAGCGGCGATGCCACAAACTTGCCGATGTACGCCTCGTGGGCGTACAAGATTCTCCCGCACCTCGAACAAGACAACCTGTTCCGCAACTACAACAACGGCGTCGCTATCAAGACGTACATCAACCCCGGCCGCGCGGGTACAGGCATCGCCGGCAACGGCAACGGAAACCGCGGCAACACTAACCCGGCCCTCGGCGCCACCACCGATTACGCCGGCAACTGGAACGTTCTGCAAGACCGCGGTTGGTGGGAACAACCGATCCGCAACACGGCCGATTTCGCGGTGAATACGATCACCGACGGTTCGTCGAACACGATCCTCGTCGGCGAAAAATCGCTCAGCCCGGATCAAACCACGCCGCGTTACGGCTGGAACTGGGATGAAACCGTCCGCTTCGGCGGCTCGGGCGGCACCGGCCGCGGCGCCTTCTGGGACGGGTTCAGCGGCTCGACCCCGAACAACGCTTATTGGAACAATCAAGCCGGTACGATTCAACAAGACAAGCCCGGGATCGATCGCGGCAACGCTTGGGGAGGGCCGTTCGTCGGTGGCGCCGGCTTCCTGATGTGCGACGGTTCGGTCAACACCATCAAGCACGGGGCAACTCGCGCAGCTGTCTGGGCCCGCCTCACGCCTCGCAATGGCGAAGTCCTCGGCGATTTCTAACGCCCGTCGTTCACTCTCCGATGGGGGACACCGTTCGGTGTCCCCCGTTCCGTTTCCATTCCCATCCCGAGCACTCTCCCGCCCGAGGTTCGCCCATGATTCGTTTCCGTCTCCGTCCATTCGGCTGCATTGCCGCGTTGTCCGCGGCTTGGCTCATCGGCTCGGGCTGCAACAAGCCGGTCGACCCGCTGCCGGGCAATCCGGTTAAAGGCAAAGTGAGCATCAACGGCAAACCGCCGAACACCTACTGTTCGATCGAATTCGTTTCGGTCTCCAATCCCGAAGACAAAGGCGAAGCCGGCGTCGATCCGTCCGGCACGTTCTCGGGCCGGGTCCCCCTTGGCAAATGCAAAGTGGCTTTGAAAGTCAGCGGGCCCGGTGGTGGAATGACCTCCGGCCCTTCCGGCAAAGGCAGCCCCCCGGGCGGCTTCCCCAAAGGCGGCGCGGGCGGACCGGGTGGCCCCGGCGGTGCGACGGCCCCGCCCAAGATGCAAGGCGCCACCGACATTCCGATTAAATTTACCGATGTGAAGACGTCCGGCATCATCGTCGAAGTGGTGTTGAATCAAGACCTCGACATCGACTTCAAATGATCCCACGGCGAGCGGCACTGTGTTACAAACCGAGCCGCTTCCGTCACCGCCGTCACTTCGGCACACCTTGGTTCCAGTAGATGCGGCAGTTCCCCGTGGCCCGGCCGACGGCGATGATGTCGGGCTTGCCGTCGCCGTCGAGGTCGGCGACCGCGAGGTCCTCGACCGCCACGCCGCCGTCTTCGAGGATGTAGCGCTCCCACTTCTTGGTCTTCTCGTCGTGCCGGTAGATGCGGACGCCGCGCTTCTCGGTGAAGGTGTCGCCCTGTTTAGGATCGGGGTTGTCGCGGACGCCGACGATGAGGTGATCGACTTGGCCGTCGACCGCGTATCGCCGCCCCGTCAGATTGGCGAACTTGACCGCGTGGCCCCAGCGGAGTTGTTGGTCGATCACCGTCCGCGACCAAGGCTTCCCTTCGTCGCCGCGCTCGTACACCGCGACCCGGTTGCCGTGCCACGGTTCGATAGTCGCCGCGAAGACGTCCGGCGTCACCATGATCGGAACGCTTCGCTTGCCGATATCGGCGTAGTAGCGGGCGCCGGTCGCCACTTCACTCGCCCCGCGGTTCGCCATCGGCGTGGTCTGATCCCCTGCGCCGATCTTGATCGAATGCCACTTTCCATCCTTGCCGCCGGCGAATTGATGGAGGCCCTCGTAGCTCACGGCGTAGAAGAGAGGTGCCAAGCCTTTCTCTTCCTGGAAGTTATGCACCACATGCAGCTCCTCGCTCAGGACCGTCGCCTTCCAGTTCTCGGGCTTCTCCGGATCCTTCGCGGGGACCTTGTACGACACGATCCGCACCGGGCGTCCGTCGAGCCAATTCTTTTCCTTCGTGGCCTCGCGGCCCATCAGCGGGGCCATCACGATCTCGGGCTTGCCATCGCCGTCGACATCGAAACAACGCACCCGGTGGACCGTCGGTTCGTCGCAGGGAATGGCGTGCATCGTCCATTCGTCGTCGAGGGATTTGCCGCGCTTGAGCCATTGGAGCGTGCCGGGGTTCTTGGTGTCGAACGGCTTCCAGCCGGCGCCGACCACGAGTTCGGGCAGTTTGTCGCCGTCGATGTCCAAGGCCGCGATGCAGACGTTGTCCGGCTTCGTTTTGCCATCGAGGATCACCCGCTTCTTCCAAGTCGGGTTCTGGTACCAGACGATCTTGAGCTGATCGACGACCACGATGTCCGGCTTCTTGTCGCCGTCGATGTCGACGACGATGACGGCGTAGCCGATCTTCAAGCCGGCCTCGATCTCTTGAATTTTGAAGCTCGGGAAGCCCGCCGGCGGCTTCGGGGCATCGACGAGATCCGCGGCCGGGGCGAAGGCGCAGCCCGCGAGCAGGACGGCGAGAGCGGTAGGGAGACGCGGCATAATCCACCGGGAAAGGGGAGGGGAGTCACTCGGGGACGACCGTTTGCCGACCGGCGTAGACGCGGATTTTATCTTCGATCTTTCGGGCCTTGGCCCCGTTGTCCGGGATGATCCAGACGGCGTAGAACCCGTCCGGGACGACGAGGTCTTCTTTGTAGTCGGCGACGGTTTGAATCGGCGCGTGCCCCTTCACGCCGGGGCCGGGATCATCTTGCAAGGTCAGCACGATGGCACTGGCCCTCGGGAGGTCGTCGCCGCGGACGCAGACCGTGCCGAGGCGCGAACTCAGTTTCAATTCTTTTGCGGGTTTCCATCCGGCGACGGCCAAGACCGCCCGGCCCGCTTTCGGCGTGAAGTAAACATCGAACGGACCATTGCCTTCGAGATCGATTTCCCCGTCGAACATCTTCGATTGCAGCGTCGGTCGAAATTCCTTGGCATCGGGCCCCGGTTTACCGGCTGGCACGAGTGCCACTTCGCCCCCCTTGGGTAGTGCCGGGCCGGATGCGAACGTAACTTTGAAGCTTTCCGCAGCAGAGATAGGCATCAAACATGTAAAAAAAGCTAAAATGGTCACAGTTCGCATGATCGACTCCGGACGTCGCAAGTGCCGGTTGCGACTATTCTTACGGACATATGGAAAAATGCAGTTGACACGGGAGGAGCTATCGGGCATCATCTAGACGCCTCTTCTCAGTTCCGGCCCCATCTTATGACGTTGCAAAACGTCGTTCGGTGGGGTTTTTCATTGTCCACGATCCGAACACGGTCCGCAAGCTTCTTCGCAACCCGGGCCGAGCTACTTTTAGCGGTGCGAAAAGCGACTTTATCTGCCCTGCTCGGATGAGTTTGCAAGTCTCGATCCGCCGCGAATTCGGGCGTAAGTCGTTGCGGCGGTAAGATTCTACCCGAATTCGGAAATGGTTTCGCGGAGGGGTGGGCGGTTTTCGGCCGAAACCAATTTCCGCCGGGCGACCCCGATCACTTTACCAGCGCGTGGCCGAGTAGATACAGCGCCCCGCTGAGTAACACCGTCCCCGGCAGCGTGAAAGCCCAAGCCAGCAGAATCTTCTTGCAGGTCCCGCCTTGGATGCCCGAGCGGTTGGCCGCCATCGTCCCCGCGATGCCGCTGCTCAGGACTTGCGTCGTGCTCACGGGCAAATGGGCGAAGTCGGCCGCGAGGATCGTGCAGGCGGCCACCGTTTCCGCCGCGGCCCCTTGGGCGTAAGCCAGGTGCGTCTTGCCGATCTTCTCCGCGACCGTCACGACGATGCGCTTGTAGCCGATGGTCGTGCCCAGACCGAGCGCCACCGCCACCCCGACGACGACCCACAGCGGCACGAATTCGATCGGCTTCGTCAAAGAGTCTTTGGTCGCCTTGTCTTCCGTCGCCTGCGAAAGCCGGTAAAGGCGCTCGCGCAGTTTCTTCCGCCGGTCCCCCGGCAGCTCGGCGAACGACGCTTTCCCGTCCAACTCCGCCGCGATGGCGTCGGCGTCCTCGGCCAAGCCGGGCGTCAGTTTCCCGGCCGCGTCGAGTTTCGCCTTCGCGTCCAGCGCCCCGGCGCGGGCCGGTTCGACCTTTTTCGCATCGTAGATATCGAGGGCGTAATGCCCGCTGAGAAAACCGATGAGCACCAGCAGAATCAGGCCCATCCCTTTCTGGCCGTCGTTGGAGCCGTGGGCGAAACTCACCCCGCCGCAGGTGGCCAGGAGGACGCCGCGGACCCAGCGCGGCGGTCGGTCGTCGCCCTGCGGCGGGATGTACAATCGCGGTTCCTTCACGGTCGCTTTCAAGGCGAGCAAGAGCAATGCGGCCGCGATGAAGCCGATGACCGGGGAGATCAACAAGCCGAGGCCGACTTCGGTGACCTTCGACCAATTCACGCCGTCGACGCCGGTGAGGTAGCTGTTGGCCAAACCGATGCCGAGGATCGACCCGATGAGCGTGTGCGAACTCGACACCGGCAAGCCGAGGTACCAGGTGCCGAGATTCCAGATGATCGCGGCGAACAGCAGCGCGAGCACCATCACGAGGCCGAGGCGGGCGCTCTGTTCGTTGGATTGAATCAGGAGATCGACCGGTAGCAAGTTGACGATGCTGAAGGCGACGGTGGTCCCGCCCAGCAATACTCCGAGGAAGTTCATGAAGCCGGAGTAGGCGACCGCGGGCGTCGGTTTGAGG
Organism: Fimbriiglobus sp.; assembly: GCA_043727575.1. Classification (GTDB taxonomy): domain Bacteria; phylum Planctomycetota; class Planctomycetia; order Gemmatales; family Gemmataceae; genus JALHQU01. Next base: position 9,041 of record JAYSYN010000186.1, read on the forward strand.
GTGCGCGTGTAGATGACCGTGGTTACGGCGTTGGCGGTGTCGTGGAAGCCGTTGATGAACTCGAAACCGAAGGCGACGAGTAGGGCCAGTGCGAAGAAGACCGCCGACCAGGCGGGCAGTTCGCCCACCGCGTCCCAGAACGACATGCCACACCCCGGTTTCGGTTGAGGACCGCATCCGAAGAGTAATTCGCCGCCCACCCCGCCGGCTAGCGCAATCCGGGGCAACCACTCGCAATCTTCACAAAGTGGCATTGTGAAGAATCGGAGCGTCCGCAGTTAGACCGCGAAGCCGTGCTGTTCGCGATGGTACGGACCGTCGTAATTCTGAGTGCTCTTGTGCGGTTCGAAACGGCCGTCGCTCGCCACCGGCTTCACGCGGTTCTCGAGCGCCGTCCTTTCCTCTGCCGTCATCGGTACGAACGTGCGTCCGAGCTCCAAATCCTGATCGAGCACCGTCTCCGAATCGATGCCGACGACGAGCGAAGCGATCGGTTGGCTCAGGGCGTAACGCCGCGCTTCGGTGACGGTGCAGACGCCGCCGCCGATCATCACGCCGCCGGCGGCGATGTTGCCGCCGCCCAAGCTCTTCATGCCGATGGCCCCGATATTCCGCTCGGCCAGCTTCGGCAGCACCTCGCGGATGCTGCTGCGGTACCAGGTATCGCAAACGTTGATCGGCAGTTGCACCGTGTCCCACTCGTGCAGCGGCAACATCTTCAAGAAGATGTGCGGCGACTTGTGCCCGGTGAAGCCGATGAAGCGCACCTTCCCCGCCTTTTGGGCTTCGAGCGCCGCCGCGAGCGCCCCGCGTTCGACGATCCAATCCGGGTCGTTGTCGTAGTTGATCTCGTGGAACTGCCAAAGGTCGAGGTAATCGGTCCGCAGGCGCTTCAGCGAATCGTCCAGATGCTGGCGCGTGCCGGCCGCATCGCGGGCGCAATTTTTGGTCATGAGGAAGGCCTTCTGCCGGCGGCCCCCGTCGGCGAGCGCCCGGCCCATCAGCTCTTCGCTGCGGCCCATGTGGTAATCCCAAGCGTTGTCGAAGAAGGTAAAGCCTTCATCGGCCGCGCGCTGCACGAGACGGATCGCCGCGTCGTCGGTGTTTTCGGGCTGGGCGAAGTGCCAACCGCCGAAGCAGAGATGGGACACGGACGCGCCGGTGCGGCCGAGGATGCGGGTGGGCAGGGTCATGGGGATAAACTCGCAGAAGTGGACTTGGCTCGACACCCGGTCGTCGGCGAGGTGATTCTACCGCCCCGGCCTCGATTCGGCAGGATATTGAAAAACCCACTTGCCGCGGAGGTCGGCTTGGCGGAAGTCGCGGCCTTTCCGACGGATCTCACCCACCCACCCACCATCGGAAAGTAGCTCTTCGGCCAAGAAAGCGACTCACTCTTCGGAATGACTCGCCGCAGCATGGGGTTACGGCGAGGGTGGAATCGGCTGCCGGCGAAGAAAGATCCAACGGGTCCCGGGAATATTTTTGGACAAGGCCCAAACACCTTGTCACGAAAAAAGACTGCGGCTCGACCCGGGCCGTTTCGTATCGGCAACATTAGACCGCACTGGCTCGACGATATGGGGAACCATCAATCGAGCGATGGCTTCCACGACCGGGACGACGACGGCGTTGCCGAACTGCTTGTACGCCGGCGTATCCGCGACCACGATTTTGAACGGCCGCTCATTCGGGTGGTCGAATCCCATGAGCCGAGCGCATTCTCGCGGCGTCAACCGGCGCGGATTCTTCCCCCGACTTTGAGCGACGAGGATTTCCGAACCGTACTTGTAGTACCGAGCGGAAAGCGTCCGTGCAGTATCTTCGGGATGCACCATGTTGAAGCCGAAGCCATTCCATAGATTTCTGCGAAATGGGTCACTTCGAGTGACTTCGGGCATGCCAGAATCATTCAACTGACATTGATTGCGCGGTAGAAAGTTGGAAGATTCAATCGTTCAATAGCAATTTGTGAGGCGGGTATGTTCTTCGATGATTACTTAGAATTCGCAAAGTTCGTCGGCCTTCTCACTCCATCTCAAACGGCCGCGTTGAAGTTGGGCGATGATGGCGGGGGTGGATTTCAGCCGTATCAACTGCCCGTCCTAAAAAAATTCATCCAAGACAACTCGGAGTACCACATCGTCACCGAGACGAGCGATTGTGATGAGTTCGAGTCCGGGCGCGGCTGGACGTTCGACAATGGCGTGCGCTATGTGAACCGTCTTCGGTACTTCCTCGCAAATGGATCGAAAGAGGTGCGTCAATCTCGCATCCCTCGACGAGACGCATCAGCGACGAGGAGTAGTCGGTATGCAGAACGCCTCGTCGATGGATCGACACATTTGGGCGGAATTCGCCGCCAACCCCGAAGCGATTTCATTCGAAGCCGCAGTTGCCTTCGCAGATCCCGCCGCACTCACCGTCGAAAGCGAAGCCGAAATGCCCATCCCCGAAGGTATGGAGCGCGAGCGACTCGTGCGCGTTCGGGTAAATCAGCGTTTCTTCCGCCGCATGGTAATGTCCAGTTTCAATGAATCCTGCGCGGTATGCGAACTCCCCATCCCGCAATTGTTGGTCGCGTCCCACATTGTGCCGTGGGCCACAGATGTTGCCCTCCGCATGAATCCGCGCAACGGACTTTGTCTCTGTGGAACACACGATCGCGCGTACGAATGCGGCCTGCTCCGGATTGAGCGCACTTATGTCATGCGCGTTGCGGTGCCTGCGAAGCACCATCCCGCCCGCGCCGTGATCGAATGGCTTTTGAAATTTGATGGCAAGTCGATCCAGATGCCGCAGCGATGGTTGCCCGATCCGGATTTGCTCCAGCGCAGACTGGATATGGTTTCAAATCCGCAATTGTGAAGGGCAACAAATCGATTCCGCGAAAGTCGCGTCTTCAATGTCATCGTGATCCCAAGCCAGCGCCTTCACATAGAGGGTGTGGCACCCGGCCCCGCGGAAGGCGGCTTGGACAAGCGCCAAGGTTACCGGGAGGTTCGGGAACGGGTCTTCTTTCTCGTTGCTCATGTTGCTCATGCTTCAAAGTCGAATATGCCGTTGCCTACATCGCCAGCATTTTTCCGCGGTCTCCTCACCCCAAAATTCCCTTCACCACCCGGCCGTGCACATCGGTCAGCCGGAAGTTGCGGCCTTGGAATTTGAATGTCAGCTTGTCGTGCTCGATTCCCAGCAGGTGGAGGATCGTCGCTTGCAGGTCGTGGACGTGGACGCCGTCTTTGGCGACGTTCATCGCGAGTTCGTCGGTTTCGCCGTAGCTGAGGCCGGGCTTGATGCCGCCGCCGGCCATCCACACCGTAAAGGCGTACGGGTGGTGATCCCGGCCCCATTTCTTGCGGTCGTCCAAGCTCCCTTGAATGAACGGTGTCCGGCCGAACTCGCCGCCCCAGATCACGAGCGTGTCGTCGAGAAGGCCGAGGCGTTTGAGATCCATCACAAGCGCGGCCGAGGGTTGGTCGGTGTCCTTCGTCTGGTTGTAGAGTTCGGACGTGAGGCTGTTGTGCTGATCCCAGCCGGCGTGCATGAGTTGCACGCAGCGGACGCCGCGTTCGGCGAGTCGGCGGGCCATCAGGCAGTTGTAGGCGAAGGTGCCGGGCTCCTTCACCAGCGGCCCGTAGCTGTCGAGGACCTCCTTCGGCTCCTTGCTGAAGTCGGCGAGTTCCGGCACGCTCGTTTGCATCTTGAAGGCCATCTCGTACTGGCTCATCCGCGTGGCGATCTCGGGATCGCCGGCTTCCTTCAGCTTGATGTCGTTGAGCTTCGCAAGATCGTCGAGCACGCCGCGGCGCACCTCCGCCGACACGCCCTTCGGGTTCTGCAAATAGAGCACCGGGTCGGCGCTGTTGCGGAACTTCACCCCTTGGTACTTGCTCGGCAGGAAGCCGCTGCCCCAGTAGAAGTCGTAGAAGATCTGCCCGCAACTGGTGCCCTTGCTGATGCTCGTCATCACGGCGTAAGCCGGGAGGTTTTCGTTCATCGACCCGAGGCCGTAGGTCATCCAAGCGCCGAGGCTCGGCCGGCCGGGGAGTTCGCCGCCCGTCAGCATGAAGGTGATGGCCGGGGCGTGGTTGACCTGCTCGGTGTGCATCGACTTCACAAAACAGAGTTCGTCGGCGATCTTGGCCGTGTGCGGCAGGAAGTTGCTGACCCACGCGCCGGATTTGCCGTGCTGCTTGAAGGGCTCGACCGGCGCGAGCATCAGTTTGCCGGTGGCGTTGCCGGTCATCGTGCTGAATCGCTTGTCGCCGAGGAACGAGGCCGGCACCGGCTTGCCGTGCTGCTTGACGATCTCGGGTTTGTAGTCGAAGAGATCGACGTGCGTCGGCGCGCCGTTCTGGAAGAGGTAGATGACTCGCTTGGCCTTGGGTGCGAAGTGCGGCAAGCCCGGCAAGGCGCCGACGGGCTTCGGCGATTCCGCAGCCAAGCCGTCGCGGGAGAGCAGGCCCGCGAGTGCGGCGGTACCCAGACCCGTCGCAGTCGTGCCGAAGAGTTGTCGGCGGGTCAGTTGGTTCTGGTACTGGTGAATCGGGTGCATGGGGAACGTCCGAAAGGGGAAACCCCGAGTCGTGAAGCGAGTCTACAAGATGTACTTGCTCAGGTCGTCTTTCTTGATGATCGCACCGAT
>JAYSYN010000187.1:0-4527 GCA_043727575.1 Fimbriiglobus sp.
CGCGCCCACTTCAAAAGGGTGCCGAAGTTCGGATCCTCCAACCCTCTACCGCATCCGACGAAGACCATTGTTTTCGACGTCAAGTATGTTCTGAAAACATTTTGGGTGGACGGGTCGTTGGAAATCTCTTCGTAAGACTTGAGCCCCAGGATGACCGATTCGGGCTGGAGCCACGAACCGTGAAAATGCAAGACATCGCCATTTTGACCCCGGAGAAATTCCGAGCAGCGGCCGGGTTCGCGCCAAGTCATGGCGGATCCTCCACCGACACTCTCGATGAGGTGGTCGTAGTTCGTCGTTGCGAGATTGACGCCCAAAGATCGAAGTGCACGCACCAAACGATTGTTCGTGGGAGTGATGGGCCGAAAGACTTCGGCAAGCCAACGGCCATACTGGCCCACTTGAACACTGCGTAACTCTCGCGTGATGAATGTCGCCACGTCGATATAGTCGTCGGCCGTCGATGCCGGATTGCTGAGTATTGTTTTTTGGTTGGCGAGGCGCGATTCATCGACTCCAATTTCGCCACACCGCTCCAAGCCATTTTTCAGCAGGCCTTTCCAACTTAAGGCATCAGCGTCTTGGCAAGTCGCCTGTGACACGCCGATCCCGGCGAGGATGAGCATGTTCTCCGGTCGGGAGATCAATTCGTCTTGCAATCTTTGGGTATGCGTCGCCACGCGAATGATTCCAATCGCTTCGAGACCCTGATAGTGAAATTCTATGACCTGGCCGTCTATTCAGCACTACGGTAGAGAATGGCTCCAGTTCAACCACGTCAACCAGTCTCAATAAGCCTCCCGAATCCTCCGCAACTCCATGCTGAGTAAGGCGTACCGGGATGATTCCAGCTTTTTGCAATGGTTCCACAGGAGGGTGTGTGGATCGGCGCTGGAATCATTTTCGCATCCGAAATGCCTTACCCCACTTCCAAGCCCGAAGAGGTCGAATCGATGTTGAAGGCCGTGAGTTTCGCAGACGCGGGGGCTCACGCCACACCGCTCGGGGTCGGATTTGCACCCGCCCAGTTCCGGTTGATCGGATTCCCGCATTCGCTTACTTTGCCCGGATTGCGGTTCGGACCCCGGGGTGAGCATCGATGGCGGCACGACGGAAGCGGATCCTTTTGTACGTCCCGTTGCTGTGGCCGGACGATTCCGCGCGGAAGATCGCGGCGCTCGCCAAAGAACTCGCGGTCGTGGCCGACGAGCGCGGCGACGAACTGACGATCTTGGCGGCGTCGGTCGATTTGGCCGGCGGGCCGGTCGTCTGGCCGCAGGCGCTGACGCGGCTGGCGCGGGTGTTGCCGCCGCCGCGATTCGAGCCGCACTTCATGCCCGAAGGGGCGCGGGAAGCCTTCCAGGAATTCGCCGATTTGGCCCTCCGCCACGACGTGGCCCTGATCCCGCAGACCTTCGGCGCGCTCCCCTCGGATTGCCGGATCACGGTGTCGATCCCCGTCGTCCTCGGGGTGCCCCACCTCGATTTCGACGCCGTCGATTCCGGGGCGCGCACCGACCGCTTCCGCCGCGAGATGATCCGTTTGGGTCGCTTCGGCCAGCACTTCGTCTTCCCGACCGAGTCGCTCCGGTCGGCCGCGGCCGCGTGCTATCCCTTGCCGCTGGAGCGCTCGAGCGCGATCCCCGCTTGCGGCACGGTGGTGTACCGCTCGGACGACCTCCGCCGGTCGCTGGGATTGCCCGACCGCTATTTCTTTTCGGTGGGTTGGAACCGACCCTTCCAAGAATCGCCGGTCACCGCCGAAGCCATCGCCGCTCTCTTTCGCCGAGGAGAATTGCGGCTCCCGTTCGTCGGCCTGTCGGAAGGGATCGACCGACCGCCGCTGGCGAGCGCATCGCATCTGGGGTACGCGGAAAGCCGGCGGGCGATCTTCCGCGACGCCGGGATGGTCGCGGGACGCGATTGGTTCGATCTGCAACACCTCGAACCACAGGAAGTGCACGCCGTACTGGCCGGCGCCGCGGCGGTACTCGGCAACGGCCACCGCGGCTCGGGCCCGAATTGGTTCGCGCTGAGCGCGGAGCGGTCGGGCGTCCCCCTGATCGCCGGGAGTACGGTCGAAGCGCTTTCTGCGGCGATTCTCGAGTTCCAAACGAATCCTGTGCGGCCGGTGCAACCGGGGCGGGTGAATCGGGAACGGGAGATCGCGGAGAGCTGGCACGCGATCCTGACCCGGCTCACGGTCGACCCTTTCCCGATCTCGCATCCGCCCGTCCGACCGGCCAAGCCGCGCGACGAACGCATCGCGTGGTTGATCAGCCACACGACCTTGCGCGACGCCGAGGTGCCGATCTTCCGCCGGCTCGGGTACGAGGTGTACACGAATAAAGTCTTGCCGTCGGGGGAAGACTACCGCAGCGGCAGCGCCGACTTTTCGTGGGATGACGACAGCACGCTGCCGACGGACGTGCTGAGCGCGCTGAACCACTACAACCTGTATCAAAGCGAACTGACCGACGAGATGGCCCACCTGCTGAACGCCTACTTCGGCACCGTCATTTGCGCGGCCTACCCGCTGTTGCTGCGGCAGTTGGCGAAGCGGTTCCGCGGGCGGATTTTGATCCGCGCCTTCGGACTCGAACACCCGCGGAAGTACGGCGATTACTTCGGGGGATTCACCGAAGGCTGGCTCTGGAAACGGCTTTGGGAGATCCAGCGCCGGTTCTGGATCGCGGCCTGTTACGAGCAGATTCAGCCGCACGAAGAGCCGCTGCTGCGGGACCGTACCGTCATCTTGCCGGTCGCGATGCCGGACCGGACCTTCCGCCTGACGGGGCGCTGGACCGGCACCGATCGGCGCGTCTTCTTCGTCTGCCCGAGCATCCGCAGTTCGTCGAAATACTACGGCGAAATCTACGATCGCTTCAAGGAGTTCGTCGGCGACCTCCCGCACGTCATCGCTGGGGCGCAGCCCATCCCCGTCGACGATCCGCACGTCACCGGCTTCCTCACCGAGGAGCAATTCACGCAGTTCCTGCTCGAGATGCGCGTCCTGTATTACCACAGCCGAGAACCGAGACACATCCACTACCACCCGCTCGAAGCGATCGCGGCCGGGATGCCGGTGGTCTACCTGCGCGGCGGGTTGATGGAGTTTTTCGATACCGGCAGCCGAGCCGGGGCGTGCGATACCGACGCCGAGGCCAAAGAGAAAATTCTGCGGATCTTGGCCGGTGACTCGGCGCTGATCGCGGCGATCCAAGAGAGCCAGCGGACGATTCTGAAAGTCTTCACGCCGGAGTTCAACCTCGCCGAGTTCATCCGCTTTTTCAACGGGGTCGTGGCGGAAGAATCGTGCGTCGCGGGCCTGCCGAGTCTGCGGCCGGGCGTCGTCCGAAGCCTTCCGCAAAATCGATCGGAGCCGGTCGAATCGGGGGTGTCGATCCGCACGGTGACCCGCGCCGATTTCCGGGCGCTCGGGCCGGCACCGGCCGTCATCGAATCGACTGCGGCGAAGTCCCGAAAAGAGCGGATGCGCGAGTTTCTCCCCGCGCCGTTGCACGCCCCGGCCAAGGTTTTGTACCGGGGCTTGCGATCCGTGAAACGGCGCATGCGCGGCCCGCAGGTGATTCCCGACGCACCCGAAGCGCCGCCCGTCGCGGCGATGCCGGACGACCGCTATCTCACCGATCCGCCCCCGGCGCCGGCCCTCGAAGCCTTGCACTCTTCGACCGAGTTGGCCTTTCCGGAATCCGAAATCGACCGCGTCCTCACCGGCGACGGCTGGCATTATTTCGCCGACCCGATGGGCGTGCTCGACCCCAACATCCCGGCGGGCGAATTCCGCCGGCGGAGGTTGATCGTCTCGTACCGCCACCTCGCTTGGGAGACCGAGGACGCCTGCGAACCGTTCACGCGGGCGGCGTGCCGGGAGGCGATGCTCTGGTGCCGGCTGGCGCGGCACGCGGTCTTCGCCAACGAGCGCGACCGCGCTTTGGCCGTGGTCCGCTACGGGCTCGAACCGGGGCGGACCTCCGTGCTGCCGGCGTTCGCGCTGATGGGCGGCATCCCCCTCGGGCCGCTGCCGAAGTCGAAGCACATCGACGCCGAATTCGGCCTGCCGCCGACGTTTTTGCTGAGTTACCTGTCGAAGGCGACCAACCCGAATTCGTGGGTGCTGATCGAGGCGCTGCGCATCTTGCTGCGGCGGGACGTGAAACTACCGCCCGTCGTGTTGACCGAGATCATCCGCGGTAGCGACGCCGGGCGGCCGAGCGTGCGCGTGGAGGCCGAGGCCCACAAGGCCCTCAACGCCACGGGATTGGCGCGCGATAAAGAGGTGTTCGTCTTCCGGGCTGACCTGCGCGAAGCCCGACGGCACGCCCTCGAAGCGCGGGCGATCCTTTCGGTGGTCGTCCCGCGTTGGGGCAGCACGGCGGTGCGGGACATCGCGCGGGCGGCGCTGCACCGCGTCCCGGTGGTCGCGTCCTCAATCCATTCCGTCGTCGAAGCGTTCGGGGCATCCGGCGAGAATGTGTTGCTCGTCGATCCGGATGATGCGGTCGG
>JAYSYN010000188.1:0-13640 GCA_043727575.1 Fimbriiglobus sp.
AGATTCGGAAAAATTGATCGCCGTACAACCGGATCGCGGGTTCGTTCCGGACATCGACGCTCAACCCCACCTCGCGGATACCGGCCCGGCCCGCCGCCGCGATGGCCCACCGGAGCAAGGACCGGCCCCATCCGCGGCCGCGCGACTCGGGAACGAGACCGAGGTAGCCGATTTCCCAAACGCCCGGCAGCGGCAATTCGGACAGCATCACGACGCCGATCGGGCGAGAATCCGGCCCCTCGACTATGTGCCAATGGGGCGGGTCGGGCTGCCCGTGGCGGTATCCTTCCAATTGCTGCGCGGCGGGGCGATCCACGGTCGTTTCGGGGAGATCGAGCGTGCCGAGATACGTCCGCTCCAAGATCGCGGCGAACGCGGCTTCCCCAACTTCCGAATAGGGTCGGAAGTTCAAAAGCGGATGCGGCTCGATCGCGAATTCGGGGAGGGTGGAACCGTGGCGGAGCCTGTGCTGAATTTGCGTGATGAGCCGGTAGCCGCCGGCCAGCAGCGGCGCCGTCAACGGCGCGTCGGCCGGGGCAAGGAGGCAGTGGGCGATTTCGACCCCCGCAGCGCGAAAATGAGCAGTCGATGCGGCGACTAGCATTTCCCGAATGGCATCGGTCAAACCGTGCGGCGGCAACACGACCCCGGTGCCGCCGGGCAAGTTCTGCGCGGCGATGGCCCCGACCGGCACCCCGTCGCGCCGGGCGATCAGCAGTCCGGTGGAATCGAATGCCCCGGATCGCACGAGTTCGAGAAGCCGGGCCGCGCGGGTGTCGAGCGCGTCGGCCGGGGCGTTCCCGAATGCGAGCCGACAGCCCATCGGCCATTCGTCCGCGGTGGCCGCGGCCACCTCGATCCGGCCCATGGCTAAGCCTTCTTGCCTTTCTTCGTGGGCTTTTTCGCCGGGGCGGGCGGCGACTTCGCGGGCGTTTTTGCGTCCGCGGACGGCTTCTTCTTGCCGCCGAAGATCGCTTCGTAACCGTCGCCGTAGGTTTTGCTCTCGGACATGCCGACGCGGACGATGCTCATGGGAAGGCTCCAAACTGGGGGCAACGGGTTCGACCGGGAAAGTGTAGCGCGCGAACGCGGCGGTGTCTCACGACTTTTCCGTCCGCGCCACCGTGATGCGGACGTATTTCGACGTCGGCGTGTGGCTGCGGTCGGCGGTGCTGTCGAGCGGGACGAGCACGTTCGTCTCGGGGAAGTAGGTCGCGCAGCAGCCGCGCGGGACATCGTATTCCACGGCGATAAACCTCGGGGCGCGCCGGGTTTCCTCCGCATAATGCCCCGTGAGATCGACGACTTCCCCGGCTTTCAGGCCGCGTTCGCGGATGTCGTCGGCGTGCATCAAGATCACCCGGCGCTCGTTACGGATGCCCCGGTAGCGGTCGTGCATCCCGTACACGGTCGTGTTGAATTGGTCGTGGGTGCGGATCGTCATCATGGCGAGTTCGCCCGGATTCAATTCGAGCACTCCGAGCGGATTAGCCCGGAAGCGCGCTTTCCCGGTCGCCGTGGGGTAGCGCCCGTCGCGCGGTCCGTTCGGCAGGTAAAAGCCGCCGGGATTGCGGACGCGTTCGTTGTACCGGTCGAAGCCGGGGATCACGCGCTCGATGCAATCGCGGATGGAATCGTAGTTGGAAACGAACCCGGCCCACGGCACCGTCGATTTCGCACCGAGGGTCGCCAGGGCCAACCGCGCCACGATGGCGGTTTCGCTGAGCAACTGCGGCGAGGCCGGGTCGAGCTTCCCCTGCGAGCGCTGCACGACACCCATCGAGTTTTCGGTCGTCACGAATTGTTCGCCGCCCGCTTGGCGGTCGCGCTCGGTGCGGCCGAGGCACGGCAGGATCAACGCCGTCCGTCCCGTCACCAAGTGCGCACGGTTCAATTTGATCGACACCTGCACCGTCAGGTTCGTGTTCTGCAGCGCCGCGGCCGTGGCGTTGGTGTCGGGAGTCGCGCTGAGGAAGTTCCCGCCCATGGCGAAGAAGACCTTCACCGCGCAGTCGCGCATGGCCCGGATGCAATCGACGACGTTGTGCCCCGGTTCGCGCGGCGCGGCGAACCGGAATTCTTTGTCGAGGGAAGCGAGGAAGGATTCGGGGGCGTGCTCGTTGATCCCCATCGTGCGGTCGCCCTGCACGTTGCTGTGGCCGCGCACGGGGCAGACCCCGGCCCCGGGCTTGCCGATACTGCCGCGCACGAGCAAGACGTTGACGATCTCGTGGATCGTCGCCACGGCGTACTTGTGCTGCGTCAGGCCCATCGCCCAACAGGCGATGATCCGCTCGGATTTTGCGATCCGCTCCGCGAGCGTTTCGATGTCGGCTCGCCCGATCCCGGACAGCGCTTCGATTTGTTCCCAGTCCGCCGCTCCGATCCCCGCTTCCATCGCCTCGAAGCCGTCGGTTTGGCTTTCGACGAACGCCCGATCCACGGCACCGCGCGCCAACAGGTGCTTCAACACCCCTTGCAGCAGGGCCTGATCGCCGCCGATCTTCACTTGCAAATATTGGTCGGCCAGCGGCGTACTGAAGCCGAGCATTCCCCGGATTTCTTGCGGGTTGTTGAAGGCCAGCAACCCCGCTTCCTTCAGCGGGTTGATCGCGACGATCTTCGCCCCGGCCCGCTTGGCTTTTTGCAAGGCCGTGAGCATCCGCGGATGGTTCGTCCCCGGATTCTGCCCCAGGATCAGGATCAACTCGGCCTTCTCGAAGTCGTCGAGTTTGACGGTCCCCTTGCCGATGCCGATGGTCTCCGGCAGGGCCACACTGCTCGACTCATGGCACATGTTGCTACAATCGGGCAGGTTGTTCGTGCCGAACTGCCGGACAAAAAGCTGGTACAGGAACGCCGCCTCGTTGCTCGTCCGCCCGGACGTGTAAAACGCCGCCTCGTTCGGAGACCCGAGCCCGTTCAACTCCTGCGCAATCAGGGCGAAGGCGTCGTCCCACGCGATCGGTTCGTAATGCCGCGAGCCCGGCTTTAGCACCATCGGCTCGGTCAGGCGACCCTGCTGGCCGTGCCAGTAATCGGTCTGCCGGCCGAGTTCGTCGATGGAATACTTCTCGAAGAACGCCGCGTCGATCCGCCGGCTGTCGGCTTCCCACGCGATGGCCTTGGCCCCGTTCTCGCAGAACTCGGCCGTCTCGCGGTGGTCGTCCGGATCGGGCCAAGCGCAGCTCGTGCAATCGATTCCGCCGTACTGATTCAGCATCAACAGCGCGCGCGTCCCCCGGCCGAGCCCCGCGACGCCCCACGCATGCGCGAGCGACGACACCACGGCCGGGAATCCGGTGGCCACCGTCTTCGGGGAACCGAGGCTCAGTTCGGCGAGCGCATCCGGCCCGAGGGCTTCCGGGATCGGCAGTGTGGTCATGCGAGCCATCCTAAATCTCGATTCGTTCCCGGCCGGTATAGACGGTGAAGCGAGTCTCGCGCGCGAAGCCGATCAGCGTCAATCCGACGCGCTCCGCGAGTTCCACCGACAGGCTCGTCGGGGCGCCGACGGCGACCAGCATCGGCACGCCGGCGCGCGCGGCCTTCTGCACCAATTCGTAGCCGGCGCGACCGCTGACAAACAAGATACACCCCGCCGGGTGCCACGGCCCATCGAGCCAGCACCGGCCGAGGACTTTGTCGACGGCGTTGTGCCGGCCGACATCCTCGGCGAGGGCGAGCAGGCTTCCTGAAGTGTCAAACAAAGCCGCCGCGTGAACGCCGCCGGTGGTGTGGAACAGTTCTTGATTCGCCAACGTTTTCGCGGAGAGCTGAACTAGCACCTCCGGCGCGACGCGGAGCCCGAGCGGAAGTTGCGAATCGATCTCCAAGGTGTCGAGCAGTTCCTTCCCGCAGAGACCGCAGGCGGAGGTCATGGCGGTCAGCCGGCGGTGCAAGGCCGGGTCGAATTCGCAATCGGGGTGGAGATCGACGCAGACCCGCACCGACCGACCGCGCGGCGATTGAATTTGGACTTCGACAACATCCCGTCGCTCGCGGACGATCCCCTCGCCGAGAAGCCAGCCGACGGCGAGGGCCGCATCGTCGCCCGGGGTCCGCAGCGTCGTGGCGATGCGGACACGCTTGCGATCCGCGAGCGGGCCGGAGCGGACATCGATGGCCAGCGGAGCTTCGACGGCGAGTCGGACGATTTGCTCCGCCGGCGCTCCGCCGACGAATTGCGTGACCGGTCGGGATGCTGAATCGGTAAAAAGCGACATACCATCAGTTTAGCCAGTCCGCGAACTGACCGCTGACCGCTGACTGCTGATTTCTGTTCGAGTGACCAAAGTTTGGTCAGAATAGTGGTCAGCCGTCAGCAAACAGCGGTCAGTCATGAAACGCCCGCTTGCTCGCCCCGTCGCATCGCCGTAAGTTTCCAACATCGCCCGCTTCCGGTATCCATCATGCGCATCGGTTTGTTCGGCGGTACCTTCGACCCGATCCACCTCGGGCACCTGATCCTCGCGGAGCGCTGCCGGGAGGAGGCGGGTCTGGAACAAATCTGGTTCCTGCCGAGTTACGCCCCGCCGCACAAATCGGAGCGGGCGATCACGCGGTTCGAGCAGCGCTGCGAGATGGTCGCTTTGGCGACGACCGGCCAACCGGCCTTCCGCGTCGAACGCATCGAGAAGGAACTGCCGCCGCCGAGCTACACCTCCGAGACTCTCGCCGAATTGCAAATGCGTCACCCCGAACACGAATTCTCGCTCGTGATCGGCGGCGATAGCCTCCGCGATTTTTCGACTTGGCACGAGCCGCAAAAGGTCCTCGAACTCGCCCGGCTCGTCGCCGTGCCGCGGCCCGGGGCGATCCCCGTGACGCCGGAAGAACTCGCCGCGCAGTTGGGCTTGCCTCCGGAACGGGTTCGGCTCACACTCGTGGAGTGCCCGGCCATCGCCATCGCCAGTCGGGACATCCGGGCCCGCGTCGCGGGCGGGAAAACCATTCGCTACCTCGTGCCCCGGAGCATCGAAGAATACCTGCGCGAGCGGAAACTCTACGCCGCCGGGGTGTGAGTCGCGCCCGGCCACTATAATGCGGGTTACGCGCCGGCGCCCTTTTGCCCGGCCCGTTGGCCCGCCAGGGATGACGCCTCGATGACGAGCGAACGCCAGTCGCCGCGACCGCGGTGCCGACCGCTGATGGGTTTCCGAATCGTCGGTTCCGGGAAGTACATCCCCGACGCGGTCGTGACCAACGAGCACCTCCACGCCCGCTTCGGGTTCGATTCCGACTGGATCGTCAAACGCACCGGGATCAAAGAGCGCCGCCACGCCTTGCCATTCCAAGCGACCTCGGATCTGTGCGTCGAAGCCGCGAACGATTGCTTCGCCAAAACCGGCTTCACCGGCAAAGATATCGACCTCCTCGTTCTCGGGACGTTTACGCCGGATATGTCGTTCCCCTCGACGGCTTGCTTGGTCCAAGACCGCCTCGGCATCAACGGGCCGGCCATCGAAATCGAAGCGGCCTGCGCCGGCTTCATGTACGCGCTCATCACCGCGGCGGCCTACGTGAAAGCGGGTCTCAGCGACCGAGCCCTCGTCATCGGCGGCGACACCAACAGCCGGATTTTGAACCCGGACGACATCAAGACTTATCCGCTATTCGGAGACGGGGCCGGGGCCGTGATCATCGAACCGGGTCGTGCCGATCAGGGGATTCTGGCCTACAGCCTCGGTTCGGATGGCTCCGGCGGGCCGATGCTCAAGCGCGACACCTGCGGCAGCCGGTTGCCCGTGACGCCGGAGTTGGTCGCCGAGAATCGGCACTTCATGACCATGGACGGCTACGCCGTGTTCAAGTGGGCCGTGAATATTCTGACCGACACGATCCAAGACGTGATGACCGCCTCGGGACACTCGGTCCACGATGTCGAACTGTACGTGGCCCACCAAGCGAACATCCGCATTATCAACGCCGCGATCGACGCCTTGCACATCCCGCGTGGCAAAGTCTTCAACAATTTGGAGAAGTACGGCAACACCTCGGCCGGATCGATCCCGATTGCACTGGACGAAGCCTTGGCGGAAAACCGATTGAAGGAAGGGCAACTCGCACTGTTCAGCGGTTTCGGCGCCGGCTTGGCGTGGGGCACCGCCCTGATGCGCTGGTGATCGATCCCGTATTCCCCACCCGCAAGGACGCGGCCATGACCCCGGAAGAATTGACCGAAGCCGAAGAAATGGATCGCTGGGCGATCCCGTTGTTCGAAGACGCACCCCGCGACCATGTCCCCGTCACCGAAGACGATTACCCACTCCGCCTCGAATCGATGCCCGAAGAAGGGTTCCACCCGTCGCTGCGTTTCTACCGCGACGCGGGGTGAACTCCGGCGGCACGCCTTGTTAGTCCGACGCGCCAGCGAGGGTTTCGACTGCCTCGCTGGCGCGTCGGACTAACAAAACGACGCAATGAAACTGAAACGGCTTTAATAATCGAAGCCGAACCCGAAGGACGTGAACGTCTCGCGGTCGCGGATGAACTGGCCGTAGGGGCTTTGGCCGCGGTAATGTTCGACGAAGACGCGGGCCATGCCGAAGCGTTGGTACGGGTTCTTCCAGAGCCAACCGGCTTGGACCGTGAGGTTCGATTTGCCCCCTTGGTCGCCGCGCACTTCGACGTTCCCCGCGACGAACGGCGTGCCCCAGAATCCGGTCGGCTTGCGGTCGTACCACTCGAACCCGATGTCGGCCCGGCTGCGGTGCTTCGTCGTCGATTCGACGTCCGGCACTTGGAAATTGAACGCGTAGGCGAGGTGCCCGTAGATCCGCAATTGCTCGTAGAAAATGCGACTGAGGCCCAAAACGAGTTCGTCTTTGGCGAAGCTCCGGGTGAACAAGCCGCGGGCTTGTTGCTGCTCGTCGCCGATGTGGGCACTCGTGTGTTCGTAGCCGATTTTCCCGCTCCACCACCCGCGCTGCCAACTGATCGGCAGCCCGAACCGGTAATCCGCCGCCATGAGGTCGTCCGGCGAAAGTCGCGTGAGCACCAAGCCGAACATGTCGAGTTGTACCGACGTGTCGCTACCGGGGAACTCGTAGCGGAACAGGCCCATGGTGCCGCCGATCGACGTGTCGAGCGTGAAGTTGCCTTTGTAGTTCTTCAGATTCGTGGCCAAAAGCTGCAGGCGCGGATCGCGCTTCACGGCGAGCGCCGGTTCCCAAAGGAGCGTGTTCGGCAGGAATGTGAAAATATTCCCTTCGGGGGTGCGCGCCGTGAGTTCCTCGCGGGCCCGCAATTCCCGTTGGTATTGATCTTCCACCGACCCGGGCAGCGCCGGCAACGGTTGCGGCGGCGCGTTCGTCAACGTCTCGATCGGCCTCGGCGGCGGTAACGGTTGGGGGCCAGCCACCCCCGGAACTTTGGGAATCTCGGGCAAGAATTGCGCGGGGGCCGGCGCGACGACGAGCAGGAACGCCCCGGCGAAAAGGAGGCCCCGGCCGAACGCCCTGCAAATCCGGTCCATCGGCCCGCCCCCATCGCCCCGGAATCGTCTCAATGGCCCCGCAGTAACGCGGTCGGCCGAAAAAAACAAACCCAAGATCGCGGGGGCGGGCGAAGTTCCGAATCCCCCGGTAGACATACAATTGCTCGCAATGGCCATCCCCTCGATTCAGGCGGCGATCATGCTCGGGCGGTTTTTCGCGAAGATCAAAAAAGGGTTGTCCAAGACCCGCTCGGTATTCGGCGGGGTCGTCGGCCTGTTCACCGGCGCGTACCGGGTTGACAACGCGTTCTTGGTGAAGCTCGAAGAGCAGCTGCTGCTGGCCGACGTCGGCATCGGTGCGACTTCGCTGATCGTCGAAAAAGTCCGGAAGGCCTACCTCGATAAACAAGTCGGCGACGATGTCAAAACCTTTGTGAAACAGCAACTGCGCGAACAACTTCTCGATCCGGCCGAAGGGCTCGCGTTCCAGCCGAACGGCGTCACGGTCGTGATGATCGCCGGCGTCAACGGCTCGGGGAAAACGACCTCCATCGCGAAGCTCGCGCTGCGCTTCAAGAACGACGGCAAGAAGGTGCTCGTCGCGGCCTGCGACACCTTCCGAGCCGCGGCGGTCGAGCAGCTCACCGTCTGGGCCGAGCGCATCGGCGTGGACATCGTCAAGCAGCAGCAGGGCTCCGACCCCGCGGCCGTGGCGCACGATGCCTGCGAGCGGGCCAAGGCCCGGCAGTACGATGTGCTCATCGTCGATACCGCCGGCCGGCTGCACACGCAGACGAACCTCATGCGCGAACTCGAGAAGATCCACCGCATCGTGAGCAAGCAGATCCCCGGCGCCCCGCACGAAGTGCTGCTCGTCCTCGACGCGACCACCGGCCAGAACGCCGTGACGCAAGCCGAGCAATTCACGAAGACCGTGAAGTGTACCGGTCTGATCCTCACGAAGCTCGACGGCAGCGCGAAGGGCGGGGCGATCTTCGGCATCAAAACGAAGGTGGGCCTGCCGGTGAAGTTCATCGGCGTCGGCGAGCAGATGGAAGATCTGGAGCCGTTCAACCCCGACGAATTCGTCGCGGCACTGTTCGAGGAGTGATTTTCGGGAGGGGTAGTGATGACGGAAGAGAAGTGGCTGTTTGCTATGCCAGAAAGCCACTGGCTTGAGCCCAGTGATCCGCATTTTGTGAATCTTTTCATTCGACTCCAAAATCAGACTTCGCAACGAAAAGTGAGATTAGCTGCCGGGGCGTGTGCTCGTCAGAATCGGGCATTCATGAAGCTTTTTGGAGCTGACTGCGCCGTTGATGCAATCGACAAAGTCGCCGACGAATGTGGCACATTGAAGGACTTAAAGCAGGCTGTCAGCAACCTCGGAATCGCAAGCAACGATCCGGAATTTGGGCCATTGCGCAAGTCGATAAATATCAGTTTATGCTCTGAACACTCACTCACTTCCATCTATGACGTTTTTAGTTGGGCCTTCCCCGAGAATGCCACACTATTGGATCCAGCGTTCCTCAGCATTCTCCGAGACATCTTCGGCAACCCCTTCCGTCCCATCGTCGCCGATCCCGCTTGGCTCACGCCCACCGTCCAATCCATCGCGGCCGCAATCTACCAAGATCGCGCCTTCGACCGGTTGCCGATCCTTGCGGATGCCCTCGAAGAAGCCGGGTGCACGAATGCCGATGTGCTGCTTCACTGCCGGCAACCGGGCGAGCACGTCCGGGGGTGTTGGGTCGTCGATTTGGTACTGTGGAAGGCGTGAGTCTTCGTGGCGACACGTTTTTAACGTGCCGGACAGTCGCGTTTCGTTGAGCTTTCTCCAACCGACTACCGGCACGTTGGAAAACGTGCCGCCACGAAATCCAGTCGAGTCCGTCCGGCACGAAACCTCCCCAGCGCCCGTCGGACCTCGAAGACTCGTTCCGACGAAGACAACCTAAAGGTTGAACTCCAGCGCTCCGCCGTACGGACTCGATGACCGCCGTACACGCCGGGGTCTGCCGGGACCATCTCGATCACAAGCCCCCGTCGGCCAAGCGGGGCAGGTCATCGAGGCTGCGGAGGCCGAAGATGTGGAGGAAGCGCGGGGTCGTTTCGTAGCCGCCGCCATCGCCGCGATTGTGGGCCACCAGGCCGAGCCGGACCAACTGCCGGAGGACGCCGCCGCAATCGGCGCCGCGGGCCGTGTCGAGTTCGGCCTTCGAGATCGGCTGCCGGTAGGCGATCAGGCTCAGCGCGTCGATGGCCGGCTGCGGCAGCCGCGTCTCTTTCGGACCGCCGTACAGTTTCTCGCGGATACCCCGGTATTGGCCACGCAGCGCCATCACCCAGCCGGCGTCGCGGGCTTGCACGGCGTAGGGCCGATTCTGCCGGCGGTACGTCTTGGCGAGTTCGTCGACGAGTTCGCGGAACGTCTCTTCGGTCAGTCCCCGGATCGCGGCGCAGGCCATCGCCGGCGTGAGGGGCGGTCCGCCGATGAAGAGCATCGCTTCGACGATTTGCAACGGCGTCGGCGGCGCTTCGACCGGCTCGGCGACCGCCTTCGGGAAGAGCCGCACCGGGGGCGGTTCGAGGGCGGCGGGCGGCGCATCGGGCTCGAATTCCCCGGGCTCGGCGTCGAGTTCCCACACGCCCGCCAGCCCGGACGCTGCCGCGAGGGCTTCGGTCCAACCGCTGGGTCGCTCGGGTTTGTCCGGTGGGGTCATGCGGGCAGGTTACCCGTCGTGCGGCAGGAAGAACACCCCGGTAATGAAGGTGCCGATCCAGACGAGGGTGAACAAGATCCCGCAAGCGACGTGCAGTTTCACCCAATGTTTGACGCCGAGAAACAGCATCACGGGGAGCAACACGGCCGAGGGAATCGCGAAGCAGAGGTGCACGCGCAGGGCTTGACGGGCCTCGTCCGTGAAGGTCGCGCTGACATCGACGAAGAATCGCAGCAGCACCTCGAAGCCGACGACGGTCGTCATGGTGAGGATGAAGAAGGCCGTATTGATGCGCCCGTGGAGTTTCTTGCGCCCCAGCGCGATGGCGACGACCGCCGCGGCGAACAGCACCGATACGACCACGACGAGGACTTTGAGGGTCAAAATGATCTGCGGGCCGGACAGCACGGGGGGGACCAGTGGGTAGTGGGTATTGTGTAGTGTAGGAGGGCCGGCACTCGAGAAGGGAACTCACGCCTTCAACTTCAATCTTTCCCCCAGCGAACCGAAGTTCCGCAGGAAGGCCAGGAACTGATCCAGCAGCCCGGCCGAGTCGTGCCCGCGGCCGCGTACGGTGAGTGCGGCGCGTTCGATCCGCATGCGGCCGTTGGTGCCCGCGAGCGTGATCTCGCACGCCGAGCCGTCGCTTTCGACGTGCAATTTCACCCCGGCTTGCGGCTTGTCTTCGAGCCGGTCGATCCACGCTTCGACGTCGACCGGCTGATCGAACTCGAACACGAGTTGATCGAAAAGGTTCCCGAATAGGCTTTTGAAGCCGGGGCCGCGCAGGAAACCGGGGTCGGAGAAGGCGCCGACTTCGCGCCGCCAGGTCACTTGGGTCGGATCGTCGGTGTCGAGGGTCAGGCGGATGGTGTACTCGAAGTCGGGCGTGCGCAGGGTGCCGATCCCCTCGGCGTCGACGGCGGTGTCGATGTCTTTGCGTTTGTAGCCGAGGTGCTCGCGGGCCGCTTCGTACAGGCGGTTCAGGTCTTCGCGGAGGTCGTCGGTGCCGCACTTGGCGATGAACTTGCGGGCCGATGGGGTCGCGCTTTCGGGCAGTTGGAACGACTTGCGGAAGCCGGACAGTTCCTTGACCCGGCCGCCGCTCTCGGTGCGGAAGACGACCCGCTTCAGCCGCTCCGGATCGAGCAGCGTCGAATTCCCCGCCCCCAGCAGTGGGGCGAGGTCGATCAAAATCGCCGCGCCGTTTTGTTCGCCGTAGAGCCGCGGCGTTTGCGACACGCCGTGGTCGAAGTGCTTCCGCAACGATCGCGGCAGTTCGTCGGTCAGGTACTGGTGCAGTGTCAGCGCGGTGACCGTGCCGGCCTTCGTGGCCGCTTTGCGGGCTTGCCCCGTGAGGGCGTCGAGGATCAACCGCGTCGCGGTGCCGGCTTTCAGGTTGCCCGCCGCGGTCGATTCTTCGCCCGGGCTACACGTCGAGACGCAGACGGCTTTCGCCGATTCGGCGAACAGGCTTTCGAGTTCGCGTTCGTCGAGATGCGAATCGATTCCCGCGAGTTCCGGCCCGACGCCGACATCGAGGAGTACGATGACGTGCGAGGCTCTCGTAGCGCTCAGATCCTTCAGCAGTTCGCGGACGGAGAGTGCCGTCTCGGCGGGGTCGTCGGTCTGGGTGTCCCACGCCGCGAAATAGCCCCGGCCGGCTTTGCTCAACCCGCGGCCGGCGAACCACACGACGACGGTATCGCCGGCCTTCGCACTCTTCTTGATCTTCCGCAATCTGGATTCGACGACCGATTTCGTCGCCTGCGATCCGAGTAACAGCGTCGACTGGCCGAACGCTTTGGCGATCTCGGCCGCCCCGCTCTCGGCGTAGGGCATCGCGCCCCAGCTCGGGTCGAGGGATTTGTCGATGCCGATGGCTAGGACCCAACGCTCCGCCACGGTGATGCTCCGTCTTGTCGAAACCAAATGATGATTCTACGCGCCACCACACTATCGTGACAGCAATCCGAGGGTCCCGCGATGTCAGCAGTGGAAATCATTCGCAAGAAACGGGACGGTCACGAACTCGCACCCGAAGAAATCCGCGAATTCGTCCGCGCCGCCGCGACGGGTTCTTGGCCGGATTACCAACTCTCAGCACTCCTGATGGCGATTTGCCTCCGGGGGATGACGCCCGAAGAAACCGCCATTCTCACCCGCGAGATGGCCGACTCCGGCGCCGTCTTCGACCTCGCCGCTGTCCCCGGCATCAAGGTTGACAAGCACAGCACCGGCGGCGTCGGCGACAAAGTTTCGCTCGCGCTCGCGCCGCTCGTGGCGGCCTGCGGGGCGGTCGTGCCGATGATGTCCGGCCGCGGCCTCGGGCACACCGGCGGCACCCTCGATAAACTCGAAGCGATCCCCGGTTTCCGCGTGAATCTGTCCGAGGCCGAGTTCAGAAGCACCTTGGCGAAACTCGGCGTCGCCATGATCGGCCAGACGGCGGAGGTCGCCCCGGCCGACAAGAAACTCTACGCCCTGCGCGACGTGACGGGCACCGTCGAGAGCATCCCGCTCATCACGGCGTCGATCCTCAGCAAGAAACTCGCGGAGGGGATTTTGGGTCTCGTCATGGACGTAAAGTGCGGTCGCGGGGCCTTCATGAAGACGCTGCCGCAGGCGCGAGAATTGGCACAATCGATCGCCCGGGTTGGCAGATTGAATGGGTTGGACGTCCGCGCGATCATCACCGATATGGACGCGCCGCTCGGCCGGGCTGTGGGCAATGCCCTCGAAGTGATCGAGAGCGTTGAAATCCTGCATGGCCGGGGGCCGGCGGATCTGCGCGAACTCTGCTTGGGCTTCGCGGCCGAGATGTTGAACTTGGCGAGGATCCCGGATGGTCTCCGGCTGGCTGGCGCGGCGCTCGACGGCGGTGCGGCCCTCGACAAATTCCGGCAGATGATCGCGGCCCAAGGCGGCGACCCGGCGGTCGTCGACGATCCGTCGATGTTGCCGACGGCCGAGTCGCGGACGTCGCTCTTTGCGGAACGGTCCGGATTCGTCGTCGAAATGGACGCGGAGGCCGTCGGGCTCGCGGCGCTCGATCTCGGCGCCGGCCGAAGGCGGGCCGAAGATCGAGTCGATCCGGCCGTTGGGATTCTGGTACTCAAGAAGCCGGGCGAAGCCGTGCACGCGGGCGAAGCGGTTTTCGAGATTCATCACAACGTCCCCGGCCTCGCCGCCGCGGTAGCCCGGCTGCGACAGAGTTACTGCATCGGCGACGATCCGCCGACTTTGAAACCACTGTTAATGGAAGTCGTGGAATAGCGGAGTGTTATCCCGAGCTGCGGAACTACCGGTAAATGCGACGGAGGCTTGACTTACGACTTGGGACCGAACGCACGGGGATTGGTTCGCCGGACTTCAGAAACTGTAAAAGCTAAGCCGGCGACCATGATAAGTGTTACAACTACACCGGCAATAAACACGAAGAGCTCGATCGACATTTTAATTCCTCTTGATCAGTG
>JAYSYN010000189.1:0-13460 GCA_043727575.1 Fimbriiglobus sp.
GCGACCGGAGTTCAAGAGCAAGTCGTACTGCGTCGGGTCGTCCGGGTCGGAACCGACGAGGGCGATTTGCAGCGCCCCGCGGACGCGGTCGCGGGCCGCGACTTCCATCTCCGCTTCGGCGGGTGTCAGGCGCAACCATTGCGAAAAATAGGCGACCCGTTGATCGAGCGGGGCGATGATCCGAACGTTGACGGTGGTCGCCGTCGGGAGGAGTTCGCCGACGCCGCGGCCGACGAGCACGACTTCGCCTTTCGCCGCGAGCACGAACGCGAGTCGGAGGAGTTCGGTCTGATCGCCGCCACCCAAGTGGCGGGCGTCGAGTTGGCGGGCGTGCTCGAGGTTCGCCCACGCGAGGGAGTCCGGCGGAATGTCGGCCATCATTTCGGCGCGGGCGGTTTCGCTCTGGACGAGGTAGCCGAGCATTTCTTGGTCGAAGACTTGCCAGCCGAGGAGTTGGCCGACGCGGCGGGCGATACGGCCGCCGCGGGCCCCGGCTTCGCGGGTGATGGCGACCGTCAAACCGCGCGGGGGTCGGGCGGTCGCGGCGGCGGCTTCGCCCCGGTAGCCGTGCAGCGGGGTGGTCGGGGCGAAATCGGGGGTGAACGCGGGCGCGACGCGGACCATCGGATCACCTCGGGAGAGGGTCAACTGCCGTCTTTGGGTTCCTGTCGGCCGAAGAGCCACATGCCGGCCAGAGTCATCGCGACCGAAGCCGCGATCAGCGCGACCCACGCGGTCGTCGGGTCGGTCGGGGCGAAGACATCGACGTTCTCGGGCTTGGCGGTTTCAATGGCCGACGCGGTTTCATTATAGAAGAGCGAGCGCACGTAAAAGCTCAGACTCAACTGTTTCAAGCTGCCGGGGAGGGCGCCGACGAGCAATTCGAAAAAGAAGACGTAAACCAACCCGATGACGGCCGGCCAGCGGAAGAGCGCCCCGATCAGGTGGAACAAGCTGCCGAAGGCGAGCGACCCGGCGAGCACGGCAGGCCAATACAAAACGAACGCCCGCCGGCCGTACTCCCCACCGCAGAGGCACATGACCGCGAAGGCCGCGCCGCAGACGCCGACGCACCACGGCATCGTGCCCAAATACTTCGCCAAGTAGACCGCCCAGCGCGGCAGCGGCCGGGTGAGCAACCAGATCAGCGTCCGGCTTTCGCGTTCGGCCCCGATGGCCCCGGACGCGTAAGCCAGTGTCAGCAGGGGCAGCAAGAACGACAGGAAGTATCCGAAGACGACGGTGCGGACGAAACCGAGAAACGCGAAGTCGTCGAGAAACTTTTGATCCGCCATCTTGGAACGGAACGCACCGGCTACGGCGACTTTCAACGCGAAGCCTTCCGGCGTGCTCGGAATCACTTCGTAGAAGGGTAACCGTTCGTCGCCGTATTGCTTGTAGGTCATCCCGATCGGGTCGTCGCCTTTTTCATCTTTCGGATTGCTCACCTTGCGGATCCGGGTTTCGAGCCGCCAACCGGTCTTCCCCTGCCCGACGACTAAGACGAGCCCGGACAAGATCGCGAGGAGGCCGAGCGTCACCCAGCCGAGTTGGCGGATCTTCGCATGCCGCCGGAGCGAAAATACGACTAAAGCCCAAAAGGCGCGCAGGGCGATCGGCGGTGCCATTCCCGACCCTTGGATCCGTGTGAGGCCTCAGCCATCCAGAGAATTGTACAAGGCGGCGGCCGTTTCTTGTGCGGCGGCCGGCGTGGCCAGTTCACCGGAGGCGATCCGGGCTTTGACACCGTCGACGACGTCGGTCCGGATGTCGGGCGTTTGCCGGACGGCTTCGAGCAACCGCGCCAAATCGACGGTCGGGGCGAAGCGGCTTTCGGGCACCGGCCGGGGGGCCTCGGCCGCTTTGCCGGCGGTGCGTTCGGTCGACCCGGCCGAAATCACGCCCGTGGCTACGTCGGACGGGAGCGGGGCCGGGGTCGGCGAAGTCGTGGAATCAATTCGCATCGGAGCACCCATTTCACAGTCACAGGCAGATGTTCTTGTCTCACCGCAATTCTCTTATCGAAGATTCTTCGGCGCTTTTGCCCATTTTGCAAGTCGGGTGCAACACTTTCCCGAAGTCTTCGATTTTAAGAGCGACTGCCGATCCGACCCGGGTCGCGCCGCGCCCATTAAGAACGAGCCTCGGAATGGACGACTCGCAGCCGTTTCAACTCGATCCCGCCCTCTTGGCCGGTTTCGCCGCCGATCAAGGCTACCATCTGCCGACGGCCGCCGCGGGTACCGGCGCCCCGGTCCCCGACGCCGGCGGTTCGACCGAGTCGCTTCGGAACGCTCCCAAACGAGCCCGCTGGAAACTCCCGGTATTGATCGCGGGTTGCTTGGCGTTCGGATCGGTCGTCGGCGTCGCCGGGCAATTTTTAATCGCGCCTCCGTCCGCGGCGGCGGACGACTCCCACAAAGCGACCGACGCGAAGCACGAGGAAGCGCCGCACGTCGATCATCACGAACAGATCGAAGATTGGATCCGCGCCGGTCGCAATGCCGATGCGCTCAAACTGATCCCCGAAACACCGCCGGCGCACGACCACGCGGCTTGGTACCAGCGCGGCGTGGCGAACGAAGGCCAGAAGAAATTCACCGATGCCCGCGCGGCCTACGAACGCGCGACCGATTCCGAAGGCGATCCGATCCATTGGGCCATCGCCCTGCTCGGCCAAGTGCGTTGCCACCTGGCCACGAATGACTGGGATCGGGCCCGCGCCCTGTTGTCGAAGGTCGAACTCCGCGCCGGAACCCACGGTTTCTCCGAAGCCCACATCCCGAGCGAGTGCGCCTTCCTGCGCGGCCGGCTCGATTTGCAAAAGCTCGGGATCTTCCCCGAACCCGATCCGCTCTCGGCCGAGACCGTGGCCTGGCCGACGTTCCTCGCGAACGCGGAGGTGTACCTCGACTGGCTCGCCGTGAAACGCGCCGCGGACGCGCACGCCGATCCCGCATCCGCGCTGCACCCTGCGGCTCACACCGAGTCGCACGGTTCGCCGCACCTCGAGGTGCGTACCTCCACCGCGATGGATCGCGAAGTTTCGGCGACACTGCCCAGCACGCCGCTGTTGGCCCTTTTGAAAGAACTGGCGACTGCGGCGGGGTTGACTTTCCAGTACACCCCGGAGCAGGAAAGCAAGCTCCGCGGCCGGAGTTCCCCGCTCGAAGTCGAGGGCTTGGCGTTCCCCGTCGTGATGACGGCGCTGGTCGAACCGCTCGGTTTGGGTTGGGAAGCGACGGCCGAGCATCTGCGGTTGATCCCGCCGGCGCCCGAGCCCAAGCCGATGCTGCGCGACCGCGCCCGCCGGGCGTTCACGCAATCGGTGGTACTCGCTCCGGAGCACCCGTTCGCCCGGCGGGCGTTGCTCGCCGCGGCGAACCTCGATTTCCACGAGCAGAAATATCCGCAGGCGTCGTCGGGGTATCGCCGGTTGCAAGAGTCCAACCGCCTCGGCGACGACATCCTCGGGGCGGTCTACAACCTCGGGCTGACGCAGTTGAAATTGAAGAACCCGATCGCGGCCCGCGAAATCTTCCTCGACTTGGTCGACCGCAGCGGCGGCGGCCGCTGGACCGATCTCGGCTGGTATTGGATGGGCCGCGCCGACCTCGACGCCGGCGACATCCGCAGCGCGTTCCGCCCGCTACGCAACGCCCTTGCGGGCAAGTCGAAGGACGCTCGATCCGCCGCCGCCATCGGCCTCGTGGCCTGCCATCTCCTCCAAGGCGATAGCGAGGAAGCCCTCGATATCCACCGGAAACTCAAGATCGCCCCACTCGAAACGCACGCGCCCTACTCGAAATTATTCGACGAACTCTTCCGCTACCGCACGACGCCGACCGACCTGCGGGCGACGAACTTGAACGAGGCCATCGCGGCCTGCGGGGAAGCGAAAACCCTCGGTCCGGCGGGCCTGTTCCTCGTGGGCGATCTCTACCGCGAACTCGGCAAAGGCCGCAAGATGACGGCGCTGTATGAACGCGAAATCGACCATGTCAAAGGGGCGTGGGCCCTCCGCATGACTTTCGCCATCGGGGTCCATTTGGAAGGGATCGGCGACGCCAAGGCCGCGCGGCAGCGCTACCTCGCGGTGTCGGTGGTCGACCCGAACGGCGTCGGTTTGAAGGCCGAGCTGCGTCTGGCGGCGATGGCCGCAGGGGACGGCCTCGGCGGCGAATGCCTGGCCCGCTGCAAGCGCCTCGTCGGCAAGCCCGGCCTCGACGCGTCCGAACTCCTCCCCGTCATGGGCCGCGGCTACGAACTCGAAATGAACCACCGCTTCGCCGCCGAGTGCTTCGCCGGCCGCTTCCCCATGGACTGATTTGCCCCCGCGCGTTTCACCCCCGCAATTTTCGCGTCCCGCCCGATTCCGATCCTGAAAAGCCCGCGGAAAGCGCGCGGATCGCCCGGAAAAGCATCGATAATCCCACCGTGCGGACGCGGGCCGATTCCCGCTCCGGACGTGGTGCTCGCGGCGTGACCGACGGCGATCTCCGGATCGCGCGACCGCAACGATCCTCCCTCACAATGGCGATCATGCTCGACATCTTCATCCCCCGCGATCGACTGGTGACGGCGGAACTCGCCATGCCGAATTCCTTCGAATCCGGCACGGCGATGGCCCGCCACCTCGCCGCGCTCCTCGACACCTCCATCGTGCTGGCCGAGGAGTGGGACGAACTCGCGCCGCTCGGCAAGGCCCTCTGTTGCGAATCGCCGTCCGCCGAAGAACTCATCGAGCGTCTGATCGACCACAACCTGCTGACCGCGTACCAAGGGGAGTTGATCAAAGCGGGCCGGCAGGACGAAATCATCGTGGGGTCGTACCGCTTGCTGCAACCCATTGGCCGCGGCGGCATGGGCATCGTTTACCTCGCCGAACACACGCACCTCCGGCGGCGCGTCGCCATCAAGATGACGGCGTACGTCACCGACATGCAACCGCGCATGACGCACCGCTTCTTCGCCGAGGCGCGGTCCGTCGCCCGGTTGCAACACCCGAACATCGTCGCCTGCCTCGACGCCGGCCGGCACGCCAGCATCAAGCCGCACAAGCCGATCACCGACTATTTCGTGATGGAGTACGTGCCGGGGCAGGACCTCGACGCGCTCGTCCGCAACGGCGGTCCGCTGCCGGTGCACCGCGCCGCCGACGTGTTCCGGCAGATCGCTGACGCCCTCGCCGAAGCCCACAAGCACGGCCTCGTCCACCGCGACCTCAAACCGTCGAACATCATCGTCACGCCCGACTGGCAAGCGAAGCTCCTCGACTTCGGCTTGGCCCTGCACCCGCGCCACGCCCTGACCGAACCGGGCACGCTCCTCGGCACCGTCGGTTACATGGCCCCGGAGCAAGCCCGCGACCCGCACTCGGTCGACGGCCGGGCCGACCTCTTCTCCCTCGGGGCGACGCTCTTCTGGGCCCTCACCGGCAAAGACCCTTACCCCGAAACCGGCAACCCGCTCTCCGATCTCAGCCGCCGGCTCACGGCGAGCCCGCCCGACGTCCGCATCGCGCGGCCCGAACTCCCCGCCGATGTCGCCGAGTTGCTCACGCTGCTGTTGCAGATCGACCCGGACAAACGCTACCCCACGGCGTCGTCGGTTTCGACGGCGTTGCAGCCCTTCACCCGCTGGATCGCGCCGTCGTCGCAAATTCTGGAAACCGGGTCGAACCGGCAGGTCCAAGTGCTGGTCGTCGACGGCGACGACATGTCGCGCGGCTTCGTCTCGACGCTCCTCGAAGGCGAGTTCGCCGTCTTGCCGATCAAGACCGGGACCGACGCGTTGAAGGCGCTCGAACAAAAGCCCTACGACCTCATCGTGCTCGATGCGACCCCGCTGGGTTGTTCGGCCCAAGACCTCATTTCCACGGCCCGCCGGCTGCATTCGGATCATTCGATGATGATCCTCGTCGCCTCGGGGACACTGCCGGTCGCGGCGCTCAGCGGCCTCGTTTCGATCGGCGCCGACGACTTCATGACCAAGCCCTTCACGCCGACGGAACTGCGCTCGCGCGTCCGGGCCTTGATGAACCGCCGCGAGACCGTCCACACCCGCCGTTACGCCACCGAGACGATGCGCATCGGGGCGAACGGCCTGCAACGGACCGCCCCGTCCGCCAACGTCATGCCCTCGGCCAACCCCTGGGACCTGATGACCGTCACGATTTCGCGGTTGGTCGTCGAGGCGGGTTACCTCGCCCCCGGCTACCGCTCGAGGGTCGCCCGGTACATCCGGGCCATGTGCCAAACGGTCGAATCGGTCGGGGAGTACACGCGGTTGAAAGACCCGTCGTACGTGAACATGCTCGCCGCGTCGGCCGCGCTGTTCGACATCGGCTTGCTCGTGATCCCGGGCGGCTTGCCGTTGAAGCCGGGAAAACTCGACCCGGACGAGCGCCAAGTGCTGCAGACGCACCCGACCGCCGGCGGGGAAATCCTGATGGGTCTCGCCGAGAAGTTCCCGAGCGAAACCGGTTGCATCTCGCTCGCGGCCGAGCTGTCGCGGTCCCACCACGAACGCTGGGACGGCACCGGCTACCCGGAGCGCCTCGCCGGGTCGGACATCCCCCTCTCGGCCCGGCTCGTATCCTTGGCGTCGGTGTACGACAGCCTGCGCTCGCGCCGGCCCTACCGCCCCGCCGTCACCCACTCCCGCGCCGTCCGCGTGCTGACCCACGAGTGCGTCGGCCGTTTCGACCCCGCCGTCATGAACGCCTTCATGAACGCTTCGTCCCGCTTCGAGCAGATTTACAACGAGTACCCGGTCTGATCGCCCCGCCGATTCTTCCAGCGGAATGCGTGACACCACGCTTCGGAAGCAATTAAACAAATTGGAAGAATCGGAGGTCCAGTGAAACCCCGGCCGATGCACCAACCCCGATAAGGACTTGCGACGATCAAACACCGTTTGCCGGTCAGTCGGGAACCCGGGCGTGTTGGAACAATCCCAATTGGAAGAATCGGCGTCCGCGATGGCTGTGGCCCATCGGTCTGTTCCGTCACTCCACCCGATGGAAGTTGAGTACGTCGGTGTCGAGCGTCGGATCATCGATTGTCTCGTCGCTGCAGTGGGCCACGCTGGCCACTTGCTGAAGGGTTTTTCTTCACCTGGTGATCGTGGCGCCGGGCAGTGTGGAGTTCCCCGCGAAAAACGGGCGCGCAGTCAAGAGTCTTCGGAACATTCGAACTCCGCCGGGGCGACGTACCCCGGCGCCGAGTATCGTCGGATTCGGATGTTGAACACTTCGATGTACTCGAACGCTCGCCTTCGCCGCCTCGACCGTCGCGTAGTCCTCGTGATGGACCATCTCCTTCTTCGGGCTCGCGAACAGCGACTCCATCGGCGCGTTGTCGCAGCAGTTCCCCCGGCGGCTCATGCTGCACGCGATGCCCCGCTCGGCCAGGGCCCGCAACGCCCGCTCGCCGACGCCGAAATGCCACTGAAGGAAATCTGCGGCCTGCGCGTCGGCGACGAACGCATCCGCCGAGCGGTTCCCCGGCCGCCGCGGCACGCTCGACTTCTTCCACGCCGGCGAACTCTTGGCGGCGGCCCAGACCCTGTTCGGCAAAGGGACTCCCGAAACGCGGACTTGGTTCCGAGCGGCCCGGAAAGCCCCGCTGGAAGACGGTTGGTACGGCATCCGGGAGCACATCGGCCAAACGCTGTGCAGTCCGGTGAGCGACGCGGGCCGGACGGCCATCGACAAACCGGTAGCCTACTCGGCGAACCACTCCGGCCGGCTGAACTGCCGCCACCGCTTGGCCTGCGGCGAGCCGATCGGCAGCGGACTCATCGAGGGGGCGTGCAAGCAGCTGATCGGAAAGCGGATGAAACAAACCGGCGCCCGCTGGACGGTCGAGAGCGCCAACCGCATGGCCGAACTCTGCTGCCCCACCGACTCCGGCCAATGGGCAGAATATTGGCTCGCCGCATGACCGCCAGAATCCGTTGGCGCACCCCGGGGCCACTTCGGCTTGCGGGCGGTCGCCGAACTTGCGTTAATCGGGCCTCGCCAAGGAGGGCGTGCCATGGCCATCGAACTATTTGAACCCCGGTCGAGGCGGACCGGGGACGCGGATCTCCTTTCGCAGCCGGATTTGGCGTTCGCCGCGCGGCCGCTGTTTCTGCGCTTAAGCGAAACGCTGCGGCGAGTCGCCGAGTTGCTCGGCGAGTGCCGGGCCATGCGGGATCGGGCGACCCGGCACGCACGGGCGTGGGGGGTACCGGCGCTCTTCTTCGCGGACCGCACCGCCGAAGCGGAACGGCTCGCGAGGCGCGCGGAACCCGCGGCGTTCCCGGAACCGTTCCTCAGTCTGCTCGCGTCGTCGTTCCCCAAACTCCGCGATGCGTGGGAACTGCTCCCCGATTTACTGGACGATGCCCTCTCGCTCTGCGGGGAATCCATCGACATCCGCCGGATGGCGCGGGCCGTGCCCGGCTTGCGCGAGGCGGCGAACGCGGTGCCGCAAGCCGCCGAATTGGCGGGGATTCTGGGATTGATCGAAGAAGAAGTTTGGCTGGTGATCCACCCGGCGGCGCGGACCGGATTCCGCGTGGTCGTCGGAGGTGTCGCGGACATCGATCAACTGCACGTGCTGTTGGCCGAGCGGTTGACGGGCGACCCGTCGCGCGGATTCCTCGCGGGTCGCTTGCCCGACAGCGAGGTCGTCGAAGCCTGCCGGGAGACCGGGCGAATCGAAGGATTGGTGGCGAAGAGCCGATTCCAATTCTACCGCCCCGAAGCACTGCAATCGGACGGGACGCTGCCCACCGGGTTCGACGGCTCCCCGCACTGGTATTGGGGCCGGGAGTCGCTCGGCGCCGTGACGCAACAGCGAGGCGAACGAATCTTGTTGATCGGCGACCCGGTTCATCCGCTGTCGTGGGACGTGACCCGGCGCTACTCCCGCGTCCGCGCCGAAGCCGACGTGGTCGAAGTGCTGAGCGCCGCGGAGGTGGAACGCTGGCTCCGCACCCGCTGCCCGCAGTACCGGCCCTCGGTGATAACGATCGCGCGGGCGGCTTAACGCTCCGTCTTTGCGAGCCACTCCATCAGACGTCGGGTCTCGGCGCCGACGGCGTATTTGCGGCTGTCGATCTGGGTCACGGGGACGATCCCGGCGTTGCTGTTGGTCAGGAACACTTCCAAACAATCGCTCAGTTTCTGGATCGACACTTTCTCTTCGCGGATCGGGTGCGGGGCGTTCTTCACGACGAAGCCGCGCAAGGTGCCGGGCAGGAAACAGCCGTTGAGGGCCGGGGTCACCCAGCCGCTCGGTAGGCGCAGGAAGATGTTGGCGTGGGATGCTTCGAGCAGGTTTCCCTCGTTGTCGATCAGGAGCGCCGTGTCGAACCCGGCGGCGCGGACCGATTGCCCGACGAGCAACCGCGTGGCGTATTGGAAGGTCTTCCAGACGAGGTACGGTTGATCTTTCGGGGTCGGGTTGGCCACCGTTTGCAGCGTCACCGATGCGTACGGCGCCGGCAGCGGCGTGGCCGTCATCCAAACGATGCCCGGCTTCCCCGGCACGCCGGCCGTGACGTTCAACCGCACGACGACATCGAGGCCCGTGAGCGACTTCACGAACTCGGTCACCTGCGCGGCCGAGGGCAAGCGCTCCGGGAGTACGGTCAAACCGAGTTCGGCCGCGGTCAGTTTGAGGCGATCGAGGTGGGCTTCCCAAAGCCACGGGACGTGGTCGAAGGTGCGGGTCGATTCCCAGATGCCTTTGCCGAAGAGCAGACCGTCGTCGAACGGGTCGATGGCGAATTTGCTGCGCGGCGTCAGTTGCCCGTTCAGCCAGATGAGCGATACCATCCGGACGATTTCGTGGATCAACGGCACCGGCACATCCGTCGGCAGATTGATCCCGTGCTCTTTCAAGACGGAACGCGGATCGCTGCGGAGTCGCTCCTTCAACACCGGCTCCGCCCACCAAAGGTCGTCGAGGCCGATCGGTTCATCCTGAATCATCGCGCATTCCTTCGGGGACGGGTGGGGCTTATTCTACGGCGGGATCGTCGCACATCAGCGCTTGTCGTTCCACTGGGGCGAGGCGTATTTCTCCGTTTCGATGCGGGCCATCGCGGTCGATTCGTCTTCGGTCCAAGGGCCGGGATGGAGGTGCCAGCCGGTTTCCACGGCGAAGCGGCGCGTCAGCGCGACGGCGAGGTCGTCGAGCGAGATCGCCTTCCCGGTTAATTCGCAGATGCCCGGCAGCGACGGGGCGAACGGCGATCGCCGTAGCAAGATGCTGCCGTGTTGGAGCAGGGCACCTTTGTGTTTCCGCTGGGCGCTGCCGGCGATTTTGCGGCCGTCTGCGAGCAAGTCGCCGGGGGTTTGGTGGAGGAAGCAGAGCAGTGGGCCGAGCTTCTTGTCTTGACCGCAGACGACCAATTCGGACTCGATGCCCCAGACCGATTGCAGCGCCTCGCGCAGAAATCCGTGCATCCGGCAGATCCACGATTTCCCCTTCGGCTGCCAGTCGGCGCCGGCGGGGAGTGCGAGCGAGTAGGTCACTTCGCAGGCGGGGTCGTGGACGATGGTGGCCCCTCCCGTCGCGCGTCGCACCCATGCCAGAGTTTTGATGCGGTCGTCCGCCAACCGCGCCTCGGCCTCTTGGAAATAGCCGAGGGTCAGCGTCGGTTCCGTCCACGTGTAGATACGCAGGCTCGCGATCCCGCCTTCGGCGGCGCTCACCAACATCGCCTCGTCGGCGGCCATATTCCCGGCTCCGGACCGCGCGGCGAACGGGAGTAAGCGGATATCGGGCATCGTTCAATCCTCCAAAGAACAAGCCACTTCGGCGGCGAGCCGGGCATTGTTCACAATCAGTGTTCGGTTCGCGTCCAGCACGGCCGGGCCTAGCAGTTCGGCGATGCGCTTCAGTAAGAACGGAGTCAGTCGTGCCCCTGTGACGCCCGCCGCATCGGCTTCGGCTTTTTGTCGAGCGCGCTCGAAATCGACCGCCGGAATCGCATCGATCTCCGGGAGCGGGTTCGCCAGCAGAGCGCCGCTGACACCGAGTTGACAGTGGGCGCGGAATACCGCGGCGGCTTCGGCGGCGCTCTCGACGCGGGCGCTCACGGGCAGATCGCCCCCGGCAGTGTAGAACGTCGGAAAGACATCGGTCCGGAAGCCGAGCACGGGGACGCCGAGCGCATCGAGGATTTCGAGCGTCCGCGGCAGATCGAGGATGCTCTTGGCCCCGGCGCAGACGACCAATACCGGCGTCCGGCCGAGTTCGACGAGGTCGGCCGAGATGTCGGACGCCGGCGCGGGCGGGCGGTGTGCCCCGCCGATGCCGCCCGTGGCGAAGACGCGGATGCCCACGGCGTGCGCCAGTGCCATCGTCGCGGAGACGGTCGTCCCCGCGAGCCGCTTCAGCGCGACGCAGACGCCGAGGTCGCGCCGGCTCGCTTTGAAGGCGGTCGTCGAGCGCGCCAATTCTTCGAGTTGGAAATCGAGCAGGCCGACAGCCGGTTCGCCGTGGCGAATGGCAATCGTCGCGGGGATGGCACCGGCGGCGCGGATCGCGGCTTCGCAGGCGCGGGCCGTGTCCAGATTCACCGGCCACGGCAACCCGTGCGTGACGAGCGTCGATTCGAGCGCGACCACGGGCCGGCCCGAGCGCAGCGCCGCCGCGACTTCTTCGGAAGTGCGAACGAGTTCGCCGAGGTCGCGCCGAGGTCCCATAATACCCCTTATGGAATCGAGTCCGCTCTCACCATCATCCGTACCGGCGGTCGAAGCGTCCACCGGCGCGGCCGCCACGGATGTGCTGCGCGCAATTGCGGCCGTCGCCCCGCAGCTCTGGTTCCCGCGCCGCTTCGCCGAGGTCTCGGGGACATCGCGCGACAGTTTGGACGAACCGCTCTGGCGGCTACGGCAAGCCGGGATGATCCACGTCGCCGATTGGATCGCCGGTTTGGGACAAGGTTTCCAACTGACTCGGACCGGGGAAAAAGCGGTCGAACACCCCGATCTGCTTTCGCTGGCCGACGGGGCCGCGCGGATGTCGGAGTCGGGCGAGATCGTACCGGAACGCGCGGCGCCCGTACTCCGCGCAGCCATTGTCGCCCCCGCGCTGTTGGCGTTGAATGTCGTCTGGTTCGGCGTCGGAGCTTTCTTGGCGTGGAAGGCCGGCGCCGGCGCGGAATACTTCAAAGGCGAGAGCAACCCGGTCTCGAATCAAGTCCTCACGCGGATCGGGGCCGTCTCGGGTTCGCATCTGCTCCTCGGGGAATGGTGGCGTCTGCTCAGCAGTTGTTTCGTCCATATCGGCCTGCTCCACTTGCTCGGCAACATGTTGATGCTCGGCATCCTCGGGCCCGTCTCCGAAGGGCTGTGGGGCCGCGGGCGGTTCGCGGTCTTGTACCTCGCCTCCGGGCTGGCCGGGGCCTGCGCGGCGATGGCCGTCCACCCGATGGCCGACACCGCGAGCGGTCTCCGCGAGTCGCTGCTCGCCGGGGCGTCGGGCGCCCTGTGGGGCGTGTTGATGTCGGTCGTCGTCTGGCTCGTGCGCTACCGCGACGATCTCCCGGAAGGCGTCGCCCGGGAGTGGGGTCGCAAGCTTCTCTTCGCGGTCTTTTTGAATCTGATGCTCAGCTTCGCCCCAGGGATCAGCCTCGAAGCCCACCTCGGCGGCGGATTCGCCGGCGCGGCGCTCGCCTATTGGCTCGACCGCCGCCGCGCCCCGAACCGGTGGCTCGGTGCCCTCGGCATCGCCTTCGCCCTCGCCGCGATGATCGGCGGGTTGTACTTGACGATGCGTTACTCCGAAGAGTGGAAACCCCTGCGAGAAGTCCACGCGGCTCGGCTCGCGTTCGCCGAACTGTCAAAGAAAACCGATGGGCTCTGATCGCCCGAAGACCATCGCGCAGTTCGTGCACCGCTATCCGCCCGCGCTCGGCGGCGCCGAAATCTATTGCCGGCGACTGTGCGACTTTCACGCCTCCCACGGCGACCGCGTCGAAGTCTTCACCACGACGGCCGTCGAGCTGAGCGAGTTCTGGCGGCGCTCCCCCGCGCGTGTGTTTCACGGCGATTCCGAAGCGAACCCGCGCATCCGCCGATATCGCCCCGCAACTTTCCCGCTGCGGCGCTACATCCTCAAAGCGCTCTCGTTGGTACCGGTGCGGCCGTGGCAAGCCGCGCTGCAGCCGAGCAAT
Organism: Fimbriiglobus sp.; assembly: GCA_043727575.1. GTDB lineage: Bacteria > Planctomycetota > Planctomycetia > Gemmatales > Gemmataceae > JALHQU01. The sequence goes on from JAYSYN010000189.1 coordinate 13,183, forward strand.
CCGCTCTGCCCGGGGATGGCGACCACCGCGGCGACCTACGACGGCCCGCTCGATGCCGTCCACGCGCTGGCCTTCCCGTATTCGTTCCCAATCCTTTGCGGGCTGCGGCTCGCCCGTCGGCGCGGGGTTCCGTTTTTCCTGACGCCGTTCCTGCACCTAGGCGATCCGGCCGATCCGCACGACCGCACGCGCCGGCAATACACGCGGCCCCATTTGAAGTGGTTGTTGAATCGGGCCGACGGGGTCTTCGTGCAAACGCCGACCGAATTCCGAACCGT
>JAYSYN010000190.1:0-4465 GCA_043727575.1 Fimbriiglobus sp.
GGGCGAAGTTCACCGTCGCCATCGCGAAGCCGTCGGCTTGGATCGCCTCCAGTCCGACCGGGGTTTTTTTCTCGTCGGCGAAAGAAGCCGTCGGCGACAGAACCAGAAGGACCAACGCGAGCCAGCGGTGCAACGGAGACATGGCGAACCTCTGCGAAGGAGGCGAATTGGACTTCGTACATACTATCGATCTCGATTCCGCGGGTCAGCCCCCGGTTTTCGAGGCGGGATGATCTTGCCAGAGAGTGACCGGCGCTTAAGATGGCAGACTTCCGTTTCGGTTCACCCCGACCCCCGAATTTAGCTAGATCGAGGAGTTTGCGCATGGCCAGCCGCCGAGGAACAGGACGACGCAAGGTCGGTCGCAAGAAGCGTCGGATGCGGGCTAAGATCCGCCACCGCAAGTAACGGGCGGCTCTGGTACACGCGCATGCAGACCGGCCCGGCGCCGGTCTGTGCTCATTTCTGCGCCGACCCACGCGGATTTTCGCCCCCGGATTCGCCCTTTCGCACATCTCATCCCCGCTTCATCGCCGATCGGTTAAACTCCACCCAGACGTGGCATTGGTCCGCGTCCCCGCTCCCTTTCCCATCCGGTGACCCATGGTGCGTTTCTTCCTCACGACCGCCTTCGCCTTGGCCCTCGCCCTACCGGCGCTCGCCCAACAGCCGGCGCGCCCGCGCGACAGCGACGACGTCGCCAAACTCCGCGAACAAGTGCGCGACTTAGAAGCGAAGTTGAAGCAGGCCGCCCCCAAGAAGGAAGAGAAAGGCGAAAAGAAGAACGAGCAAGATGGTGAAAACAAAGGCGAGAAGAAACCCGAACCGAAATTCCCGCCGATGGGCGGCGGGTTCGGGGGCGGAGGTTTCGGCCCGGGCGCCGGTAGCCCGATGTTCGGCGGCGGCGGAGCCATGATGGACGGCGGGCGCGGCGGTGTCATGGACTTCACCATGATGCCCGGCTTCGAGAAACTGAGCCCGGATGAACAGAAGATGCTGACCAAGCTCGTCGAGAAAATGCGCACCCCGGCCGCGGGAAGTGCGGGCGGATCCAACAGCGTCGAAGCCCGCCTCGAGCGACTCGAAAAAGCGATCGGCGAACTGACGAACTCGATGCGCGGTGCGGGTGGCGGCGGTGGCGGACGAGGCGGTCGGTAGTTTTCGGAACGCCGAAAGCCGAATCTTGAGTCCAGCGAGAAGTCGCACACCCTTGCGTAGACTCAACGCCGAAACGCTGGATTTGAAGATTGTTACTGTTCGCGCACGGCTTTCGGAAGAAAATTGCCCGAGAAGGACATCATTTCCGGCGGATTGTTTCAAGTCTGAGCGCGGGCAAGCATCTGTGGCGTAGCATGTGCGGCAGACTTTTGCCGGCCGAATCAGCTTCCACGCAGCACAGACAAACGAAACTGTGACCGTGGAAGCGAGCGGCCACCCGAGGAACGCACAATGTCGACGACGTCCATGATCCGTTCGGACCCTGCACACATGAAAGAACCGATTGTCCCGTCGACGCGGGCCGAGACGCAATCGTTCAACTTGGCCCGGCGGAACCCCTTGGCCTTGGACGAATCGGTCGCGGCCGCCAGCATCGAGTCGTTGAATCAACTCCTCGCCGACACCATGACGCTCCGGGACTTGTACAAGAAACACCACTGGCAAGTGTCCGGCCCGACCTTCTACATGCTCCACCTTCTGTTCGACAAGCACTTCGGCGAACAGGCCGAGTTGGTCGACCTGCTGGCCGAACGGGTGCAAACCCTCGGCGGAGTCGCGATCGCGATGGCCCCGGATGTCGCCGAGACGACCTCGATCCCCCGCGCCCCGAAGGGTCGCGAGGACGCCACTACACAAATTAAGAGGCTCCTCCAAGCTCACGAAATGATCCTGCTCGAAGCGCGGGCGATGGCGCGCGAAACCGCCGCCGCGGAAGACGTGGGTACGAACGACATCATCGTGTCGAACGTGATCCGCACGAACGAATTGCAGGTCTGGTTTCTCGCCGAACACCTGCAATAACTAGAACGCCCGTTCCCCCTTCAAGAATCCTCCCTTCAGTCCGGCGACCGTCATCAGCATTTGCCGTCGGATGAAGGGGATCTTCGGCAGCAGCGGCAGGACCCGGTCGCGGCCCCAGCCCAGAATCGGCCAGTCGGATTGGAAGAATGGCGAGAGCATCAGCGTTACGGCCGAGTAGTAGCGTTGGTAGCCGCGCTGCCGGCGCTCGAAGAGGCGGAAGGCTTCGAGCGGGGTCGGGGCGTCCGCAACGGCGCCCGCTAGCATCCAAGCGTCGACCATCGCGAGGTTGATCCCCTGCCCGAGGTGCGGGCTCATGGCGTGGGCCGCGTCGCCCAAAAAGATGATGCTGCGGTCGAATCGCCGGGCCATGTAATTGTGCTGGTAGGTCGTGAACAAGAATTGATCGAAGTCGACGAGGTGCTCGGCGCACTCCCGCGCCTCGGGGCAAAACCGAACGATCTCGTCTTTCAACGGTCCGATGCCTCGAGCCAACACCCCGGCGTAGTCTGATTTCGGAACGCCCCAGTACAGGGTCGTCAGCCCATCTCCCATCGGCACGAGTCCGCAGAGGTTACGGGTGCCACGCACCACTTGGAAAAGTTTCCCGTGGATACCGCAGCCCGGCGTGATGGCCCAAAGTGTGCCGTGGCCGTACTTCCACGAGCAGTGGCGTGGGCCGAGTGCGCCCCGCAGTCGGGATCGGGCCCCGTCGCCGCAGACTACAAAATCGAACGGGCCGCGCCAGTTTCCGGCAGTATCGGTGAGATCGGCCGTGCCGTCGGCGTTTTGGATTCGACCGTCGATCTCGACGCCGAGTTTTACCGAGACGGGTACCGATTCGACCAAGTTTTTCAGGGTTTCGAACAAGACGCCGCGGTGGAGGCCGTAAGCCCGGCAACCCTCGGCGTACAGCCCGTAGCGATTGCGGACGAGTTCCCGGCCGCCGACGTGGATGGCGTGCAGTTCTTCGAGGGGCGCCGCGTGGGCCAGAACTCGATCGAGGACGCCGAGGTGCCTGAGGATCGCTTGGCCGGACATTTGCAGGAGGATGCCGGCGCCGACGGCGCTGACGACCGGCGCCCGTTCAAACAGTGTGACCGCATGCCCGGCCTTCGCCAAGAGGTACGCGGACGTGGCCCCGGCCATGCCGAAGCCGACGACGGCGATGCGATAGGGTCGGTTGGGAGCCATGTGGAAATCGGTGATCGCCGCGAAACCATTTCGAGGGGATGACTCCCGTAGGTCGGGTCGAGTCTTCGAGGCCCGACATTCCCTTCAGCCGATGTCGGGCCTCGAAGACTCGACCGCGACCTACGGTGTTGTTTCAACGCCGGACGACCCGGCTCAGTGGCGACGCTTGTTCGGCGCCTGGTGCTCAACTCCAGAAGCGCCACCACGGCCGTTTGGTCTGGCCCGATGATTGTCTTGCGCGACGCAGACCGGACTCCTCCACTTCCACCGCCGCCGGCCGGGCGCGGGCCAGCACCGCGTCGCAGGCGGCCTGCTGCTCGGGCGGCTGCTCGACGCCGAGGATGTCCGAGTGGTGGACGGACACGTACCGGATGACCGACCAGAACCGGAGTTGGTCGTCATCGCACACCCGGCGGATGGCCCGGACGACCTCTCCGAACGCTCCGAGGGTGGCGACCGACATCCGATGGTCGCTGAACGTGATGTCCAAGTTCATGTCGCCTGTGGACGCGACGCCGCACTCCGGGCACGGGCAAATGGCCCCGAACTTCGTGTGTCCGCAGTTGAAACACAGGGCCATCGTCACCGTCGTGCCTCCGCTGTCGAACGAACCGGCTGCCTGTCCGCTCAGTGTGCTACGAATTTCGAAAAGCCGATGTGCGGGCCGGGTGTGTTGCACACTAGTTCGGCGTCTGAGCTACACCTCGTCGTTGACTTGGGACACCGCCCACTTGGCCGCGAACGTGGCGGCCACCTCATATTTGAGACGGTCCAGTTCCTTGTCCTCGGGGCCGTCCCACACTACTCCCAATGCCGGGCAGCGGGGCACCAGCACCTCACGGATATAGGTTTTGATGGCGTCCACGATGGCTTCGCCGATGACCTTTTCCTCGACCCGCATCTCGCGCACCCGGAAGCCCTTCTGCCGCCGAACGGCGATTGTCCGGCCGATTCGTCACCATAGTCGCCGGGCGAACGATGGGCGTCAAGCCTCACGGTCGGGAATTCTAAACGACAGAGTGCGATTGGACGGCTTTGCAAGATCCTACCGGAACGGCGGAGCTCCCCGATGTCGGGCCTCGAAGACTCGACCGCGACCTACGGGTTTGCTCCTCTGCCGCACGACCCGGCATCGCTTCGAGGTCCGGTGCAGCGACTGGTTCGTGGGGGGCGCCGGGCGACCCGGCTCCGGGCGGCCGGGAACTTCGGGGCGGCTCCGCCTATCGTAGCTGTGGCGTCGGGGTCCGGCGATCAC
>JAYSYN010000191.1:0-13387 GCA_043727575.1 Fimbriiglobus sp.
GTCGCGTTGGTCGCGTGGCTCCGGTCGCGCGGCACGACGCCGATCCTGGCTCACCCGGAGCGCCACGGCTATTTCGACCGCGAGCCCGGGCTTTTGCGCGGCTTGGTCGATGCCGGGGCTTGGGTCCAAGTCACGGTGGATTCGATCTTGGGCAACCACGGCCCCGATCCTAAAGTCGCCGCGGAGCGCATCCTGCGCGATTGTCCCGAGGCGATCCTTTCGACCGATGCGCACAACCTGGTGCGCTGCTCCGGCTTGGCGGCCGGCTATGCGTGGGTCCGCGAACACCTCGGTGCGGAACGCCGCGACGATCTCCTCGCCCGGGCCGAATCCGCTTTGAAGCGCATCCGTGCGCCGTTCAAATCGGTGTGATTCCCCATAGATCAGCTTGTATGAAATATCTCATCGTCATCCCCGATGGCTGCGCCGACGAACCCGTGGCCGAACTCGGCAATCTTACGCCCTTGCAAGCGGCGCACATCCCGAACATGGATCGCGTCGTGCGACTCGGCACCACCGGGTTGAGCAATAACGTGCCCCCGAGTTTTACACCGGCATCGGACGTGGCGACGCTGTCGCTTTTCGGTTACGACCCGCTAAAGGTGTACACCGGCAGGGCCCCGCTCGAAACCGCGGCGATGGGGATCGGCCTCGGTCCGAACGATTGGGCCATCCGCTGCAACCTCATCCACGCTCCCGACGGGACGATGGACGACTTCACCGCCGGGCACATCACCAGCGAAGACGGCGGTGAATTGATGGCTTCGATCCAAGCCGCGCTGGGCGGTAGGGAACTCGCCGGGGGCATGCTCGAATTTCACGCCGGGGTCAGCTACCGCAATATCCTCGTGTGGCGCGGGATGTCCGGAGAATCGCCGTTCGTCGGGTTGAAGACGCAGCCGCCGCACGACGTTCCGAACAAACCCTTGGCGAACCATGGCCCCGTCGGGACCGCCCGCGAACTGTTGCTGGGACTGATGGACGCGAGCAAGTCGGTGTTGAGAGATCATCCGGCGAACCTCCGGCGCATCGCAAGGGGCCAAAAACCGGCTACGCAAATCTGGCTCTGGGGACAAGGCAAGGCGCCGACCGTCGCACCCTTCTCCCGGGTCTACGGGCCGCGCGGGGCGATCATTTCCGCCGTCGATCTCGTCCGCGGCGTCGGCATCCTACTCGGTTGGGCGCGCATCGATGTCCCCGGCGCCACGGGGTATCTCGACACCGACTACGCGGCCAAAGGGCGCTCCGCCATCGAGGCGTTGAAAACCTTCGACCTCGTCTGCGTTCACGTCGAAGCCCCGGATGAGGCTTCGCACGAAGGCTTGCCGCACGAGAAGGTGAAGGCGCTCGAACGGATCGATACCCACATCGTCGGGCCATTGCTCGACGAATTGCCGAAGCACGGCGACTGGCGCATCCTCGTCGAACCGGACCACCGCACGACACTGGCGACGCGTGCCCACGCCTACGGGGCGGTGCCGTTCGCGGTTGCGGGGACGGGCATCGCCCCGACCGGCGCGGCGAATTACGACGAAGTGACCGCGGCGAAAAGCACGCTCGCCTTCGACCCCGGTTGGACCTTGATGAGCTGGTTCTTGGAGAGGTGACCGGCCCGCCATCAGGCGATAGGGCGGAGCAAGCGGCAAGCGAATCGCCCGAGGCGACCGAGCAGGAAATAATTGAGGATGCCGCTCGTGGCTTTGGCCCCGGCTTTGGACAACACCCGCGAGGCGGTGAGTTCGTAAAGCGGGCCGCCGGGGGCCATGAGGTGATTCAATTGCTCTTCGGTCAGTTTCTCCCATTCGTTCAACTGCCCCGCGAGGTACGAGTTGAAAAAGACCCGCCCGAGGAGTACCGCGGTGCCGGTGCGGCCGGCGCGCAGGTTGTATATCCGGCAGAGATCGGTCAGCATCGCGAACCCGAAGTAGAGCGATGCGGCACTGTCGATGAGGCCGTTGGGCGAGACCGCCGTGGTCAGGCCGGATCGCTTCGCCCAATGCTTCACCCGGCGATCGGCGGCGCTGTCCAAGTGGCTCTGGAAGCCGACGCGGAAGCGCTCGAACCATTCTGGCGTGCTGCTGAACCGGGCCGGGTCGAGGAGTTCGACACTCACGGCCCGGAGCGAACCGAGGCTGTCGTCGGTGAAGCCCATCGCCAGTAGTTGTTTCCGCTGCTTCTCGGTTTGCAACGGGAACTCGCGGATGTACCGGGCCAACAGTTCCCGAGCTTGCGCCGCTTTCGCATGCGCGAGCCAACGCAATTTCGTTCTCTGGTGCAACTCTTCAAGTCCCGCGATGCGCAATTGTCGATTCCGCCGCAGCTTCACGTAGATGATCAAAAATCGCAGCATCGCAAGTGCGACGGCGCTCCCGCAGATGCCTAAGCCGGCGTAGCCGCAGTATTGCATCCACTCCGGTTGCGTGGCGAGGTTGGCCAAGATGCTCAGCGTTTGCGAATAGAGAAAGAGCCCGAGAGCCCCGGCCGAGCCGAGCAGGAATGCCGCCGCGAGCGGGTGGGCGAACCAACCGAACCAGCGGAGCGCCGGGTCGGAGGCCATCAATTCCTCGGCCTCGGCGAGGTCGCGCAGGGCTTGCTGTTCGTCCGCTTCGCGGAGGCGCCGGCGGTCGTCGTCCGCCAGCGGGGCGACGTGGGATGGCAGTTGCGCGGGCCGGCCGAGGTCGGTCTCACCGGCGCGGAGAAACGGTTCCTCGTCGATCGGGAATATCGGTTCGGGCAACCGCTGCGGGGCTTGGAGGGGGCGCAGGCGGAGCGTGGGCACGCCGATTCGGTCGTCGTCCCCGGTGTCGCGGCTCATGTCGGCAATCTCGGGGCGGGGTGTGGGATGGTATTCGTCCCGGCGGGCCGACCCTTTTGCTCTTCGAGGTACGGCATCCCCGCTTCGTACAAATGGAGGCGTTCGAGGTATTCAGTCCGGTCGTCGGGCGGCAACAGCGAGATCGCCAGTCGCTGCCATTCGACGGCGGTGGAATAGCGTTGCATCGCCGCGTTCGCCGCGGCGAGGGTGTCGAGGTAGCCGGCGTCGGATTGGTGGGTTTCTTCGACCATACGCGAGGCGAGTTCGAGCGCCCGCTCCGGATCGCGGAGTTGGCCCGTCGTCGTGGCGAGAATCCACGCGAGTGAATTCATCGCGGGGAGATGATCCGCATCGAGTTCGATCGCCCGGTTGAAATGGGCGATGGCGGAAGTCGCTTCGCCGAGTTCGTAGTCGATCTGCCCGTTCAAGAAGCGAATGCCGGGGCGGTTCGGTTCGAGCGCCGCCACCCGGGCCGCGTCGGGTCGCGCTTCGGCCGGCCGACCCACTTTCAAGAGCGCGGTGGCCCGGTTGTAGTACCCCCGGGCGGCGTCCGGTTCGAGTTCGACGACCCGCGTGAAATCGCGGATGGCGGTTTCCGCGTCGAGCAAGGCGACCGAGGCGCGGCCCCGCTGCAAATAGGCCGCGGCATCGTCCGGTGTCAACGCGATGACCCGTGTGAAATCGGCGATGGCCCGCTCCCAATCCTTCTGCCGGACACTGACTTGCGCCCGGTTGAAGTATCCTTCGGGATCGTCGGGTGCCGCCGCGATGACGGCCGTGAGGTCGGCGACGGCCTCTGCGAACAGGCCCAGTTCGGCCGAGGCGATGGCCCGGTGGTTCAAGGCGACCGAATGTTTCGGTTCCGTGCGCAACACGACCGAATAGTCGTCTCGGGCATTCTGCCACTTCTGCAAGTCGAAGTGAATGCGCGCCCGGTGCGGGTAGGCTTCGAACAATTTCGGGTTCACCCGCAGGGCCGTCGTCAAGTCGAGCAGCGCCGCGCCGCGGGCGTCGAGGGCTTCGTGCGACTGCGCCCGGGCCGAGTACGCGCGGGACTGGCGCGGGTTGATCTCGAGGGCTTTCGTGAAATCGGCAATCGCCGCTTCGTGATGGCCCTGCGCCGCGCGGCATTGGCCGCGTTGGAAGAGCGCCCGGCCCATGTCGGGCACGAGGACGAGCGCGGCGTCGAAGTCGGCGAGGGCCTCGTCGTATTTCGCCAGTTTCATCCGCGCGACTCCGCGCCCGAGGAGCGGGTCGGGATCGTCCGGGACCAGCCGGATCGCTTCGGTGTAATCGAATGCCGCAGCGGCGAACTCGCCCCGCTCGGCGTGCGTGGTGGCCCGGTTGTGCCAAGCCGCGGCGAGTTTCGGGGCGAATTGGATCGCCAGTGTGAAATCTTCGATGGCGAGCGCCAACTGCGACAATCCGATGTGGGCGTTGCCGCGCGCGAAGTACAACCCGGCATCGTCGGGCGCGAGGTCGACGGCGCCCGTGAACGCTTCCACCGCACTGGCGAATTCCTCCCGGCGGGCGTAAAGCCGGCCGCGGCGGAGGAGTTCGTGGGATTGTTCGGCCGGGGTCAGCATGGTGTGATCAGCGAGGATTCAGTCTGGAATTACCCCGGTAGGGTTTGTCGGCTTCGTACAAGTCCAGCCGGGTCCGGTAATCGTCTTCGTGTTCGGGGGCCAAGGCGATGGCTTTTTCCATCCACTTCGCGGCGTCTTCGTAATCGCCGAGTTCGGCGCAGGCCGCCGCGAGTGTGTCCAAATAGCCGGCCTCTTGCCATTCCGTCAGCTCGCAAGCCCTCGTTGCGCATTCCTTCGCGCGGGTGCCGTTGCGGACGTCCGGGTCCGGGGCCGTCGCCCAGATCCACCCGAGTTGGTTGAACGTCCCGGCGCTTTTGGGATCGCGTTTCAAGGCTTCGAGGTGGTCTTGGATCGCCTTGTTGTAAAGCTGCTGCTGGTAATAAATGCCCGCGCGGAGATTGTACGCCAGCAAGCTGCTCGGGTTGAGGCGGATCGCTTCGTTGTAATCGGCCAACGCCCCGGCGATGTCGCCCGAAAAATTCCGGGCCATGCCGCGGATTTCGAACGCCTTCGGCAGACCCGGGAGCGCGCGGATGACGGCATCGCAATCGGCCAAGGCTTCCGGGTAGCGTTTCAAACCGAGCCGGACCGTGGCCCGCGCGAGTCGGGCGAGCATGCGTTCCGGGTCGAGTTCCAACGTCCGTGTGAAGTCGGCCTCGGCGTCGGATTCGTGGTCCATGGCGCGGTGGATCATCCCGCGCGTCTGGTGGGCCGTCGTGCTCTCGGGGTCGCGTTCCACGGCCGAGTCGGCGTCGGCGAGGGCCGCGTCGAAATCTTCGAGTTCCAAATGCAATTCGGCGCGGGCGATCAGGTAGTCGGCTAAGTTCTGCGGGTCTTGCTCCATGGCGATGGCGAAGTCGGCGAACGCTTTTTGCGTCTCGCCGTTGGCCGCGTGGCACTCGCCGCGCAGTCCGTGGAGCGGGGCGAGGCCGGGGTCGAGCCCGAGCGCCCGGTCGCAATCGGCGATGGCCGCGGGGAACGAGCGCTGGCGGTAGAGCACCCTGGCGCGGTCGGCGTAGAGCATCGGGTCGTCGGAGCGGATGCGAATGGCTTGGTCGAGGTCGTTCAGCGCGTCGATCCGCTGGCCGAGTTCGAGGTAGGCCAACGCGCGGAAACGGTAGCCGGCCGCGATGTTCGGCTTCAAACGGATCGCGCGCGTGAAGCACTCGACCGCCTCGGGGAAGTCCCCCGATTGCAAGCTCTGGTGCCCGCGGTCGAACAGCGATTGGGCGTCGGCGGTGTTTCGGTCGTTGGCCATCGTTTATCGGGGACGCGGTGCCGGAGTCTGGGGATCGGACGTGGGTCTGGGCAATTGTAGCACCGCGGGGCCGCAGCGGATGGGGTTTCGGGCCGACTCGCCGATTTCCGCCCGGACGGTTCCCCTATCATTCCCCCATGATCCGCCCGCGCCGAGTTTGGTTGTTCGCTCCGGCGGGCTCGCTCTTCGCGCTCGATGTGGCACTCACGCTACTCGGGCAAGACTCCGCCTACTGGAATGGGGCGTGGCAAACGGCCAACGAAGCCAACCCGATCGCCCGGCCACTTTTGGCGACCAGCCCTTGGCTGTTCGCGGGGCTCGCGGCGCTTTGGGCGACTGTGCTAGCGGCGGTCATCGCCGCTTGGGAAAGCCGATGGAGCAACCGGCTGGCGATGGTCGTGGCGTTCGCGCATGCCCTCGGCGGTAGCAGTTGGTTGCTGCGCACCGGCGAGTGGGGCTTCGCGCTCGCCGGGGGGTATCTCGTTCTGGCGGCACAGTTCTGCTTCTGGTGTTGGCAGAAGGGTACGGCGGAGCCGTGAGTACCTCTGCCCGGCCGCACTTCGCGTACACTATCCACGGCGACCCCGATCCGAGGCCGATGGGCCGACCCGCGACCACCGGTTCCCCTATGTTCCTCCGGCTATTCCTCACGTACTTGATCCTCGTCGTGCTGGCCGTGGCAGCGGTCGGGCTGTTGATTTTGCAGCGTTCGGACGGCTCGGATTTATTCTTCGAACTCGGCCGGCAAGTCGTGCTGGCGGTGGTCGTCATCGCCCTCCTCGCCGTGATCCCCGCGTACGTACTGGCCCGGCGGTTCACGCGGCCTCTCGACGAACTCACCCAAGGCGCCCGCCGCGTCGCCGCCGGGGAGTTCGACCACAAGATCCACATTTCGGGCAACCGAGAATTGTCGAGCGTGGCCCGTATGTTCAACGGCATGACGGACCACCTCGCCGAGACCTTCCGACAACTCGAGCGCGACCGCGAGCAACTTCGGACGATCCTTTCGGGGATGGTCGAAGGGGTGGTCGCCATCGACAACGAGCAAGTCGTGCTGTTCGCCAACGACCGCGCCGGGGAGTTACTCGAGTTCGTTCCGACCCAAGCCGTCAACCGCAAACTTTGGGAAATCACCCGGCAGCGGGCGGTGCGCGAACTCGTCGAGCGGGCCTTGAAGCAAGACGGCCCGCACCGCGAGGAACTCGACTGGAAAGGCCCGGCCGTCAAGAGCCTCGTCGTCTACGTCTCCCGTTTACCGGGGCCGAATTCGCCCGGGGCCGTCATCGTCTTGCAAGACACGACCGACCTGCGCCGCTTGGAGCGACTCCGGCAAGACTTCGTCGCCAATGTCTCGCACGAACTCAAGACGCCGTTGGCGAACATCAAATCGAGCGTCGAAGTGCTGATGGACGGCGCCGTCGAGGACCCGAATGCGCGCGGGATGTTCTTGGAGCAAATCGCGGAGCAGGCCGACCGCCAGCAGACTTTGATCGAAGACTTGCTGAGCTTGGCGCGCATCGAAGCCGGGGAATACCGGCTGGAATACGATCCCGTCGGCGTGGAGGATGCCGTACACGCCTGTTTGGATCGCCACCGGACGCGGGCCGAGACCAAAGGCCTCACCCTCGACGGTGTGGCATTGGCCGGTTGCCCGGCCAATGCCGCGGTTTGGGTCGACGAAGAGGGATTGGCCCAACTGCTCGACAACCTGGTCGATAACGCCATCAAGTACACTCCGGATAACGGCCGCATCACGGTGCGTTGGCAGGCCGGCCCGCAGAATGTGTTGATCGAGGTCGAAGACACGGGCATCGGCATCCCGGAACGGGACCTGCCACGCGTGTTCGAACGTTTCTACCGCGTTGACAAAGCCCGCTCCCGCGAGATGGGCGGCACCGGTTTGGGGTTGGCCATCGTGAAGCACCTCGCCCAAGCGATGCGCGGCCAAGTCCGCGTGACGAGCGAAGTCGGCGTCGGCACGAAGTTCGCCGTGACGCTGCCCCGGTCGACGCCGGGGGATCAGTAGTCGGAACACGCCCCCTTTGTTCGAGTACGTTCGCCGGAGTTAGTCTGATAGCGGATTGGCCCCCATCCGCACCGGGGCCCAGGCTCGCACGTCGACCCCCACCATTCCCGCCCGGTGGGCAGCTTCCAAACCGATGTCGGTGTCCTCGAACACGACGCAGTCCGCCGGGGAAATCACCCCGAGTCGCGCGGCCGCCTCGAGGAACACGTCCGGTTCCGGCTTGTGGTTCGCCGTGTCTTCCGCGCACACCATCGCGTCGAACCAGTCGCGGATGCCGATGGCGTCGAGGGTGCGCCGCACCACGTCCCGGTAGCCGCCGCTGGCCACGGCCATCGGCAACCGACCCCGGAAGCGCTCGGCGATGCCGACTATCCCCGCGAGCGGTTCGACTTCGTGCAACAGCGACAGAAAGATCGATTCCTTCTCGTGGATCAACGCGCCGATGTCGGCGTCGGCCACCGGGACGCCGGTCTCGTCGCTGAGCACGCGGATGATCTTCCCCGTCGGCATGCCGCCGAGTTGGTAGAAACGGATTTCGTCGAACGGGATGCCGCGCGGCGCGAGGATGCGCATCCACGCGCGGTAATGAATCGGCATGGTATCGGCGAGGGTGCCGTCGCAATCGAAGATCAAGGCTCGGGTGTTCGCGGGCGGCATCCAGTCGGCGGGCATCGGCGGCTCTCGGGGTTCGTTCGCTCTCGAGATAAGATAGTTCAATCTCGTATCCCGCCACGTTTTCACCGACGGATCCTCGGGGTGACGGTACACCTTCTCACTTTCGCGCGACGCGCCGGCCCACTGTTGGAGACTCTTGAGTGTGACCCCGGGAGGATGCGGCATGGCGACAAGGGTTCTGGTTCGTGTCAACCGATTGCTGAACACCCGCGGAGAACGCGACGGCGATTCGCGGATGAGCACGACGAAACCGCCTTCGCCGAGTTGGTCCATCGGTCTCAGGTGTTCCGATTGAACCGGAAAAGGGGAAGCGGCACGATCTCACTAGATTTCTCGAGCTGCTGGAAAAGTGATCGACCGTATTCGACAGAGTTTGAAACTCCGGCAACACGCCGGGGTATTCTTTCTGACCAACCGACGTGCTGAAGGTGTGTATGACGTTCCAGCGTTTCACTTCCTGCTGTCTGATGGTCGCCGTTTTACCGACCGCGGGTTGCCGCCCCACACGGGCCGAACCGCCGACCGGCAAGCCGGTGAAGGAAGAGTTCGTGGATGTGTTGGGCGACAAGTATGCCCTGCCGGGCCCAGACGACTGCAAGGCCGTCGTCCTCCTGTTCTTCGGCCACGACTGCCCCATTTCCAACGGCTACACACCGGAGATCGTGCGGTTGTGCAAGGTATACTTCCCGAAGCAGATTGCCTTCTGCGTCGTTTACGCAGATGCCGACCTCGGCGCGGACGACGCCCGCAAGCACGCCAAAGAGTACGGCTTGACTTGCCCGGCAATCCTCGACCCCAAGATGAGTCTCGCTTTGAAGATAGGAGCCACGGTCAAGCCGGAAGCGGCCGTGCTGTCGCCCGAAGGGGAACTGCTCTACTTGGGCCGGATCGACGACATCTACGCCGACTTCGGCAAGCGGCGGGCCCAGCCGACTTGCAGAGAATTGAAGGATGCTCTGGATGCCATCCTCGCAGGAAAGGCGATCGAGGTCGCCCGCACGAAAGCCATTGGCTGCCCCATCGACTTCCCCGAAAAGAAGAAGTAGCTCACGGTCGGGAGAGTCCCGACCGTGCATCCCATCTAACCGGAGACTCCCTGTGCGACTGTTTCGTTCCCTCTCCATCGTCGGCCTTGTGCCGTTACTGGCCGGCCCTGCATTCGGAGGCGAATCCGGCCCGACCTTCAACAAGGACGTAGCCCCGATCCTGTTCAACAATTGCTCCAATTGCCACCGGCCGAACGAGGTCGGCCCGTTCTCGCTGCTGACCTACGCCGACGCCAAGAAGCGCTCGAAGCAGATCGCCGAGATCACCGGGAAGAAGATCATGCCGCCGTGGAAGCCGGTGGCGGGCCACGACGTGTTCGAGGATGCCCGGACGCTCACCGCCGAGCAGATCGGCGTCTTCAAAGCGTGGGCCGCAGCCGGCTCCCCGGAAGGCGAGGCGCGCGACTTGCCACCGCAACCGAAGTTCCCCGAAGGCTGGCACGCCGGCGAACCGGACATGATTCTCAAGGTGGCGAAGCCGTTCACCGTCCCCGCCGAGGGGCCGGACATCTATGTCCACTTCGTCCTGCCGCTCAATTTCGACAAGGATAAGTACGTCAAGGCGGTGCAAATCCTGCCGACGAACCGGAAGGTGGCGCACCACGGCGTTATCATCCTCGACGGCAGTGGGACGGCCCGCAAACTGGCCAAGAAGCACGGCGGCGATCACTATCCCAACTTCGGCGGCCCCGGCTTCCTCCCCAGTGGGTTCTTGCCCGGATATGCCCCCGGGCAGACGACCCGACTCGAAAAGTCGGACAAAGTGTCCATTCCCGTGGGGAAAGGCACGGACATCGTGTTGCAGATGCACTACCACCCGATCGGCAAGGAGGTCACGGACCAGCCGCAAATCGGACTGTACTTCACTGACAAGAAGCCCGAGCGGAATATCAACATCATCGGGATGGCCAACAACGACGTCTTCATCCCCGCCGGGGCGAACGATTTCAAGCGGACGGACTCGTTCACCCTCACCGCGGATTTCGAAGTCGGGAACATTTGGGGTCACATGCACATGATCGGCCGGGAGATGAAGGTGTGGGCCGAGTTGCCGGACGGCAAGAAGAAAGACATGCTTCTGATCTCCGATTGGGATTTCAACTGGCAAGATACTTACCGCTACAAGAAGCCGTTCGTACTGCCGAAGGGGACCGTGGTGAAGGCCGAGTGGACGTGGGTGAACACCGCCGACAATCCCCGGAATCCGAACAGCCCGCCGAAGCTCATTAAGTGGGGTGAGGGCAGCACCGACGAGATGTCGGGACTGATCATCGGCGGCATCACGGTCGATCCGAAGGACGAGGCGGCGATGTGGGTGCCCGTAGTCTTCCACTACCTTGAAATCGAACGGAAGGCCGTCGAAGCGGCGGAGAAGCGGAAGGCCATCGAAGCGAAGAAGTAAGGTACTGCAAACCGCCGTCGGCGGAGCGGAAGAAGCACAAACCTGAGCAGCCCCTTGGTTTCCTTCATCGGACCGAGGGGCCTTTTTCGTGCCATCGAGCGTCGCAAAGTCGGTTTAGGATCGAGCGCCAACGGGGCGACGCCGCTGCTTCCAATTCCAGTGTCATCGCGGAGTGGGAGTACAACGAAGCCATCGACGGACTCGACTAGAAATGAATGATCGTTGTGAAGAGTTGAAGAAGAATCGGTGAACCTATCGCGTATATCCGGACGTCTCTGGAACCGGCCATAGATTTCTTTTGACTCCAATTCTCTCCGACGTCGATCCCTTATCTCGAGGTTCGCCACGATGCATTATCCGAGACGGTCCGCCTTCACGCTCATCGAACTTCTCGTCGTCATCGCGATCATCGCGATTTTGATCGGCTTGCTTTTGCCGGCGGTCCAAAAAGTCCGCGAAGCGGCGGCTCGGATGAGCTGCAGCAACAACATGAAACAGTTCGGTTTGGCCCTGCACAACTACGCCGGCACCAACAACGATAAACTCCCGGCCAGCCGGGTCACCGTGGGCGGCGTCAGCAAGTTCCGGTCGTGGACGCCGATCGTGTTGGCTTACGTCGAACAGGACAACGTCGGCCGTCTCTGGGACCTCAACACGAAGTGGAACACCGGCACCAACCTGACCACCTCGCAAAACAACTTCAAAGTGTTTCAGTGTCCCTCGGCCCCGGGCGTGCCCCGGCGGCAAGGGGGCCCCGTGCTCCTCGGCGCCGGCGACTACGGCTCGGTCAACTCGATCCGCCGCCGGTTTTATACCGCCAACGGCGTCGCGAACTTCCCGACCCCCGGCTCGGCACCGGGCGACGAAGCCCTAGGCGCGCTCGCCAAGGAGGTCGACACGCCGATTTTGGGCATCACCGACGGGACCAGCAATACGATCATGCTGGCCGAAGACAGCGGTCGGCCCAACTTATTTCAGCAAGGCCGCGACACCGGTTTGAACACCGGCGATGCCTGGGGTTGGGCCGACCCGGATTGCGGCTTCAGCGTCGACGGCGTCATTCCGGGGGTCTTCGGCACCGGCTGGACGACCGGGGGGACCTGCACCATCAACTGCACCAACGACAGCGAATTCTACTCGTTCCATACGGGCGGAATCAACGTCTGCTTGGCCGACGGCAGCGTCCGCTTTTTGCGGTCGAGCATTGCCGCCGCAACGCTGGCCGCCCTCGTCACCCGCGACGGCGGCGACATCGTCGGCGACTATTAACAAGGGTCCGAGTTCTCGGTTTTTCCGGCGAGCCGTATCGGCTCGCCTTTTTCGTTCGCGGCCGGGCAGACTCGTGGTAAGCTCGGTGTCGTCTCTCACTCCTGTTCGTCGAGGTTCAATCATGTTGGAACGCGGAAATCTCTCCCGCCGCGGGTTTATGGGCCGATCGCTGGCCGGGCTGTCGGCCGCGGGGCTGCCGCTCTGGTACGCGCGCGAAGTCCACGGCGCCCAAGTGGCGACTCAGGTCCAGCGCGCGAAGAAAGAAAGCGACAAGCTAAATATGGGCTTCATCGGCATCGGCAGTCCCCAGAGCCGCAACCGCGCGCTGTACGGCGCCGCCAAGAAGTTCAACACCGTCAACTGTATGGCCGTCTGCGACGTCGATACCCGCCACGTCGCCAACGCCGTCGAGATGCTGAAGAAGGACAAGTACGAACCGAAGGAATACAAGGACTTCCGCGAGATCCTCGGCAACAAAGACATCGACGCCGTCTGCATCGCCACGCCCGACCATTGGCACACGCTCGTCGCCCTCGAAGCCCTCAAGCAGGGCAAAGACGTCTACTGCGAGAAACCGCTGACGCTGACCATCAACGAAGCCCTCGTGCTGATGGAGGCCGTCAAAAAGTCGAAGCGCGTCCTCCAAACCGGTAGCCAGCAACGCACCGAAATGGGCGGTATGTTCCGCTTCGCCGCCGAGATCGCCCGCAGCGGTCGGCTCGGCAAAATCAAGAGCATCGAGTGCCGCATCGGCGGGAGCCCGCAGTCCGGTGCGATTCCGGAAGTCGAACCGCCGAAGGAACTCGACTGGGACATGTGGCAAGGACCGGTGGCCAAGGCCCCGTACCGCCAGAAGGGGAACAACACGAACTGCCATTACGAATTCCGCTGGTGGTACGAATACAGCGGCGGCAAGATGACCGACTGGGGCGCCCACCACATCGACATCGCCCAGTGGGCCCTCGGCATGGACGGCAGCGGCCCGACGGGCATCGAAGCCATCGACGTCAAAGCGCCTTACGCCAAAGGCGACGGCTACAATTGCCACGAGCAGTTCAAAGTGAAGTACACCTACACCAACGGCTCAGAAGTGATCGCGATGGACGGCCGGGGAACCGACGTCAAGGGTCTCGTGAACAAAGACGGCAACCCGCCGAAGGGGCGTGACGGGAAGCCCATCGAAGTGACCTCGGGCAGTGAAAACGGCGCGATGATCTTCGGCGAGACCGGCACCGTGTTCGTCAGCCGGGGTTCCCTACTCGCCAGCGATGTGAAGATTCTGACCGAGCCGATCAAAGACATGCCGCAGC
>JAYSYN010000192.1:0-13312 GCA_043727575.1 Fimbriiglobus sp.
TATTCACCCGCATGGCGAGCACTGCGCGAGCCGACAGCCGATTCGATCGAACCGACACCTCTTCCACCGATCGACCCGGCCCCTGAACGGGCGGCGGTCATCGCAGCTTTAGCAAGTTACGATGGTAAACTCGCCCCGCTCCGCCTCGACAAGTTGCTCGACCGATTGATGCGTGTCGACACGATTTTGGGGCAGAACACACCGAAAACGGTCGCAGAAGCCGAGTCGCTCCGAAACGATGCGCGTGCGGCACGAATGCTCTTGGCACCGTTTTCCGGCGATTTCGCCCGCAAGTATGCGGACTACGCGAGTCGCGTCGAGGAGTTCGCCGATGCGGTCATAACTTGGCAGGGTCAACCACCGCGGAGCCCTCTCGACGATGTCGGCGCGAAACGGGAGTCCGCAATCGAGGCATTGGCAAAATTGAACGAGAAGTAGGCGACAAGACTTCCTCGTCGGCGGCGAGGACAGCGGTTCGAACGGCGAACACGATGGTCGACAATGTCCGGCCGAGCTTGTTCGTCGCCATGGCCGTTTCGAGATGCTCCTGACGGCATTCCCGGAGGTGTGGCCGAACTCGCCGGAGAGCGTTCTGACCGGCCCCTCGTACTCCCTCACATCAACTCCGCAATCGGTTCGCCGTCGGTCAGCATCGGCATGGGGCGACCGCCTTCGCCGGGGAAGCTGGCGTTTTTGTAATCGATCTTCAGATGGCGGAACACCGTGGCCCAGAGGTGGTTCGGGGTCATCGGGCGGTCTTTGGGCGTTTCCGCTTTGCTCGTGGTGCTGCCGATGACTTGGCCCATCTTCGCCCCGCCGCCGGACACCAGCAGGCTCATCGCCTGCGGCCAGTGGTCGCGCCCTGGCCGGCCGGTCTTCTTGTCGTATTCGATGCGCGGCGTCCGGCCGAATTCGCCGGTCACGACGACGAGCACGCGTTTGTCGAGGCCGCGCTCGTAGAGGTCTTCGATCAGCCCGCCGACGGCCCGGTCGAGGTAGCCGAGCTTGTGCTTCGTGTCCTTGAAGATGTCGCAATTGACGGCGTGGCTGTCCCAGTTGTAACAGCAGTCTTTGGGCATCTCTTCGCCGCGCGGCGTGGCGTTTTCGAGCACCATCGTCACCCACTGCACGCCTTGCTCGACGAGCCGGCGGGCCATCAGGCAGCGCTGGCCGTAGCGGTGGTCGCCGTAGCGCTCGCGGAGCTTCGGCGATTCTTTCGACAGATCGAAGGCCGCTTTCGCCGCCGGGGACGTCATGAGGTCGAAGGCGCGGTCGCGGGCCGTGTCCATCCCGGCCGCGATGCCGGTGGTGTCGTGACGCATCGGTTGGTCGAAGGCGTTCAGCAGCGCCCGCCGGTCGCCGAGTTTGTCTTCGGTGCCGGGCAGGATGCGGAGGTTCTTCACGTCGAACTTCGGATCGGACGGATCGCCGACGAGCATGAACGGGTGCGAACTCTGCCCGAGATACGCGGAGCCGAAGCTGAAGGTGTCGATCCCCTGCCGACCGCCATCGACGCCGCAAACGTAGTTCGGCAACCCTCGGTGCAAGCCTCCGAGTTGTTTCGCGGCCATCGACCCGGCCATCGGGTAGTCGTTCACGAATCCGGTCGGTTGCAGCGGATCGCGGCCGGTGAGGAACTTCTTGTGCCCGCCACCGTGATCGGCAAAGGTATGCGAGATCGACCGCACGATGCTGAACTTGTCCGCGCACTTCGCCAGCGTCGGCAGGTGTTCGCAGATGTCGAGGCCGGGGAAGTTCGTGCGGATCGGTTTAAAGTCGCCGCGGAATTCGGCCGGGGCGTCCGGCTTCATGTCGAAGGTATCTTGGTGCGGCGGGCCGCCCGGCAACCAGATGAAAATGACGGCGGGATCGTTCGTCGTTTTGCTCGGCTCCTGCCCGGCCTTCAAGCGGAACGGCGACACCCCCGCGGCGGTGCCGGCCACGGCGACGGAACCGAAGCGGAGGAAATCGCGGCGATTCGGTCCTCGGCAGGGGAGCAGCATCGGACGGGCTCCGGGAACGGAGTGGCGGGTGTGAAAGACAGCATAGCCGATGGGCCGCGGCCGGTCAAATGGTCGGGCTGGGGTCGTGCCGGACGCGGCGGGCGATACGATGAAGGTGTACCGCATCCGCTCCGAGGCCCGCCCGCATGTTCCGCCGTTTTCGCGCCCGCGAAGTCGCCCTGCAACTGCTCTTTCAACAAGACCAGAACAAGACGCCGATGCCACGCAAGGCCCTCGTCACGTTCGTCAACCAGCGCACCCAGAAGGACCCCGAAACGGTGGCGTTCTGCTTGGCCCTGTTCGACGGTGTTCTCATCCAACGTGCGGCCATCGACGCGATTCTCACGGCGACGGCGCAAAACTGGCGGCTGACACGGATGCTCCCGGCCGACCGCAACGTCCTGCGGATCGGCGTGTTCGAACTCTTGCACGCGGCGAAGTTCGAACCGATCCCCGTCATCTTGAACGAGGCCATCGAACTCGCCCGCCGTTACGGGTCGAAAGATTCCCCCGCTTTCGTGAATGGCATCCTCGACCGGATCGCCAAAGATCGCCCGGCCCCCACGGCGCCGGACAAGGTCGGGACGTGATGCCGCACGGCGATCCCTTCACCCAGTTCTGCCAGCAAATCTCGGAGGCGGATCGCACCGTCGCCGCCGATTTGCACCTGCACAGCACCGCCAGCGACGGCGACTTCACCCCGTCGCAAGTCGTCGCTTTCGCGGCCGGGGCGAAGCTGAAAGCGATCGCGCTGACCGACCACGACACCTGCGCGGGGTTGGCCGCGGCGCGGGAAGCCGCGCTGCAATTCCCCGAGAGCCACCGGCCGGAGATCGTCGCCGGGGTCGAAGTCTCGGCCGAATTCGAGGGGCGCGAAGTCCACATCCTGGGGCTGTTCGTCGATCCGGAGAACGAACCGTTGAAGTCGGCGCTGGCGCGGATCGCCGCGAGTCGCGCGGTGCGGTTCCGCGATTTCGTCGATCAGTTCCGCGGCGCCGGTCTCGACATCGATGAAGGCCGGGTCTTGGCCATTCTCGCGGGGACGGTCTGCCCCGGGCGCCGGCACGCGGCCAATTTGCTCGTCGATTCGGGTTTCGCGCACAGTCGGTACGACGCCTTCCAACGCTTCCTCAACCCGGCTCTACCATCGATTTCCCCGAAAGCGCTGCTGCCGGCGGAGGAGGCGATCCGGTTGATCCACGGGGCCGGGGGAATCGCGTCGCTGGCCCATCCGGCCTCCGATTACGACCGCGCGGTCCTCGGACGCTTCGGCGAACTCGGATTGCGAGCGATCGAGGCGGAACACCCGTCCGCGAGCGTGGGGCGCTCGGCGGATTTGCGGGCGTGGGCCGGGGTACTCGGCTGGGCGATCACCGGCGGCAGCGATTGCCACGGTCCCGGCAACCGAACTATCGGATCCTGCGGGTTATCGCTGGCGGAATGGAAGCAGCTCAAAGAGGGATGATCAGGCGGCTTTTCCCAGCGGTATCAACTTGGAGAACCACGACCCGGCCACGGCGGCGTGGGCCTCGGCGTGTTTCGATTTCTTCCCGTGGGTCTCGTGCGCTTCCTCGGGTTCCATCGCGGCGGCGTCCTCCGCCTTCCCGGTCTTGGCTTGGACGAACACCCCCAGCAGGGTTCCGATGACGACTGCCCCGTTGAACGCGGAGGCGTTCTCCGCGGCCAATTTCGCCGTGTCCCAGCTGAACAACCCCTCGGCCATCACTAGCAGCGTGTGCCAGCAGACGAGGATGCCGATGAGGCTCATGGCGATCATCGACCAGAGCTTGTACAAGACGACGCCGACGAGCCCGCCGCAGAGAAAGACTGCCCAAAGTTCTTGGGCACCAGGGGCGACCATCGTCGCGGCGACCCACGCGGCGACACCGCCGGTCACAAAAGCGAGGAGTCGGGCGAGTTCGAGGGCGAGCATGCCGGCGGCGAGGGCGCAGAGGACGCCCACGACGAGGATTTGCACCCCGGCACTTTGGCCGGCGCTGAGGCCGAGAATCCCGGCGGCGAGGGTGATGGCGAAAACGACCCAGAAGCGGTGCCAGCGCCAACCGAAGGCCCAGAGCAAGAAGCCGACGAAGAGCAGGAACCCGGAAGCGCCGACCGAGAGGCCGCGGGCTTCGGCGATCACATCGGGGTTGAGGAGGAACATACCGGGATTTCTCGCGGGACCGGAATCGGTTCGGCCGACGCCGCAATCTTCTCCTTCGACGATATCCGGCGACTCGGTGCAGTGTCAGCTCAACCGATTGAGAAAGCGATTCGTGCGGCGCCGTTCCCGTCCGGCAATCGGACACGATCCGCATGATCGGGCCAATCCGTAACGAGTTTGCGGTCGGACGAGAAACGGAGGTTCGGCTACTTCTTCTTGTCGACAATCGGTTCGAGGATCAACCAGACTTTGGTTTTCAGCGGCGGAATCTTCTTCGTGATCGGTTCGAAGTGCAGGTCGATTTCGTCTTTGCTCACCTCGACCGGGAGGTCGAGCATCGAGTCGACGAAGTTCGACAGGCAGATGATTTCGCCGTTGTTCGCGCAGTAATATTCGGGGTCTTCTTTCGGAGCGTCCGGATTGCGGATGAACCGGCTCCCGGCGAAGACCCAATCGTGGGCCATCGGTTTCTTGGTTTTCTTATCGAGCACCCAGTCCTGGGCCGGGTGGGTTTGCAGTTCGCCGTCGCGTTTGTAATGGACGCTCACGCGGATTTTTTGACCGCTCGCCGGTTTGTAATCGAGTTCGCCGTTCTTGGGATTTACGAATTGCACCGGCGCGCCGACCTTCGCCCCGGTGGCGACGAGTGCGGCGTGGATGTAACGCGGGTCGAGATCGACGCGGAGGATCGATTCGTGCTCTTTCGTCCGCAGTTTGCAAACGAGCACTTCCAGAAGCCCTTCGCGCAGGCAGACCTCGGAGACGACCAATACGCGCATGCTGCCGTCGGGCTTCTTCTCCAGAAACAGCGTCTTCTCTTTGTTGAGCGCGGTCAGCTTCGACTTCGGATCGGCGAGGGGTGTTTCTGGCAGTTCTTCGGCCTCGGTGCTGACCGGTTTCGGAGCGGGCTTCGTCGGTTCCGCGGATACTGGGGTCGTCGGAACGGCTTTGGGATCGTTGGGAAACGAATCGCAGCCCGCGAAGGCGACGAGGAAAATCACATTCACTATGCCGAACGTACGGAGCATCGGAACATCCCCTGCTGAGAGAGTGTGCAACTTATTCTAGCAGATCGAGCAATCGATATGCCGGAGTCGCAGGGGCTGTCGAAGTCCTAACGTACCCGTGTGGAGTAGGTGACCTTCGTACTGGACGTGGTCGCTTTGGTGGTGGTTTCGCTCTCCGGCGAACCGCCGATACTCGAGTTGCACCCGGCTCCGCAAGCGACGGTGAATGCCAAAAGACCCATCAAACCGAGGAATCGACGCATGGAACACTCCCGGAAGGGGGACGGCAACCGCCTACGGTTTCGACTCGAGAAGCTTGAAGGACTTCATGAATTCCTTCACATCCGGCGTCTCGCCCGTGAGGAACGGCCCATCGACACTGAGGTAATAGACTCGCGACTTCTCACGCACGATCCGTACCACGCGTTTGATTTGGTCGTCCGGAAATTGCAGTTCGTACTCGTGGGCTTGGAAGCCAACGCCGCGCACCGGTTCATCTTTGACCAGCGTGGCGCGCGTCGTTTCCAGCAGCTTCTCTTTGACCTTCTGGAACCACGCCTCGTCGGGCGCGTCTTTGGGGAAATCCTTCGGAACGGTGCCGTGGGCCGAGACGAACACGTCCGAGCCGGCCCGGTTCGGGTCGGCGTAGCGGAAGGCTTTCAGCGACCAGCCCTGGACCGGGCTCGTTTCCAGTGCCTTGGGCGGACCGGGGAACTTCACGAGGTAAGCATCGTCCGGCGAGTGGAAATCGCGCCAGGCGAGTTGCCCCCGGCCGAAGTTCTTCCGCGCTTCTTCGAGCCAGCCCGGTTTCGTGAAGTAGATCACGCCCGCCACGAGGTAGGCCAAGAGCACGATCGCCAACATCGCCCGAATGCGGGCCGGCGTGCCCCAGTGCGTCCGGGCGATGCCGGTACACAAACCGGCGGCACCGAGGGCCAGTGCGACCGGCGCCGCGAATGAAAGCACCGGTTCCCGCCCGGTGATCGCCCCGACGAGCAACCACGCGAGCGGGATGCCGACCGGCAGCAGGGCGACGGAAATGAGGAAGCCGTTCGGGCCGGTGTGGACCGGGTGTTCATCGACAGGGGGAATCGGGGCCCGCGGGGCGTCGGGGCGGCGGCGCGGGTGGACCGTCGGGATCGGCGGATCGGGCACGAGCGCCACGTCGTCGTCCGGCAGCGCCAGAAACTGGTGCGGGCAGAGCGGGCACGACACGAGCAACCCGACGGCGTTCTCGCCGACGCGGGAAAGTTTCAGGCAGACCGGGCAGCGGACGATGACAGTCATACCGTTAGGATAGCCGGGGAATCGCCGCGCGGGAACGGGTTTCAGGCCACTTCCACGAAGACATCGTCTCCGACGACCGTCACCGCGTAGCAGCCGGTTTTGATGCGGGGGTTGTCGGCCCAAGCCCCGTCGGCGAGGCGGAAGCGCCACGCGTGCCACGGGCAGGTGACGACGCCGTCTTCGACGTGCCCGGCGGCGAGCGACGCCCCGGCGTGCGGGCAGCAATCGTCGATGGCGAAGAAAGCCCCTCCGCTGCGGAACACGGCGACATCGCGGCGATCCACCGCGACGAGCTTCGCTTCGCCCTCGGGGATCTCCGCCACTTTGCCCACGGCGATCAACCGACCCATCGCGAGTACTCCGTCATTTGATCAATGGAATTGTGCTCGGCGGATCGCGCGGCACCGGCGGATTAGTGCCGCTCAGGATTTTCGAGACGTCCCAAATCAGGGCGTTGAGGTCCTTGTCGACCGAAACCGTCCGCAGTCCGCTCGGCAACAGCGCGGCGCCGACGACCGGCAGGCCGTGCTTGCGGAAAGTGGCGATGTCCTTCTTTGCGACCACATCCCAGAGTTTCACAGTACCGTCGGCGGAAGCGGACAGCGCCCATCGGCCCCCCGGTGTCAACGCAACGCTGCGGATCGATCCGTCGTGCCCGGCCAGTTCGACCGTGAGCTTCCCGGTCTTGGCGTCCCAGATTTTCACGGTGCCATCGTCGCCGCCCGTGATCAGTGACACGCCATCGTCACTGTAGCTCAAACTACTGACGGCCCCTTTGTGGGCGTCCCACTTCGCTGCCACTTCGCCGGTGTTGAAGTTCCAGACAATCACGTTTCCGTCGGCCGCGAGGGCCGCGTGTTTCTCTTTCGGGTGCAGGGCGACGGCAAAGATGGCCTTCGCCGCTCCGTCGAGCCGACGGATCTCTTTGCCGGTCACGGCGTTCCACCAGACGACCGAACCGTCGAAGCTGCCCGTGATCGCTTTGGTTCCATCGCCGCTGAAGGCGACCGCCGAAACGAGTGCGTCGTGGCCCTCGAGTTTGATCAATTCCTGCGCGTTCGACAGATCCCAAATGCGGGCCGTGCCGTCGACGCCGCCGCTGATCGCTTTGGTGTTGTCCGGGCTGAAGGCGACGCTCCACACCGTCGCCGTGTGGCCGATCAACCGTTTGGCGTCTCGCTTCGCTTCCACGTCCCACAGGCGGACGCTGCGGTCGGCGGACGCGATCAGAGCGAACTTGCCATCGGGCCGGAAGGCGACCGCGTTGGCCGTATTCCCCGACGCTTCGAGCGGGTCGAGTTCGCCGGTGTTATCTGCGAGCGCGGCGCCGGTGGTGTTGCCCCGGAAGAGCGCGCCGAGTTTGAACTCGCGGACGACATCGCCGAAAGCCTGCACCCAAATCGGCCGGGAGATGGTGCCCCCCGCGACGCGGAGCGCCCCGAGACTTTGGCG
Organism: Fimbriiglobus sp.; assembly: GCA_043727575.1. Lineage (GTDB taxonomy): Bacteria > Planctomycetota > Planctomycetia > Gemmatales > Gemmataceae > JALHQU01. Next base: position 7,914 of record JAYSYN010000192.1, read on the forward strand.
CAATCCTTCGACCGATTCAATCGTCTTGCGAAACTCTTCGGGCGGGACGCCCGCTTCGGCGACGGCCGCAGTGAAATCCAAATCGGCCTCATATTTCAAGGTGATCGTCGATACTGCCTCGAAGCGGCTGACCTTCGCCCCGGTCTTGGCCACGGCCTCGGTGTACTTCTTAGCGTCGTCCTCCATCAACTTGGTCGTGGCATCTTTGCCGGGGTAGAGCGCCTTGATGATGCTCGCCTCGGTACGTCCGAAGGCCTTGGCATTCTTGTCGACGTGGTCGCGCACCTGATCGGCTTTCGGCAGGATCCCCGTGATGTGGCAGCCCATGCACGAGACCCCCGCTTCGACGGCGCGGTCGGGTCGCTTCGGGTCGGACACGATCGCCGTCGGCGCTTTGTCGAGCCGTTGATCCTTGGCATTCACGATGATGTACGCATGCAGGCCGTTCGGCAACGCGAAGATCGCCTCGCCCCCGGCGTGCTGGAAGGCGGTCTCGACCTGATTCGGCCCGAGCGGAAACGCGAAGATGTTCCGCCGGTCGGCCGGTTGCGGCGAGTTGCGGTCGACCAGATTCTGCGGCGGTTCGTCGAAGTCGTAGGTGCGCCAGTACGCGCCGTTGAGAGCGTTGTGCCGTTCGAGCACGCGGTTGAATCGGGAGATCCCCGAGCCGTTGAACCCGAGTCGGCTGACGCGCTCTTGCTGGATGTTCAGCACCGCATCGACGCGGAGTTGTTTCTCGAGTTCCGGCAGATTCCCCGGCATCTGCAGCATGTCGTAATACAGCGGCGCCCGGCTCGCGGTGGCCACGAACCAATCGGCCCGCAGCACGGGGACCTTCGTTGCGGTGTTCACCAAGATCGTCCGGTTGCTGGCGCTGTCGTCGAGTATACCGTAGGGGTAATCGTTCAGCAGGCGGTTCCACAAATTCGCATCCCAGAGGTACCAGCGCAGGTCGATGCGCAGGATCGTCTTTGCCGGGTCAATGGCCTCGGGGTTGTGTTGCTTCGGATGCCAACTCAAGGAGTTGACGAGCTTGGCGAGGGCGTTGCGGTAGGTTTGCAGTTCGTCGTCGCCCAGCCCGGCGTTCCAGAGGTGGGCGAGGCTGAAGTAGCGGATAAACCGCCGCGAGCGACGGTCCGTCGTGTCGAGGTCGTCGCGGATCCATTTGGAGACATCGCCGGCCGCAATGATCTTTCGCACGGGCGTCGGCGGCACCGCGGCCCCGCCCGCGATCCAATTCTTCAACACAGTCAGCTCGGCGTCACTCGGCCGTATTTTCTCGCCGACGGGGGGCATCGATCCATTCGCGATGCGTTTGACGATCGCCGACGCGTCCGGTTTGCCGGGAACGATCTTCTTACGGTCGACGAGCTTCGCGGGATCGAGAACGTAGTTGAAGCCGCCTTCGACGGCGCCATCTTGCCCGTGGCAACGGTAGCAATGCGTCTGTAAAACCGCTTGGGCTTTGGCCGCGAGGTCGTCGGCGCGGCCGACCGTGGAAAGCGAGATCACGGCGATCGAAGCGAGAATGCACCGCATGTGACACCTCCGAATCCGCCATGGCCCTCCCATTAGGACGTACCAGAAGCGACGAGCGATTGCCAGTTCACCGGAACAGGGCCGCCTCTCAACTTCGGCGGAAGGCGAGCCGGCCAGCGTGAGCTGCCGGAGATGACCTTCGAGCCATCGGCAGCTCACACTGGCCGGCTCGCCGTATTGCCATGATTGGAAAAGCACGCCCCGGGTCGTCGATCACTTCCCGCGGATTTGGGCCTTCAGCACGTGGACCAATCGGCTTTCGATCTTCTGGTGGGCCTTGTCGATTTCCTTATCGGTCAGCGTCTTCTCTTTCGGTTGGTAGGTGAGGGCGAAGGCGAGGCTCTTGGTGCCGGCCGGGATGCTGTCGCCGCGGTAGACGTCGAACAATTCCGCGTCCGTCAGCAGCTCCCCGCCGGCGGCTTTCAATTCGGCCAGCACGCGGTCCATCGGCATCTCGCTGGGCACAATCACGGCGATGTCGCGCTTCGCGGCGGGCAATGTGTTGAATGGCCGGTAGGCAGTGCGTTCGGGCACGGCGGCCAGCAGCGCCTCGACGTCGATGTCGGCGACGATCACGGCGCGATCCGCCAAGCCGAAGGCGCTCGCCACCTTCGGATGCAGTTCGCCGAAAGTCGCGAGGGTCTGTCCGTTCGATAACAAGGAAGCCGCGCGACCGGGGTGGAGGTGCGGGACGGTTTTTTCGGGTTCGCAGATCGGAGTGGGTAAACCGAGCGAAGTGCACATTTGCCCAAGTATGCCTTTCAAATCGTAGAAGTCAAATAATTGCGGCGCCGACCCGACCGGGTCGTCCCAGGCCCCGGCCGTGCGACGACCGGACAAAACCAAAACGAGACGCTGCGATTCCGTCGGGAGCCGGCCGGCATCGGGCACGAACACCGTGCCGAGTTCGAACAGGGCGACGCTCGGCGACGCGGCCAAGTTCCGCGCCGCGACTTCTAAGAGGCCCGGCAAAAGCGAGCCCCGCAGGCACGCCCGTTCCGGCGAAATCGGGTTGAGCAGCGTCACGAGATCGACTTGGGATTGGCCCAATGGATCGAGCTTGCTCTCCGCCCCGACCGACGAGAACGAATAGCAGATGCACTCGGACAGCCCCAAATTAACGAGCCGATCTTGCAGCTTTTGTTCGAGCGCCAACCGGCGGTTCCCCACCGGCACCGGCATTTCGGTCGCCAACAATCGCTCGGGGAGTTTGTCGTACCCCGAGACGCGGGCCAGTTCTTCGATCAAATCCGCGGGGCCGGATTGGAGGTCGAGCCGGGTCGGCGGGGGCGTGACCGTCCAACCCCACAGGGTCGGGTCGAGCTGGAATTGCAGGGCCAACAAGATGCGTTCGACTTCGCCGTCGGGGATGTCGAACCCGAGCACCCGGCCGATTTCGGAGCGGTTCAGCTCGATCGGCGCGATCACCTGCGCCGTCGGGTATTGCTCGACGACGCCGGCGCACACCTCGGCCCCGGCGTGCTTTTGCAGCAGCTGCGCGGCCCGCGCCGCCGCGAGGGGCACGAGCGCCGCGGGTACGCCCTTGCTGAAGCGCGTGCTCGCTTCGCCGAAGAGGTTGAACTGCCGGGCGGTCTTGCGGACGCTCACGAAATCGAAGCTCGCGCTTTCGAGCAGGATCGTTTTCGTCGCGGCGGTCACTTCGGTGTCGAGGCCGCCCATGACGCCGGCGAGAGCGAGGACCCCGACGCCGTCCGCGATGACCAAATTCTCCGGCCCGAGCGTGCGTTCGACCTTGTCGAGCGTCACCAGCGTCTCGCCCGGCTTCGCGCTGCGCACGGTAATCGTCGGCGTTTTCCCGCCGGCGCGCGTCACCAATACGTCGAAATCGAAGGCGTGCAGCGGTTGGCCGTTCTCGAGCATCACGTAATTCGTAACGTCCACGACGGCCGAGATCGGCCGCATCCCGGAGGCTTGCAAACGCGAGCGCATCCAACGCGGCGCGGCCCCGGTACCCACATCTTTCAGCAGCGTCGCACGGTAGCGGGCGCAGAGTTTCGGGTTCTCGATTTCGACGTTCACCTTCCCGACGATCGACTCCGCGCTCGTCGAGAACTCGAGCGAAGGCTCGGCGACCGTGCCGCCGGTGAGTGCCGCGACTTCGCGGGCCACGCCGAGCAACGACAGGCAACGGGCCATGTTCGGCAGCACGTCGAGTTCGATCACAATATCGCCGAGGACATCTAGCACCGGTGTCCCCGGTGCGGGGTCGGTGCCGTCGAGAATGATAATGCCGTCGTGATCGTCCGCGATGCCGAGTTCGAAGTTCGACATGCACATGGCATCGTTCATGATGCCGCGGAGCGCCTTCGGTTCGAGGGTGAAGGTCGCCTTCTTGCCGTCTTTGTCGGTGTAGAAATACCGGCAACCGCGGAGGCCCAACACGACCTTCATGCCGGATTCGCCGGGGGCGATGTTCGGCGCGCCGGTCACGACGGTCTTCGGTTCCGCCTGCCCGTAGTCCACCGTCACGAGCTTCAATTTGTCGGCGTCCGGGTGCTTCTCGATCTTCAACACCGTGGCCAGCACGACTTGCTCGCGTTCCCACACCAGCCCCGCATCCTCGGGCTTGACGCGCAGACCCTCGGGCACCGGCACACCGAGGACGCGCACCGACGCCGACTCCAACCCGGCCAGCGTCAGGCGCTCGACCAATTCGGCCACCGACGCGGGCAGGGTCACATAGTCGCGGAGCCAAGACAACGGAACGAGCATGGAGGCGATCCGGGTAGGTGAGATGCCCTTATGCTAGAAGCGGGGCGGGGGGTTGTCATCCGCTAAGGAAGTTCTCACCCGACCTTGTTCTTCTCGTCCCAAACTTTCGGTTCCCAAAGCTCGACTTTGTTCCCGTCCGGGTCCGCGATCCACGCGAACGTCCCGTTCTCGTGCGACTCGGGACCGCCGAGGATTGCGACCCCCTCCGCCCGGAGTTGGGCGAGCAGTTCGCCGAGATCATCGACCCGGTAGTTGATCATGAAAGGGGCGGCGAACCACTCGGTGCCTTGGCCCGCGACGTGCCAGACGGTCAGGCCCTTGTCGTCGGCCCGGTCCTCAGGCCACTTCAGTATGGCCCCGCCGAAGTCTGCCAGCGGCATCCCCAAGTGCTTCTGATACCACGCGGACAACGCGACAGGGTCGCCCCGGCTCTTGAAGAACACGCCGCCGATCCCGGTGACTTTGGCCATTTGGGGATTACTCCGGAATTCTAGAACCATTGTCGTATAGAAAACTACTTGCTGAGTCGCCGGAGCGGAACGGACTTTTTAAGCATCCTGTTGTGGGGATGCCATGATTGTAGGTGTGGAGCGACAAGCTGTCGAAAATGGGTTAGCAAGATTCGAGTGTTGAGAAAATACTTGACTTGGAATGGCCAAACTGCATAAATACTTTCGATCTCCGGATGTTTTATATTCCCACAAAGTTGTCACTCATTAAGGAGCGTGGATGGCTTTCCCAGAAGATCTGAAACTAGAATTGGCTTGGAAGCGACTTAAATACGACCGCCCCGATCGGATTTTTGTCAATCACCCACATCAGATACGAGTTATCGATGCCAACCTGCCAGTATGGTTGCAGCGTATCCGCGAACAACTTACACGTGGGTATCTGCCGAGTTCGAGTTCGATCTGCTATGTTCCTAAGCCGAATTGGCTTGTACGGCCCGGCTCAGTACTCGCTCTAGAAGATGAAGTTGTTTATAATGCACTTATTGGGAGTGAGTATGGGAAAATTTACCAAGCCATTAAGAAGCTATCCGAGAAGCCCTAATCCTATGAATCCTTGTACTTGAACGGTGCGTGAGTCCGATTCGGGGCCATGCGGTCGAGGAGCAATTGGATGCC
>JAYSYN010000193.1:0-13274 GCA_043727575.1 Fimbriiglobus sp.
GTACTGGAAACTGATGGTGGGCATCCGTGCCTCCGGGTGTCGGGTATGGGAAGTGAAGCCTACCAGATGGCCCGTGGCAAAATCGAGAGGTCTACCCAGTCGGTGAATCGCGTTCACTTCTTCCCCTTCTTGGATTGTTCGAGAGCCTCGCGAGCGTCTTTGGCGAAGTCGCGCTGGGCCTCGGAGAAACCGGGAGGGGCGAAGGAGGGGCCGGCAGTTCCTGGGCCGGCGGTCGCAGTCGGCTTGCCTTGGATCCGGCCGGCGGACCCGTCGTTCGCGCCGACACTCGTCGGACCGGCGAGACGAGGATTCAGCTTCGCCTCATCGATATCCTTCCGCTGTTGCTGGACCGATTCGTCCAAGCTTTTCAAAAACTTCTCGTAATCGGCGTCGGTCATGTTGTTCTCCTTCAAAAACTCCTTCTTACCCCGGTAGTTTTTGAAGTTGTCGAGCTGCAATTCGGCCGCTTTCAGGCGGTTCGCCGCATTCTCTTCGAGTGGCTTGGAATCCCGATTTTCGGCCGAACCGCCGGTACCGGGCCGCCAGTCTTCGGCCAATTTGCCGAGGCGGTCGCGGGCTTCCTGCTGCTTCTTCGGATCGTTCGCGGCGTCCTTCATTTCCTTCTGAAGTTGTTCACGGCCCGGCTTGCCGATGGACTGGTCGACTTTGTCTTCGGCCGCTTTCTTCTTCGCAGCGTCGGGGTTATCGAGATCCTTGGCGTCTTGGGCGAGCTTGTCGAGTTCTTCTTTCGACGGTTCTTTCGGCTTCGCGTCGGGTGTCTTGTCGGCTTCAGTTTTCGCGTTTTGCTTGGCCGCGTCTTCGAGTTTTTTCTTGTCGGCTTCGGCTCGGGCCGCGTCCCCGTCCTTCATTTCCTTCTGCAGTTTCTCGCGGTTGTCCTTGCCGACGGCTCGATCGACTTTGTCCTCGGCAGCTTTCTTTTTGGCGTCATCGGAGCTGTTGAGGTCCTTGGCATCTTGTGCCAATTTCTCGAGGTCTTCCTTCGTCGGTCCCTTCGGCTTTTCATTCTGGGCTTGCTGTTTCGCAGCGTCTTCGAGGGCCTTCTTCTCTGCCGCTTCGCGCTTCTTCATCTCATCTTGGAGCTTCTCGCGGTTTTCTTTTCCGACGGCTTTGTCGAGGTTTTGTTCCGCGGCTTTCTTCTTGGCGTCGTCGGGGTTGTTGAGGTCCTTGGCATCCTGGGCCAACTTCTCGAGTTCTTCCTTCGTCGGCTGTTTCATCGGGGAGCCGGGTGTCTTCTCGGCTTGTTGTTTCGCGGCGTCTTCGAGCTTCTTCTGCGCGGCCGCGTCGCGGTCTTTCATCTCCTTCTGCATTTGCTCGCGGGCAGGTTTGCCCACCGAACTGTCGAGATTCTTCTCGGCGTCTTTCTTCTTCGCGTCGTCGGGACTGTTGAGGTCCTTCGATTTCTTAGCCAGTTCGTCGATGTCTTCTTTCGTCGGCGGCTTCGGCTGGGTCTCCGTGCCTTTCGAATCGCGCGGCAGTTCATCGGCGTCGTTTTCGAGCTTCTTCCGATCTTCGCCCTTGCGGCCGTCCATTTCGCGTTGGAGCTGCTCGCGTTTGTCTTTACCGACCGATTTGTCGAGGTTCTCCTCGGCGGCTTTTTTCTTGGCATCATCGGTGCTGTCGAGATCTTTGGCGTCCCGCTTGATCTTCTCGAGTTCTTCTTTCGTCGGCTCTTTTCCGCCCTGTTGTTTAGCGCCCTCTTCGATCTTCTTTTCGTCGGCCGCGTCGCGGTTTTTCATCTCCTCTTGGAGCTTCTCGCGATTCTTTTGGCCCACGGCCTTGTCGAGCTTCTCCTCGGCGGCTTTCTTTTTGTCGGGTTCGGCGCTGTTGAGGTCTTTGGCATCTTGCGATAACTTGTCGAGATCTTCCTTCGTCGGCTTCCGTTCGCCCGATGGCTTCGCCGATTTCTCTTGGCCCTTACTGTCTTTCGGATCGGCCCCGGCGCCTTTCTCGGCACCGGCGTCTTCGCCGGGTTTCGGGTCGGCTTCGGGCGATGTCTTCTCCATGCCGGTGTCCTTCGGGGGTGCCCCCTTCGGTTCCGATTTCTTGCTGCCCGTGTCCGCCGGTTTTTGCCCTTTGCCGTCGGCGGGGCGCTCGTCAGGGCCCGACTGATCAGCGCCGGCGGGCTCCGCTTTCGGTGCGTCTTTTTGTTCTCCGGGTTTCGGTTGGCCGTCGCGCTTCTGTTGCCCGGACTGCGGCTTCCCTTCGGACTTCTGCGGTTCTTCGTTCTTGCCCCCGGCGGCTTCGTTGTCCTTCGGCTTCTCACCCGGTTTCGGTTGCTCCTTCGGCATCCCTTCGGTGGGTGCTTTCTTCTCTTCGCCGGGTTTGTCCTCGGTCTTCGGTGAGTTCTTCGGCGAGTCGCCGTTGGGTTGCGCTTCGGGGCGCGATTCATCGCCCGGCTTCTGATTCGGCTGCGGCTTCTCTTGCGAGGTCTCCGGCGGTTGAACGCGGCCCGGTTCCTTGTTTTCCCCGGCCGGTTTCGCCAAGGGGTCGGTCTCCGTCCCTTCGCCCGGTTTTGAATCCGAGTTCGGTTGGCCGTCTTTCCCTTGCGCTTCCCCCGGCTTCTTCTCGCCCGCCATCGGGGGTTCGGCGCCGTCGTTTTTCTCCGCGTTCGGGTTCTCCTTCGCTTCCCCGGCCTGCCGATTCTTTTCGTCGATCTTGTTCTGCAGATCCTTGGCCTTGTCTTGGACGTCTTTATCACCGGGCGGTTGTTGTTCCGGATTCACCTTCGGCTCGTTCGGCTTCGGTTGTTCCGGCTGCCCATCGGCACCATCACCACCGTTCTTTTTGTCGCCCGGTTGATTCGGATCTTGCGGGGCCGGCCGCGCTTCGTTGTCGCGTTTGTTCTTTTCGTCGCGTTGATGCTGCTGGTCTTTTTGCTGCCGATCCTTCGCCACTTGGTCCTGAGCTTTCGACTCTTCTGGCTTCGCCGGGGGGGCGACCAAATTCACGCGGTACCGTTTCGACCGGCCGACGTCGTGCGGCAGCACCGTGCAGTTGTCCTTCGATTCGAGCCAGAATTCGAGGACTTGCCCCGCTTGCAGCAGCACCGGCTTACCGGATTCATCCTTCAATCGGTCGAGCTTCACCGAATCCTTGTAGTCGATGCGGGTCGGGAAGGTGCCGTCTTTCTCCCGTTTGAAACTGGCCTCGTTCCCGTACTTCTGTCCGGCGATTTTCGGACTGCCAGCCAGACTGAATTGGAGTGTCGCGTTCTCGATGCCGAAGTCGTCGGCGATGACCGCATCCACTTCGAGCAGACCGTTCGTCGGCAGCGTGATGGCGTCTTCCTTCGGTTTCTCGATGGAGATGGTGGGTGAAAAATCGGGGAGGATTTCGATGGGATACGGGATCGACGACCCGCTCGATTCCCCAGTGGTCGAACCGAAGGCAACGCGGTATTGTCCCGGGCGGTCGAGGGTCTTTGCGAAGCTCAGGTTCTGCTCCGCATCGATTTGCCCTTCGACGATGTCGCCGCGCGGCTCGATGGTCATCGAGCCGTTTTTGACGTCGCGATTCGTTTGGATTTGCAACCGGACTTTCGTTCCGGGATAGCCCCGGAGTTTCGGGTCGGCGTTGCTCGACGGGGCGATGCGGAGGTAGGCCGGGTATTCGTAATTCACCTCGAAGCCTTTGATCATCGGCTTCGTCCGCACCGTCACGCGGTGCTCGGCCGTCTCGGCGTCCCCGGCCGCGATGGTGTACCGGAAGCCGTTCTGAATCGTGCCGCGCGTCAGGATCAATTCGAAATCGCGCAGAGTGTCGGTTTTGGCGAAGGGGATTTCTTCCGCGTCATTCGAGTCGGCGCTGTAACGGACCTTGAGCCGGACTTTGTCGGCCGCGTTCGCATCAGGCACGCGGCCGGACAGTTTCACGGCGAAACGGATCTGTTCGCCGTCGGCGACGGTGGCGTCCGGTTCGGTCGGTTCGACGACGTCGATGGTCGTGCGCGCCGCGATGACGGTCGAGGCGAACGGGTTGAACGCCCGGCTGAGAAGCGAGCCGAATTGCGTCCCTTTGAAAACGAGGAACAGGACCGCGAGGACGGCGACGAGTACCGCGGCGGTCACGCCGAGCCAGAGGAATTTCTTGGACCGCACGGCCGAGTCGACGTCGGCGTCGCCGAAGCCCGCGGCGGCGCGGTCGGCGAGGGCCGATTTCACCGAGGTGGCCATCGATTGCTCTTGGAGATCGACCCAATTGATGAGTTCGTTCTTCGACTCCGGCATGGTCGCTTCGACCCGGCGGGCCACGTAACGCGGGTTGACGGTGCGCGTCATCGGGCGCACGATGGCGAAATAGGCGAGGCCGAGGATGGTGGTGAGGAAGCCGATGAAACCGAGTTGTCGCGACCACGCCGGGAGGGTCAACCATTTGTCGAGCAGGATCGCGACGACGGCATAGGCCAGCGTCCCGACGATCAAGAGCGCGGCCCCCGTCAGGAGGTCGTTGAGCCGGATCTTCTTGGCGACGGCGGCGATTTCGCGTTCGACTTGGACCGTGAGGGCGATCCCGGCTTCTGATTTGGGGGCGGCGTTCAACTTGGCCATGTGCGATCCCATCCTTCGGCGACGACGCGTAGTCCGACACTCGCATTATAACAGCGGTTCCGCACGCCGGCGACGGGAAGCGCGCAGTCGTTACCGGGCGTTACGAAAGGAGTCAAAGTCTATGGGGGTTCGCGTATGGACGACTTGAAGAAGCAGGCCTACCGAATCATCTTGTCGGCCGGTTTGTTGCACATCAAATGGGATTTGGCCTGTTGGTATGGCGGACGCAGCTGGAGAGATCGAAAACTCCAGAATGAGGCCGCCCAACGTGCCGCCTTTCGAGCATTCGCATTCCACAATCTCGCCATTGGCGCATCTGCGGACTTCGCCGGATTCAACGAGTCACGTTTTTGGGCAGATATTGAAAAGTTTCGGTCGGACAAACCGAATGCGATTTGCCCCTACCGTGATGTATTCGAGTCCGTTTTGAGAGGCGAACGAGTCAACATCATCGCACCGGGCAACGCGGGCAGCGTATAAACCCCGGGCGGCTACCCACGCATCCGGCGTCAATCATCTTCGTCTTCGTCGTCTTCTTCCTCATCTTCCGATGGTTTACGGCGGGTCAAAACTCGGATTACCACAAAGGCGGCTGCGCCGATCAGAGCGACCGTGACCAAACCGCCGACTGCATAAAGCCACCACGCAGTGCCCGTCCGCGGTTTCTCTGCGGCGGGCAACCCGTTTGCACGAACCTTTCCCGATCCGTCGTTGACATACTGCGGATCGTCGGGGTCTTTGGTAGTTCGATCGTAAATCAAACCGGCGTTGGGATCGATCGATTGGATGATGATCGCGACCTTCGATTCCGTCCGCGGATCGTCGATAGAAACTTCTTCCGAGTGGACCGGCGGGACACGATGCGCTCCTTCGATGGCAGAATTGGCGAGGGCCAACCCGAATTCCGCATCGAGGGTCTTCCCTTTCAAAGCCGACTCGGGAACAACGTACAAATCGCCGGCCACGACCTGCTTGACCCGGGGCACGAACTCCATGCGGGTTGCGGTGAACATCGGGGCGTCCGGCGCGCCGACGTCGCGCACGGTGAAAAAAGCGTAACCCGGCAGCGATCCCGCCAGTTCCACCGTGCGGACACCGGAGATGATTTTTTTATCGAAGGCTTGCCGGGCCAGCACGGCCGGGCCCGTTGCGAGAAACGCGAAAATCAGGAGGGCTCGGAGGGCCATCGGTCAGCTCCACAGGATTTACGAATGCGGGTTGTGTCCGGTGCAGATTTGAGAGCGATGCCCAGTAAAATTATGGGTTGGTCCGCCAAATTCCACACGGCTTCAACCCAACAACCCGGCCAGTGGTCCGCCTCGGGAGGCCAGTTCGTCGACGCGGCGCGATACGGCCGGGTCTTCGACCAGCGGCGGGGCCATGTGCGGTTTCCAACGGGCGTCGAGTACCACCGGTCCCCGGCAACCGAAATGCTTGCGGAACGTGACGCCCCGGACGCCGAGCAGATCGGTCGCGGGGTTGGCACGCGTGAAGGTCGCCCAGATCCAATTATTGAGGTGCGCGACCGCGAACTCCGCGTCGTCAACCAGCGTGATCAGTGGGAACGCACCGAGGTCGGCGTCCGCGAGCGCATCGCAGATTTCGACGAATCCGGGCTCGTATTCCGCCGCGGTCAGGCCGGGATGCTTCGGCCCCCGCACCGCGAGTACACCCGGAAGCGCGACGCGGACATCGTCGACCCCCGGGGGCAATCGCAAGCCGCGCGGTACTTCGGTTCCCAGTTCCCGGCGCTTCGGCCCGGCCGCGGCGAAGACGACCTTCGATCCGTTGTTCAGCCCTTCACCGGCCGAGTAATCGAGGGTGTCGATGGTCGTCCGCGTTTGGAAATGGAGATCGTTCGCCCAATCGACGCGCTCGAGAAAGTGCCGGAAGAAGGCGGGGATGTCGTGGATATCCAGATTCGGGGCATCTTCGTGCGCGACGATGATCAAGAACTTCGCCAGCGACAACTGCCCTTGGCCGAGGATCGCGTGGGCGTGCGTCAGCAATTCTTGCGGCCGACGGACGGCATCGTAGGGGACATACCGCTCCGACCCGATGGCCAGTAGCAACGGGTGAACCCCGGCCGCGTCGACCGCGTGGACCGCCTTGACCCCCGGCAGCACCGACGGGATGATCGGCCCGGTCAGTTCGTGAATGAACTGACCGAACGAAGTATCCTCTTGCGGCGGCCGGCCCACGACAGTGAATGGCCAGATGGCGCCCGGCCGGTGGTAGACCCGGTCGACGCGCAGGACGGGAAACGGGTGCCGGAGGCTGTAGTAGCCCAGGTGATCGCCGAAAGGCCCTTCGAGTTTTGTCTCGGACGCATGGATCGTCCCAGATATCACGAAGTCGGCTTCGGCGGGCATCGGCAGTCCGTTGGCGGCGCGGACGAGGCGCAACCGGCGTCCGCCGAGGGCGCCGGTGAACGCGAGTTCGGGCAGACTTTCCGGCAGCGGCATCACGGCGCTCACGGCCAACGCGGGCGGGCCGCCGACGATCACATGGACCCGCAACGGTTCGCCCCGCCGGATCGCGGCGGCGTGGTGAATGCCCAGTCCTCGGTGAATTTGGTAATGCAACCCGACTTCCCGATCTGCAACAAAGTCGTTCCCGCCGAGTTGGACGCGGTACATACCGAGGTTGGAGTGCCGCCAACCGGGTTGATCCGGGTGTTCGGAATAGACCTGCGGAAGGGTCACGAAGGCCCCGCCGTCGTCGGGCCAGCATTTCAATTGGGGGAGTTGCGAAAGCGTTGTCGTGTGCTCGGTGATCGGCCCGCGCGCAATCATCTTCGGCCGTAAGCGCCAGAGGAGTGCCGGCAGATTCCAATACGCCCACGGCCGCTTCGCCGCGCGGCTCGGGTCGATTTTGAGGTCGATCAATTTGCGGACATCCGCAATGGAATCGCGGAATAAGAACCGCGTGCGTTCGAGGCTCCCGAACAGATTCGCGAGCATTGGGAATGCGGTCCCTTTGGGCTGCGTGAACAAAACTGCGGGGCCGTTGGCTCGGTAGAGCCGCCGTTGAATCTCGGCCATTTCCAGATTCGGGTCGACCGGCGCGGTGACCCGGACGAGCTGCCCGTGGCGTTCCAAATCGGCGACGGCTTCTTGCAGATTCTTGTGAGCCATAGCTTCCCTTTGGCTTTTTCAATGTCTTGGCAACCGAAATGAGTGCGAATCGCTAACGCATAGCCTTGGATTGTGCCCCGACACGAATCTTAGGTTCGATTCGTCCGCAGCGTCCGTAGCGTCCGTTGGGTCCGCACAGGGGTGGGGGGTACTCTCCGCGGACTCAGGATTCGTGTCGGTGTTCAACATTCTCGCATCGGTCTCAGTCGCGCCTAAATTATGAATTACCCATCGAAAAGTACCACGCGGCGCGCCGCGGCAGGGGCTATAGTTGACGAGCCCCCAGGATGTCGGGACTCGCCAAGATGCTCCGTTTTTCCGTCCGCCGGTCTCAACTCCCGCTCGTGACACTCTTTTTCGCCGCGCTCGCGATGGGCTACGGCTTGCGCCAAGTTTCGACGGCGATTCCGGACGGTCTCATCCTCGCGGCGCCGCTCGGCTTGGGCTGGATCGCTCCGCTCCTTTGGCGCCGGCGGGCCATCGTGCCCTTTCTGTTGGGATCCATCGTCGCGGCGGCGTTGGTATCGGGTCCCCCCGAATTGGTATCGGCGGCGGTCGCGATCTCCGCGGTCGATGTCGGGATGGGCTATTGCTACTCGCGATTCCGCACATTCCCCGACGGGTTGAATCGCTTCCGCGATCTGCGAGCACTCGCGCTTGCCAGCGCCGGGGCTGCGGGTGTCCGGGCGGCGGTCGTCGTCGCCTTCGGGGTCATCCTCGGGATTGACACACCGTTGTTTTACGGCTTCGCGGCATTCGGGCTGACGTGGTTTTCCAACCTCGTATTCGCCGCCGTGTTGTTGGTGCCGACCGGCCGGTGGAGGATCGCGTGGAGCGTCCCACGCGCCTTGGAACTGGCCGCGATTCTGCTCCTCATCACCGCGTTGCTTCAATATCTCTTTGAAACGGCCGGGCCGAAGGGCATCAACTACACATTCGCCATCGCAGTGGGCTTGATCGTCGTCGAAACTTGGCTCGCGTTGCGATTTCACATCCGCGGTGTCGGGCTGCACCGCACGATCTGGTTGATCCTCTGTTCCATGTACATGATTCGCCAAGGCGGCATCGACGGACTGATGCCACTGATCCGGGATCCGATCTATTGTGGGGAGTTCATGCTGGTGCTCGGCGTGCTCTTGTTCATCGAAATGACCGTGGCCGCGATGGCGAGCGACCGGGCGATCGAAGCGGCTGCCAACGCCGAACTCGCGGCCGAACTGACCGCGCGCAACGCCGAGTTGGAGCAATTGTCCGCCGCCGATCGAGGGCAGAATGCGTTCTTGGATTCGGTGCTGCATCAAATTCCGGCGGGTGTGATGATCGTCGGCCCAGACGGCAGTATTATGTGGCGGAATGAACGGCACCGCAATCTGTGGGGGGATACGTCGCCGCAAGGCGTGGCCCTCAAGGAATTGAAGTCGAGCCATGGGTCGGCGACGAAAGAACATTCGGTCCCCTTCGAAAGCTGGCCGATCGTCAAAGCCATCACGGCGGGAATCGTCACCGAGGGATTCGAGGCTAGAATTTACACCCCTGCACGCGTTGCAATCGACGTTTCGATCAGCGCCGCCCCCGTCCATAATCCGGCCGGGGCAATCTTGGGCGCCGTCTCGATTCTGCACGACATGACCGAGCGCAAAGCCGCCATGCGGCTGCTGCGCGAGAAAGAAGAACGGCTGCGCTTCGCCCTCAATTCCGCACGGATGATCGCCTACGAATGGGGCATTCTCACCCAAATCCTTCAAACGTCCGAACCCCTCGCCCTCTGGGTAGGCCTAAAAACAGCGACGCTTTCGACACTGGGCGACCTCTTGAAAGTCGTGCACCCCAACGACATCCCCGGCCTCCGCGCAGCCATCGGCGACCTCTCGCAAGCGGGCTTGGAATGCGAGTGCGAATTCCGCATTCCGAACGACGCCGGGATGTTTTGGGTGCAATGTCGCGGCCGTCGCTTAGCCGACGATGACGGCAAACTGACCGACCGCGTCGCCGGAATTCTCATCGACGTGTCCGAGCGCCGCCGTTCCGAGGAACGACTGCGGATGCTCGAATCGGCGGTGGTCCACGCGCGCGATGCGGTCGTCATTCTCGAAGCCGAGCCCAACGCCGCCCCGGGCCGGTGCGTGTTGTACGCCAACGATGCCTTCTGCAAAATGACCGGCTATACAGCCGAGGAATTGGTCGGTCGGTCGCTCCACTTCTTGCGCGGCCCCGATTCCGACCCGGCCACACTCAAGCGGCTCCGGGACGCGCTCGACAGCGGCGATCCGTTCAAAGGCGAACTGCTGAACTACCGCCGCGACGGCTCCCAAATCTGGGTCGAACTCAGCGTCGTCCCGGTACCGGACGCCACGGGCCCGTGCGCCCATTGGGTGATGATCCAACGCGATATCAGCGACCGCAAGCAGGCCGAACTCGTGCTCCAGCGCAGCGAGGCGATGTTGGCGGACGCCCAGCGCATCGCCCACATCGGTTCGTGGGAATATCTGCCGCAAACGGGCGAATGCCGTTGGTCGGATGAGAAGATCCGGATCTTCGGACGGGAGCCGGCGGATTTTGCACCCACCGTCGAAGGCTACTTGGCCGCGATCCATATCGACGACTTGGAGAAAGTCGAACGGGTCGGCCTCGACGCGGGCCACCTCGAGTACCCGTACAGCCTCGATTTTCGGATCGTCCGGCCGACGGGGGAAGTGCGGTTCATCACCGAAGAGTACTACGCCGATTTCGACTCCGGCGGCGCGCCGAGCCGGTTTTGGGGCGTCACGATGGACAACACCGAGAAGCGGTCGGCGCAAGAGCAACTTTTCCAAGCGCAGAAGATGGAACTCATCGGCCAGATGGCCGGGGGCATCGCCCACGATTTCAACAATCTCTTGACGGGGATCATCGGCAATCTCCACTTGGCGCGCTTGCCCGAGCACGACCCCAACCACAAACACGTCGACACGGCGTTGCGCGCGGCCAACCGCGCCGCCGACCTCACGCAGAAACTTCTCGGGTTCGCCCGCAAAAATCAGCTCATTCTCCACGCCACCCGCGTCGGAGATATCGTCTCGGAAGTGGTGAGCTTTATCGCCCGGACCTTCGACCCGCGCATCCGGGTCGAGGCGGCGATTCCCGCCGAGCACCGGGTCCTCGCGGACGCCACTTTGATTTCTCAGGTGCTGTTGAACCTCTGTTTGAACGCCCGCGATGCCATGCCGCAAGGCGGGCGGATCGACATCCACTCGGACGTCGTCAGTATCTCCGAAACCGCGGCGGGGAACCCGGATTCGCGGCCGGGGGAATTCGTCCGCCTCGCCGTCGAAGACACCGGCCTCGGCATGGCTCCGGAAATGCTCGCTCGGGTTTTCGAGCCGTTTTTCACGACGAAGCCCGTCGGCCAAGGGACCGGGTTGGGCTTGGCGATGGTCCACGGCATTATGACCCAGCACCGCGGTTGGGTCGAAGTCCGTTCCGAATCGGGCCGCGGCACCCGATTCGATTTATACCTGCCCCGTTCCACGGATCGGATCGCCCGAAGGCAACCGGCCTCGCACCGATCCGCAGCCGACGATCGACGGGACACGCCACCGCCCGCCGCGATGCGGCGCAACACGATTCTGCTCGTCGACGATGAAGCCATGATCCGCGATATCGGCCGCGTCGTCCTCGAATCGGCCGGTTTCGACGTGCTCGAAGCCGAGGACGGCGAAGCGGCGCTCGACCTCTTCCGCGGGCGTTGGCGCGAAATCGATTTGGTGGTGCTCGACCTCACGATGCCGAAAATGTCGGGGCAAGACACTTTCCACGGCATGGCGGACATTCACCCGCACGTGCGGATTCTGTTTTCGAGCGGATACTCCGCCGAGAACCTCGAGGGCACCGAAGGCGCCGTCGGCTTGCTGCCCAAACCGTACCGACCGCAGATTCTCTTGGACACCGTCCGCCGCGCGCTCTCGATGCCGAGCGCGGGGCGGAGCGACGCTTCCCCGGCGACCGCCGGTGCCGCCGACCCCGCGATCGGGTAGACCGTTCCGCCGCGACAGTCCCGCCGTCCGATCGTAGAACAGACCGTTGCGAATCGATCGGACCCCGGGTTATTTATGCAGCGCTTCCTGCGGACAAGGCTGTCCGCGATGATGTTTTTGGTCTACTTCTCGCTCGGGGCCTGGGGGGTCACGACCGCCACCTTTCTCATGGCCCCCCCGGCGCGGGGCGGCCTGAACTTCGGCACCGAACAAGTCGGTTGGATCTACTCCACCTTCGCCGTCGGCGGCATGCTCGCGACGCCCCTCGTCGGCGTCCTCGTCGACCGTCTCTTCCACGCCGAGCGCGTCCTCGCGGTCGCCAGCCTGGGGTGCGGCTCGTTCTTGATTTTGGCGAGCGGTTGGTGCGAGCGCGGCTACCCCGAAATCCGCGCGGCCTACGAAGCCCGCATCGACGCCGAAACCGCGGGCGGTGCGCCGCTGCGCGAGCACCCGGATTTCGCTTCGACCCGACCGCCCGTCGCCGTGACGGCGGCATTCGAACGGGTGAACGAATCGCCCGAATTGCGCGCCGCGACGAGCCGGGTCTTCGCGCCGCTATTCGCGATTATGCTGCTCCAATCGTTTTGCGCGCAGATCGCACTGACGCTCTGTACCGTGCTCACGTTGCGGAATTTGCCCGACCCCGCGCATCAGTTTGCGCGCACCCGTTTGTTCGGCACCGTCGGTTGGGTCGTCGTCGGCCTCGTTTTGGGGGCGATCCTCCGGCCGATCTCGCCGGAGCCGTTTTTGCTCGCCGGCATCGCCAGCCTTCTGCTCGGGCTCTACGGTTTCACATTGCCCGCGACACCGCCGAAGGGGCGCGGGAAAACAGTCGGCGAAGCGCTGGGATTACCGGCTTTCAAATTGTTCCGGGATCGCTCGTTCGTGGCGTTCATTTTGGTCGCGCTCTTGACGACGCAAATGAACCAATTCTACGGCGTCTACGGCCACCGTTTCCTCACGGACCAGGGCTTGATCAAACCGGAACGCTGGATGACCATCGGCCAAGTCGTCGAGGTCGGTTGCATGTTCGCGATCCCGCTGCTCGATCCCAAACGGAACATGAAATGGCTGATGCTGCTCGGCGTCGCCGGCAGCGCCGTCCGCGCCGCCGCGATGATCGGGGGCGATACCGATTGGATCCTCGCTTTGGGCGTGCCGATGCACGGCTGGAGCTTCGCGTTTTACTTCGTAGTCGCGGCCACATTCATCGATCGCGAGGCCCCGCCGACGCTGCGGGCGAGCGCCCAAGCCATCGCCGCGTTCGTCACCGGCGGACTCGGCCCGTGGACCGGGAACATGCTGGCGGCGGCCGTCGTCGACCGGTATCGCGTCGGTGCGGTGATCGACTGGCCCTCGGTCTGGGTCGTGCCGTTGATCGGATGCGCCATCGCGTCGCTGTTATTCGCAATAATGTTCCGCACGCCCCTCCGACCCCAACCGGCGTGAGGGGGGGGAAGGGTGTAGCAACAACTCTTGGAGTTTTGGGGACCCGGCTCAGGCCGCAGTCCAGTAGCGGTCCCAGCAGTCGCTGTACAGGGCCGAGCACAGCCCGG
>JAYSYN010000194.1:0-13242 GCA_043727575.1 Fimbriiglobus sp.
ACAATTCGCCCGCAGAATCACTGAGAATCGCGACGATGGGGCGCGTCGTCGCTCGCAGGTTGATCCGATTCGGATGACTGCCGACCACGACGGCCAGTCGGCCGTCGGTCAATTCGACGACGCTGCCGACGGGGTAGAACGACAAGTGGAGCAAATACTCGGCGAAGTCGCCGTCCAGCTTGCCCGCCTCGGCGGCGACGAGGGTCTCGGTGAGGGCCGCGCGGGTGTCGTGGGCCGGGCGGTGCGGGCGATCCGCGGCCATCCCGGCGTAATGATCGGCCGCGGCGAGCATCTTCGCGAGCGCCGGGATTTTGTCGAGCGTCAGTCCATTCGGATAGCCGGTGCCGTCGAGGCGCTCGTGGTGCGCGGCGATGACCCCGGTCAAATCGCCGAGGTCGGGGAATGTCTCCGCGAGCAGCGCGGCACCGACTCGCGGGTGGACTTCGATCCGACGGCGTTCTTCGACCGTCAGCGGTTCGACCTTGTTGAAAATCGCGGCGGGAATGCCGAGCATGCCGATGTCCATCAGCAGCGCGAGCGCCACCGGGACGACCGGTTGCGAAGCCCATTCGTAATCGTGCGGGACGATTCGAGCGATGATGGACGCGACCGTGAGGGCGTGCGCCGCGACTTGCCGGGCGACCGTTTCGTGCGGGAAGGCCGGGAATCGCAGGGGGACGCCCTTCTTGGCATCGACGAGGATTTCTTCGGCGAGTTCGGTGAAGGCGTGGAACGAGACCAGCCGGCGCGAATGCACATCCGCGAGGCAGCGGGCCAATTTTTCGACGCGCCCCCACTCGACGCGGCGTTTGTCGAGCGTCTGCCGGGCGACGTCCAACCGCGTGCGGATCGAGCCGAGAACGGTTTCGAGCCCTTCGCACAAACGGGTTTGAAACTCCGCCGAGTCCGGCATCGCTTGGATCAACCGCAACGCCGCTTCGGTGGCCGCGACGGTCGCGCGGTGGTACCCGGCGAGCGGATCGACCGGCAAGACTGCGATGCGTTGGTAGAAGACGTCGTCCGAAATGGCCCGTTGTTCGAGCACGAGTTCGCGGGCCATCTCCAAAATCCGGCGGGCGCGCGACGTCAACTCCCGCGGCATTTGGCTAGGTTGCGGTTCGGCCCCGGCCAGTTGGCGGAGCGTCTGCGACAACCACGCCGGCGGCGGGCCCGCCCGCCCCGCGAGCTGCAACGCCCCCGGAATACCGGCGAGCGACGGCGTGCGCTCCAACCGTTCGCGGAATGCGGAAATGCGATTCAACAACGATTTCGTATCGCTCATCTCGATCCCCCGCACGGCGTATCCCCGTTATCGACCGCGCGGGGAAGGGGACTTGAAGGAATTTTCCGGATGTGCGGATTGGGGTAGATGCAATTCGTCAATGCCGGCAAGAGCCTAACCCCGAAGCTTCGCCGGGTCGACGGATTCGTGCTTGATGTGCTTGCGGTTGAAGGTGTAGGTGATTTCCAACGTCCCCGCCTCGGTGGCGATCATCGCGGGGTAGCTGAACTCGCCGACTTCGGTTTCGAGGTCGCGTACCTTCTTCCACGTCTTGCCGTCGTCGGCGGAGCGAGCCAGGCTGATCGGCGTCCGCAGCACGGTGCTCGGGTTGTAGATCAGGAATAATTCTTCCGGGCCGGCGCGGGCCACGTCGATCCCCGAACTCGGGTTCAGCAATTCCGTCGGCTCGGCGGCCGTCCACGTTTTTCCGCCGTCGGCGCTCTCCGCCCGGCAGATGCGACGGGGATCGCGCGAACGCATGAGGGCGACGACGGTCGATTTGCTGTGGAACAGCGTCGGTTGAATTTGGGCGAACTTCCCAGCGACGCCGAACGGGGCCGAGCGCGTCCACGTTTTGCCGTCGTCGTTGGAAATATCGACGTAAGGGGTCCAGCAGTTGTGGCTCTCGACCGAAGTGCCCGCGAGGATCGCATTGTCGACTTGCAGCGGTTTGGCCCGCACCGGGCCATAAAACCCCGCGGGCAGCATAGCGGGTTTGCTCCACGTTTTTCCGCCGTCGGTGGAGCTCCGCACGTACCCCGTCCAACTTTCCGGCTTCGGCCCGGCCTTGTACCAGAGGTGCAAAGTGCCCTTGGTTGTTTTGAACAGGACGGGGTTCCACGTCGGTTGACCCGGCTCGGTGCCGACGACCTCGGGCGCGCTCCACGCGGTCCCGTCGAATCGGCTCAGGTAGATTTGGACATCCTTCGCCCCTTCGTCCTTACCGCCGAACCACGCGGCGAGCAACATGCCGCGCTCCACTTCCACGACGGTGGACGCGTGACACGACGGCGTCGGCGGCTTGTCGAAGATCAATCCCATTTCTTGATACCAAGATTTTGCACTTCTGCTCAGCCGCCAATCACTTCCTGCCGGTCGCTGTCCCAATAGACTCGCTTCCCGGAGCGGTACGACAGATTCGCCAAATGTGCCGCCACGACGACCTTGTGTCCGAGTTCGACCGGGGAGTTCGGTTCCTTCCGGCTCTTGCAGCATTCCAGCCAATTCTTCACGTGCAGCGGCGTCTCGGATTCGACCTTCCAAACTTCCTTCGGCTCGGTGTCCGGGGTGATTTTCTCGGTCGTGTTGTAGACGCGGATCTCTTTATCCGCGTCGGCGATCAGCGTTTGCTTGGTACCGTAGAAAGTCGCCCCGACGCCATCGGCCCCGTTGATGAACTCGACGTGGAAGGTGGCCGCGAACGCCCCGTAGTCCCACGTGCCGCTGAGGACGTCGGGCGTCTCCCAGTGTTTGAAGTGGTATCGACCGCCGTGGGCCATGACGCTTTTGGGAGCGTCGATGCCGCCGAGCCACTGTACGACGTCGAGTTGGTGGGCGCCGATATCGGTCATCAACCCGCCGGCGTAATCCCAGTACCAACGCCACGACCAATAGCGGTTCGCGTTGAACTCGCGCTTCGGCGCTTTGCCGAGGAACGCCGCCCAATCGATCTGTTTTTCTTGATCTTTCGTGAAGCTCTCGGGCACGGCGAACGGGTCGTGCTTCACCCAGTTGCGCGTGTCCCAGACTTTGGCGAAGACGAGATTGCCGAAGTCGTTGCTCTCGATGACATCCCGGCAGCGGCGCCAATGCGGGCCGCTGTGCCGTTGGTTACCGACTTGGACGATGCGCTTCGCTTTCCGCACCGCCTCGATCATCTCCCGGCCTTCTTCGATCAATTTCGACAGCGGCTTCTCGATGTACGCATCTTTGCCCGCATCGACGGCCGCGATGAGCATATCGCGGTGGTGGTGGTCCGGCGTCGCGATCACCACCGCGTCCAAGCCTTCGCATTCGAGCAATTTGCGGAACTCGGCGTACTCACTGGCCGGCTCTTTTTGTTCGGTGAGCGCGATGATCTTCGCGACTTCGTTCAACCGGAACGCGGCGATGTCGCAGATGGCGACGACGTTGTGCTTGAGCTTCAACACCTCCCGGATCAAGGCCTTGCCGCGGTTCCCGCAGCCGATCAGCCCCACGTTGAGTTTCTCGTTCGCATTCGCGGCCAGGATCGAAGGGACGGCGATCGCGGCGGCGCCGACGGCCACCGAGGACTGCAAAAACGACCGGCGCGACGGCGACTCGGACACGGGAGACCCTCGGGAATTGGCGGCGAACCGACATCTTACCGCCGGAAGCTGGCGACGCGAAGGATAAACCCCGCGGTACCGGCGTGAGGCGGTAAACTGACTTCGTCCATTATCGTCGGGGCGATGCCATGAAGCGGATTCGGATCGGGAACGGCTGCGGTTTCTGGGGGGATAGCCCCGACGCCCCGATCCGCTTGGCGGAGCAGGGGGGGCTCGACTACCTCACCCTCGAGTATTTGGCCGAATTGACGATGTCGATCCTCGCGCTGTTGCGCCAGCGCGACCCGAACGCCGGCTACGCCACCGATTTCACGGATGTGCTGACCCGGCTCGTGCCGACGCTGCAACGACAGCCGAATTTGAAAATCGTCACCAATGCCGGCGGCATGAATCCGCACGCCTGCGCGCTGGCCGCGAAGACGATTGTTCCCGGGGCGCGCATCGGCATCGTCTCCGGCGACGATTTGATGGCGGGGCTCGACGAACTCCTCGCGGCGGGTCATTCGCTGAACCACCTCGACACCGGCGAGCCGTTGTCCGCCGTGCGACAACGGGTTGTCAGTGCGAACGCCTACCTCGGCTCGGCGCCGATCGCCGCGGCGCTCGGGATGGGCGCAAATATCGTCGTGACCGGGCGCGTTGCCGACGCGTGCTTAACGGTCGGCCCGTGCCTCCACGAGTTCGGTTGGGCCGCCGACGATTGGGATCGACTGAGCGCCGGCACGACCGCCGGGCATCTCATCGAATGCGGGGCGCAAGCGACCGGCGGATTGTGGATGAACGCTGACGATTCGACCGGCCTCGAAACCGTCGGCTACCCGATCGCCGACATCGCCGCGGACGGCACCTTCGCGATTTCGAAACCATCCGGTACCGGCGGCCGGGTGAATTTGGAAACGATCGCCGAGCAACTGCTGTACGAAGTCGCCGATCCGGCGCGGTACTTCACGCCCGATGTGGTCGCCGATTTCACGACGCCGACGTTCGCCCAAATCGACGCGGATGTCGTCGAGTGCCGGGGGGCGAAGGGTCGACCCGCGACCGATACTTACAAGGTGTCGGTCGCCTACCGCGACGGTTTCGCGGCTTCGGGGATGCTCGTGCTGGCGGGGCCGAACGCGGCGAAGAAGGCGCGGCGCAGTGGACAAATCCTGCTCGACCGACTCCGACAATCGGGGTTCACCTTCGAGCATTCCAACATCGAAGCTTTAGGCGCCGGCGACTGCGTTCCGGGGGTGTTGAGCTCGTTCGACCCGCCGGAAGTTGTCTTGCGAGTCGCGGTCCGGGATCCGAACAAAGCGAACGTGGAGCGCTTCGCAAAAGAATTCGCGCCGCTGGTAACCTCCGGCTTCGCCGGCACCACGGGCTATACCACCGGCCGACCGGCGGTGCGCGAAGTCTTCGCTTACTGGCCGGCGCTGATCGCGAAAAGTGCGGTGACGCCGGTAGTCGAGGTAATTTAGCTCAGTGCAAGCGCGTGCCGGCTGAGGCGTTCGTACCCCGTAGAAGTGATGGCATAGTTGTGCTCGATGCGGATGCCGCCGCCGCCGTCGACGTACAACCCCGGTTCCAGAGTCACGACATCGCCTTCGATCAAAGTCTCGGTGGAATGTCGGACGAAAAACGGCGCTTCCGGGTGCGACAATCCCAAGCCGTGGCCCGCGTGGTGCGGGAAGTGATCGGCGACGTCGGCCCCGTCGAAAATGCCGCGTACGGCATCGTAAACGGTTTGACACTTCGCACCCGATTTCAGCTCGGCTTCCCCCGCCGCCATCGCGGCCGTGCACAGATCGAACAGTCGGAACTGTTCGGCGGTCGGTTTCGCGCCGACGACGAGGGTGTTCGTGAAGTCGCTGCGATACCCGCGAATGACCACGGAGAAATCGAGGATCAACGTTTCGCCGGCGCGGAGAGCGCGGTCGGTCGCCATGCCACCGCGCTTGGCGGAACCGGGCGATACCGCGAAGTCGCCGTAGACAATTACGGGGTGCCCGGCCGCCTTCGTACACTGCGCGACGATACCCGCGTAGACATCGATTTCGGTCATGCCAGTGCGCACATTGGCCCGGGCCCACGCTTGGCCCGCCTCCGTCACGCGCATACATCTGCGGAGCGAATCGAGTTCGTCCGGATCTTTCGCCCGCCGCATCTCGTCGATGATCGCGTGGATTTCAGGCGGTGTCTCGGGCGAGATCCCGCCGATCAATCGCCGGTTGCCCCGGCCCGGTGTTTGGCCGTCGTACCACTTCGTGATGTCTCGAGCGTCTACGAAGGCCCCGTCCACCGACTTCGGCGCGCGGGAATCGTAATGGAGCGTCGTTTTTCCGTCGGGGTCGATTTGCAGCCGGCCGCCGAAATCGGCCCCGAGCGAAAACGGATCCCAGTAAGCGTCGGCGAAGTAGATCAGGTGCAATGGATCACCGAGGACGACCGGCGCGGTCGGCCGCAAGCGGTCCAAGAATCGGGCGATTCGCCCCCGGCACCCTTCGGCGGTCAACATGATTTCGTCCTCGGATTCATTGCACTCTGAGGCAATCCAAATGAACGGGCCGCCATAGAAGTCTCACGCGGAGCCGCAAAGGCGCTGAGAGACCCGACAATAGTGAAACATCGGAGAAGCCTTTTTGTAGCCTCTTCCCACGCTTCTTTGTGCCTCTGCGGCTCCGCGTGAGACTCTGAATTCAAACCGGCGGCGGGTTTCGGATTGCCGGCGCGGCGATCACTTCTTCTCGGGTCGCTGACCGGTCGGTTCCGGCGGTTGCTTCCCGTTCTTGGCGACGTACTCCGCCGCGAACTTCGCTTCGAGTTTCGGATCGCAAATGAAGCACTGACTCTTCGCGCGTTGGTGGTCCTCGCACCAATCGCCGGCGCGCTTGCGCTCCTTGGCGACCTTCGCGCTGCACATGCTGCACTCGGCTTCCTTGACGCCGTGTTCGTCGCACCACCAGTCGTGCCCCTCGCCGGACTTCGCGTCGTCTTTTTTCTCCGTCGCCGGCGTCGGCTTTTTCTCGTGGGTCGCCGTTTGCGAATCGCAACCGACGAATGCCAAGAACGCCAATAGGCCCAACGAACTGAATCCGAGAGTCTTCATCGACTATCCTCCTGAAAAGAATGCCCATCACGGGGCGGAAACCAGATCGACCACCGCGGGTTTGCGTCGCACCGGGAATCGGAAGACGACGAACAACACCCGCAGAACCAAGAGCGACATCACCATCGCGCTGAGCACGCCGCCGATGACGACCGTCGCCAACGGCCGTTGCACCTCGGCCCCCATGCCGTCACTCAGGGCCATAGGGATGAACCCGAGCGACGCCACGAGGGTCGTCATCAACACCGGCCTCAACCGGGTGAGCGCCGCTTCCTCCACGGCTTCTTCGAGCGTCCGCCCGCGCTTCTGAAGCTGCCGGACGTAGCTGACGAGAATCATGTCGTCGAGCACGGCCACGCCCGAGAGCGCGATAAACCCGATGCCGGCGGAAATCGAGAATGGCATGTCGCGTAGCCAGAGGGCGACGATGCCCCCGACCCAGGCGAACGGCACCCCCGTCAGCACGCGCAAGGAATCGAGAAGGTTGCCGTAGGTCGCGTAGAGTAGCAGAAAAATCAGCAAAAGCGCCACCGGCACGACGATGAACAACCTCAGCTTGGCCCGCTGCAATTCTTTGAACGTGCCGGTGTACCCGATGTGATACCGGCCCGCCGGCAACGCGACTTCGGCGCCGATTTTCTTCTGCGATTCCGCGACGAACGACCCGAGATCGCGGCCGCGGATGTTGCAGGTCACGGCGATGCGGCGCTGGCCCCACTCGCGCGTGATGGTCGAGGGCGTCTCCAACAATTTGATGTCGGCGACGCGGGACAACGGAATCGACTCGCCGTTCGCGGCCGGAATTTGGATCGCCCCGATGGCGGCGGGATCCTTCCGCGAGGCTTCGGGGAGCCGTACGATCAGTGGAAATCGGTACGCTCCGTCCGTCACTTCGCCCACCGGTTTCGAGCCGATGCTTTCGATGAAATCGAGGACGGTGCGGGCGGTCAGGCCATAGCGGGCGATGGCCTCTTGCTTGACTTTCACCTCCAGCACCGGCTGGCCGGTGATCTGTTCGACGGAGACATCCGCGGAGCCGGGAATCGACTTCAAGACCTTCTCGATCTCTTCGCCTTTGGCTTTGAGGATGTTCAAATCGTCGCCGTAAATCAGCACGCCGAAGTCGGTGCGAATGCCGGTCTCCATTTCGCTCATGCGCATTTCGATCGGCTGTTCAAAGGCGATCTTTTGCCCCGGCATCGTGCGCAATTCCTTGCGGATCAAATCCGTCAGTTCGTCCTGGGTGGCGGCTTTCTTCCAGCGGGCCTTGGGTTTCAGAGTGATGTACATGTCCGTCAGTTCGATCCCCATCGGGTCGGTCGCGATTTCGGCGCTGCCGACGCGGCTCCAGACGTGTTCGACTTCGTCGGGGAATTCTTTCAGAATCGCCCGTTCCATCGCCGTGTTCCGCGCGATCGATTCTTCCAAACTCGTGCCCGGTTGCCGGATGATGTTGAGGGCGATGGCGCCTTCGGAAAGTTTGGGTACGAACTCGGAGCCGAGGTTCGGCGCGATCATGCCGAAGGCGATGGCGAGGACTGCCGCACCGAAGAGGAGCACCGCGGCTTTGTGCCGCATCGTCCGTTTCAAGATCGGGGCGTAGACGGCTTTGATCGCCCGCAACAGCAACGGTTCGCGGTCGCGGATCCGGCTCGGCATCAAGATCGTGGCGAGTGCGGGCATCAGCGTCAGCGACAGCAGCATCGACCCGGCGAGGGCAAAAATCACCGTCAACGCCATCGGGCGGAAGAGCTTGCCCTCGGTGCCTTCGAGCGTCAGAATCGGCAAATAAACGATCAAGATGATGAGTTCGCCGAACAGCGTCGGTCGGCGGACTTCCGTCGCGGCTTCGAGTATGACTTCGCGTTTGGTCAGGCCACCGGAGTTGTGCGCCAAACGCCGCACGCAATTCTCGATGAGCACGACCGAGGAATCGACGACCATGCCGAAGTCGAGCGCGCCCAGCGAAAGCAGGCTCGCGGCGATGCCGAAGCGCCACATGCCCGTGAAGGCGAAGAGCATCGACAGCGGGATGGCGAGCGCCACGATGAACGCCGCGCGGAGGTGCCCGAGGAACAAGAACAGCACCGTGACGACCAGCAATCCGCCTTCGAACAGGTTCGCTTGCACGGTTTCAATGACGTAGTCGACGAGTTCGGTGCGGTCGTAGACGGGGGTCACTTTAACCGACCCCGGCAGCGTCTTCTTCGTGTCGTCGAGTTGGCGCTTGAGGTTCCACGTCACCTCGTGGCTGTTCTCGCCCATCGTCAAAAAGCCGAGGCCGAGGACCGCTTCGCCCTTGCCGTCGGCGGTCACGGCCCCGCGCCGCATCTCGCTGCCGATCATCACCTCGGCCACTTGGCCCAACAAAACGGGGACGCCGTCGTGCCGGGCGATGACGATGGCGCGGATTTGTTCGAGGTTCGCCGTTCGGCCGACCCCTTGGACGATGAGCATGTTGCTGCCGGATTCGATATTGCCCCCGCCGACGCCGCCGTTGTTGTCGCGGATCGCGGTCGCGACGCCGTCGAGGGTCAATCCGAATTTCGCGAGCTTGGGGGGGTCGATCCGCACTTGGTATTGGCGTTCGTGCCCACCCCACGAGTTCACCTCGGCCACGCCCGACACGCGCCGCATCTGCGGGCGGATGATCCAATCGTGGACGGTACGCAACTCGGTCACGTCGTCGCCTTTCCCGGTGACGACGTAATGAAAGATTTCGCCGAGACCTGTCGAGACGGGGCCCATCTTCGGGCGTTCCAAACCCTGCGGGAGTTGGACGGTGGATAGCCGCTCGGTGACGAGTTGCCGGGCGAAATAGATGTCGGTGCCGTCCTCGAAAATGACGACGACTTGCGACAGGCCGAACTTGGAGATCGAGCGGAGCTGCGTGATCTTCGGCAGGCCATTGAGCGTTTGTTCGATGGGGATGGTGAGCTGGCGTTCGACTTCCTCCGGCCCGAGCGACGGGGCGACGGTATTGATCTGCACCTGCACCGGGGTCGTATCTGGGAAGGCGTCGACGTTCAACTGCGTCATCGCGAAGCCGCCGAGCGCGGCGACGCCGACGGTCGCCAACACGACGAGCCAGCGGTAGCGAATGGAGAAGGCGAGGATCGCGGTCAGCATGGTTGGTCGATCACGGGTCGGAGGTCGGTGATGAGAATCGGAATCATTCTTTCTTCGCCCCGTGGCAGGCGCAGCCTTCACCCAGTCCGCTCCGCAACAATTCACTCAGCAGCATCCCGCTGCCGGCGGTGACGATGCGTTCGCCCGGCAATAGCCCCGCAATAATTTCGGTGCGGCGGTCGTCCTTCGCGCCGATCCGGACTTTGCGGACGTGGAACAATTTAAACGGGTCGACTTTATCGCTCACGAAAACGATATGGCAGCAACCCTCGAATTGCACGGCCGCGTTCGGTACGACGATGGCATTCGGCTCCTCGCGCAGAATCACCCGGCCGCTGCCGAAGGTATTGGATTTGAGCACCCCGCCGGCGTCGGACACGTTCGCGCGGACTTTCACCGCCCGCGTTTTCAAATCGGCCTGCGTACTGATCCACGCGATCAATCCGGAAAGCTCGGGTTCGTTGGAATCGGGTTTGAAACGGACGGGTTGGCCGAGTTTCAACTTCGCCGCGTCTTCGCCGCGGACGTCGAGGGTCAGCCAAAGCGACCGCGTGTCGATCAATTCGAAAAGGCTTTTGTTGAGATCGACGACTTCCCCCACGACGACGTCGCGGGAGACGACGGTGCCGTCCATCGGCGCGAGGAGTGGGAGCAGACCCGTACTCGTTTTTTTAGCATCGAAGCCTGCGGCGATCGCGGCGGGCAACGCGAGGAAGTGCAACTTCGCTTTCAGTTCTTCCGGGGGAACCCCGCGCAGTTCCTGCTCATCGAGGGCCAAGCCGAGGTTCACGAGCGCTTGGCGGGCGCCGTCGATGCGGAGTTCCGTCTCCTTCACGGCGGCCTCGGCTTCGCGCAATCTCAGTTCGGGCACGGCCCCGCCGGAGTTTTTGATGCCGTCGACGATTTGCATTTTCAGTTGGAGTAATCCGAAGGCGAGGAGCAATTCCGATTTCGCTTTGCCGACCTCCGCCGCTTCGATGATGGCCAAGACGTCGCCCCGTTTGACTTTGTCGCCGAGGTGTTTGAAAACCATGACGACGCTGCCGGGGGACCGGCTGCTGAGGTGGGCGACTTTTGTTTGATCGTGACCGAGTTCCCCCGCCGCAGCGACGAACTCGACCACCGGATCGCGTTCGGACGCGGTGCCGACGAGGTCGGTTTGAATCCCGGCTTTGGCCGCGGCTTCGTCGTCCGCGAGTTGGATCCGCCTGCGGTGCAGGGTACATGCCTTGAGGTTCGTCGGCCGCGGGGCGAAATCGAGCGCGGACTCGGCCCGCGCCCTATCGTCCGAACCCACCGAAGGCGGCGTAGCGAGTTCCGCCCGATCCGGATTGCACAGAGTGCAGTCGGGGATCCCGTGCGTGTTGCACCAGCCCTTCGGCTCGGATTTTTTCGGCTCCATCTCCGGGTGGCATTCGAGGCAGATCGATTCGGGGACGTTGTGCTCCTCGCACCAATCGTCTTTTTCGGCGACCTCGCCGCGGAGTCCGGAGGCTTTCGGCAGCTTCCAATTGTGGACGTGGCCCCACCATCCGACGGCCCCGAGGGCGCCGAGGACGAGCGCGGTCGGGATGAAGCCGGTGACGAAGCGCAGGATGGCGGGGATACCGCGCGACGCGCTGGGGACGGATGCAGACTCGCTCATGGGCGAGGTTCCTGAGAGAGACGGGTTGGGAAACACGACCGAAGGGTGAGGTGTGTCGGCTAAATCAGAAGTGAGCAGTGTCGCAAGTAGAGCGGGGCCAAACAGAATGCCGGGGAGTTGTGCGGTGCGATGGATTTCAGCGCGCGGCGTCCGGACCAAATAAGCAGTGGGGTACAGTCGATCGGAAGGGTGCCGAAATCGATGGCGGAAACGAATGCGGAGGTCGCGTCCCAATTGCCGATCGCTATGCAGAAGCAATCGTGTTCGACCGGGGTGGGCCCGTCCGAATTTGCCGGGAGTCCAGACATTGCATCGTCATCGTGGCAATGGCAATGATGTTGCGAAGATGATTCGGACCAATGTGAATCATTCGCGCCCGTCGATGCGTGACCGACCTCGAACCAACAAGGGCAGAACCCCGGCGGGAGCATCAGTGGCGCGCACGCCACGATCAAAAGTGTCCGGATCGCCCCACTCACGAAATCGTACCTTCTGGAAGTTCCAATTCAGCACATCGTACCGTCGGTGTCAACCGCGGCTCACAACCGCTTCTTCACCGATGCCGTCGTCGCCACGTATTTCGCCGGTTCGGTTTCGCCCACGCTCTTCAGCAAATCGGCGACGATATCGTCGCTGGTTTTCCCCTCGGCTTGGGCTTGGAAGTTGGCCCCGACGCGGTGCCGCAACACCGGTGCGGCCGCTTTCTTGATGTCGTCGATGGCGACGCTGAAGCGGCCGTCCATCGCGGCGAATGCTTGGCCGGCCCGGACGAGATACTGCCCGGCGCGGACGCCGGCGCCGACGTCGACCATGCGCTTGACAAACTCCGGAGAACTCGGATCTTTCGGCCGCGTCGCCCGCACCAACTTGACGACGTAATCGGTCACAAAGTCGCTGACGGGTACGCTGCGCACGAGCTTCTGCAAGTTAATGATCGCCTTGCCCGTCAGCACTTTCGTCAGTTCCGGCGTTTCGTCCTTGGCCGTTTGACTCACGATCCGCTTCTCTTCGTCGAGGCTCGGGTAGTCGACGAAAATGTTGAACATAAATCGGTCGAGTTGCGCCTCGGGAAGCGGGTAAGTGCCTTCTTGTTCAATCGGGTTCTGCGTGGCGATGACGAAGAACGGCTCTGGGAGTTTGTGAGTATCTTGACCGACCGTCACCTCGCGCTCTTGCATGGCCTGCAAGAGTGCCGCTTGCGTCTTCGGCGGCGTCCGGTTGATCTCGTCGGCGAGCACGATGTTCGAAAAAATCGGCCCGCGCACGAAGCGGAATTCCCGCTTTCCTTGGTCGTTCTCATCGAGCACCATCGTGCCGGTGATGTCCGACGGCATGAGGTCCGGGGTGAACTGGATGCGTTTGAAACCGACGTCTAAAATCTGCGCGATGCTGCTGACGATGAGGGTCTTCGCCAGCCCCGGCACGCCGACGAGCAGACAGTGGCCGCGGGTGAATACGGCCGCGAGAATCTGCTCGACGACCTCGGCTTGACCGATGACCACGCGCCCGAGTTGCTCGGTCATCTGGCTGCGGGCCTGGGAAAACTGGCCCAAGTAGTCGGTGATGCGGTCGGCGGACACCGGGAAAATCCTTGGTGGCGGGAATGAGTGTTATGATATGAAAATGTCGCACGAGATGTGGGGTGTAAAAAAATGAGAGGAGCCCCCGATAATCCGGGGGCTCCTCTGAGTCGGGCTGACAGGATTCGAACCTGCGACCTCTTCAACCCCAATGAAGCGCGCTAGCCAAGCTGCGCCACAGCCCGATTCTCGACAACGCCTTTCTA